>JAEWLX010000035.1 GCA_023457325.1 Bacillota bacterium | reverse complement strand
ATGATGAACTCGAATTAAACTCGCCTCTCGTCTGTTATAACGGCGCTTTTGTTTTTTACCCTAAAGATGAAACGTTTCCAAAAGTAGAATTCGAATTTCCAAAGGAAACAGTCAAAGAACTGTTTATCAATCTAAAGCCTTATGTTCAAAACGTCATGTGCGAAAATGACACAGACATATGGATAAATGAGGAAGATTTATATCTTGCTCGCTTCTTTTGGTACGAAGGTATGAATATGCATTACGGCGACATCACTAAGACACTAGATGTAAATCCGATGACGATGATCCTTCAAACCAAGAAAGATAACATTGATGAACAGGCCATTCGCGATATCGTCGGTCGCTTTAATGAGATTGATGTTCGCTTTTGGTTTGGCCTTTCTTACTTTGAATTGTTTTTTAAAAGCGTATCCAAGGGTTCCGGTATCGTTTTAATAGCTGATTATTACGGCATAAAGAAAGAAAACATTATCACTTTCGGCGATGCCGAAAATGATTTAGATATGTTTGCTGTATCCGGAATAAGCGTCGCCATGAAAAACGGCGGTCCCGAAATCATAAAAAACGCCCATCGTGTCAGCGTAAAAGACAATGAAAACGACGGCATTTATCACACGCTTAAACAAATCTTAAAAGAAATTAAAAGACGCCCTCGATAGGCATCTTTTTTTACGTTGAAGAAGAGGGAGGGGGAAGCGGTAATTTTTTCGGTTTTTTCGGCTCTTTAATAATTTCGCCTGCCCGCATGAGGGCAATCTTGGTAATCACTGGTCCAATTAATTCAAAAAATAGTACCGAACATAAAACAACGGTCACAATTTTTGTCGCAATTTCATCGGGCATTTCATCTGACACCACTTTTGCCATACCGATTGCTACACCAGCCTGAGGTAAAAGAGCTAAACCTAAGTAATTACGAATTGATTTTTCGCTTTTTGTCGATAATGCCCCAAGATAGGCACCAGAATATTTGCCAATGCTTCTTGCGACAATATAAATAACACCAATCACGCCGACGCTGACGATGACACTTAAATTCAATTCGGCCCCACTTAGAATAAAGAAGAACATAAATAAAGGAGGGGTCCAACGATCAACGCCTTCAATCACGAGATTAGAGTCTCTACGCATGTTGGCAAAAACGGCCCCTATCATCATACAAAGAAGTAATGGAGACAGTGAATACCAATCAAAAGCCGCGAATAAGGCCGTCACACCGACGCCAAGAAAAACGGTCGCAATCATTAAGCTAAGACGATTGGCGCGCGATTTAAAAAAGCGCATAACCAGAGCCAAAAGCGCTCCTAGGGCTGCACCGATTGCCAACGAAAGAAGTATTTCAATAAGGGGGGCTAAGACTAAGGCTTCAAATGACAATCCGCTATTAGTCGCTACTACTTTGGAAATAGCTAGTAATATCGAAAAAATTATTAAGCCAATTGCATCATCAAAAGCAACGACAGGAAGCAAGGTATCAACGATAGGTCCTTTGGCTTTGTATTGTCTGACCACCATTAAAGTCGCAGCAGGAGCCGTCGCCGTGGCAATCGCGCCAAGAGTTAGAGCTAAAGCGACATTTTGCGTGAAGGCAAAGATGGCAATCGTAACAACGATGGCAGTCATTAAGGCTTGAAAAATAGTAATAATAACTACTTTTTTACCAATCTTAATCAGAGAAGAGATTTTAAATTCACAGCCAATGCTAAAGGCGATAAAACCTAAGGCTATATCACTAATAATCGAGAAATGTTCAATCGCTTCTGTTGAAAATAAGCGACCGATAAACGGACCTAAAAGAAGACCAATAACTAAATATCCAGTCACATTGGGTAAATTCAAAAGACGCATTAATCTTGTTGAAAGGAGCCCCGCCGCCATTGCAAGTCCGAGGATCAAGGTGATATTTAAGTATTCCATTAAACTTCGCTACCTTCGTAATGATCCAGCGGGACCGCAAACATAAATGCATCCTCAAGATTGTTTGTCATTTCTTTAATAGTTGAACGAGCTAGGTCAAGTTTTGCTTTATCAATAACGATGATGACGGTCGAATTAGACTCATACTCCTGCTCAACTAAATACCGAGACCCTCCAAAGATAGGTGGATGGTTGATATCAGATTCCATTAAAGCATGATTTAGACCTGTCGATGGCAAAACTGTGCCTTTAATTTTCAATTGATTGAGCTTTTCGAAAAGCCGATGGGCACGTTCGTTGTTTTTAATAATCGTGACAAGTAAGTATTTCATAAAACCCTTTCTATCATATACCTATGAATATCAATTTCAAGAATTAATGCTTCTAGATGTCGAGTTTTTCTTTTAGTTCGGCGAACAATAGATTAGGAATGTTTTTTATAGCCTCGGCACTTAATCCTTTAACCCCAAAATAGAACTTACACTTTGGCTCAGTGCCGCTTGGACGAACGGTAATGCTCGTTTCATCATCTAAAATTAAAGTGACAACGTCTGCCGATGGCAAAGCAATTTGTTCATTGCCGCGCTCATTGATGATTACGCTTTTCATGTAATCGCGCATTTCAATGACGCGATGCCCGTTTAAACTTTTAACCTCTTGGTTACTTAATTTTGTCATTATTTCTCTCATTTTTAACATGCCCGCCGAACCTTTAAAGGCAACAGAAAATGAGATGTCGAGACGATAACCATATTTCTTTTGAATGTCATCATAAACAACATCCAAGGTTTTACCTTGAAGATAATGATAAAGGGCCATTTCACAATACATTAATATCGCTTGAATACCATCCTTATCTCGCGCAAAAGGTGAAATGAGACACCCATAACTTTCTTCATATCCAAATTCAAAAGTTGGTCCATCATTTTCAAGGTAATATTGAATGCGGTCACCAATAAATTTAAAGCCCGTTAAAAAGGTTTCAACTCTTAACCCATAATTTTTAGCGATAGTACGCCCTAAATCTGATGACACAATCGTATCGTAAAATACGCCATTTTTCGCTAATAGGCCATATTTCGCGCGTTGACCAAGCACATAATCGATTAGAAGAGCCGCTGATTGATTGCCAGTAAATAGTTCATATTCACCATTACTTGATAAATAACTTACGCCGACTCTATCACCATCGGGATCAGTCATAACAATAAACTGAGCGCCAATTTCCTTGGCGAGCTTAATTGGTTCGATATAACTATTCTTATCCTCAGGGTTTGGTGAGAGTGTTCCTTTAAAATCAGGATCAGGTTCAACTTGTGATAGGACAGGATAAATCTCATAACCGCAATCTTTAAACACGCGCATAGCATTTACATAACTCGTTCCGTGGTTGGGGGTAAAGACAATTTTAAAACCTTCTTTTGGCAAATTGGGATTGAGTTGAATTTGCTTAACAAGGCGAACATATTCATCATCAACATCAGAATCAAGCGTTTTGATAAGACCTTTTTTTGAACTATTTGAGATTACTAAATCTAGTTCATTAGGAAGATTATCGATTATCTTAATTAGTTTGTTAATTTTGTTTGGCACCAATTGACAACCATGCTCATCATAAACTTTAAAACCATTGTATTCTTTGGGATTGTGAGATGCGGTAATCATGATGCCGCCACAAGCTTTTTTATAACGAACGGCAAAGGATAATTCCGGAGTCGGTCGCAAACTATCAAAAATGTAGCATTTAATGCCCATTTCCGAAAAAAGATTAGCGATTTGCACGGTAAATTCCCGTGACATGTGGCGATTATCATGAGAAATAACGACGCCTAATTCTTGAGCGTTAGCAAATGTGGAAAGCAAATATAGAGCAAAACCAACTGCTGCTTTTTGAATCGTAAAATAGTTCATGCGATTAGTGCCAGGCCCGATGACGCCTCGCATACCAGCTGTACCAAATTCGATATCTTTAAAGAATGACTCATCGATTTCCTGAGGAGACATTCGTTTCATTTCCTCTTTCATTTTGCTGCTGACTTTTGGACTTTGAAGCCAGCGATTATAGTTCTGTTTGGTTACCATTTTTTCTTTTCCTTTGTATCTAACGCATCTAAGATGTCGGTTTCTGTTTTGGACATAGTGCTTATAACCTCATGGTTATTTAAATATTGAAGTAAACCACCATTATCAACAAACTTCAATCGATAGGCATGCAAAAATTGCGTGTCATAATTAAATTGTTCTTTGAATAGGCGATTTTGCTTAAAGTCTCCGTACTTACCATCGCCAATAATTGGATGACCAATTGCTTTGAGATGGACGCGTATTTGATGAGTGCGGCCTGTCAATAAGCGAACATCAAGAAGTGTATAGTCGCCATAATGACGAATAACACTAATTTCAGTTTTGGCTTCCAATGCGCCATTAGCGACTTTATCTACCTTCACGAGCTTGGCTTTTGCGTCTTTTTTTAGCGGAAAGTCGATTGTTCGACCCTTATTGACAGTTCCGACAACTAAAGCCATATAATGCTTCTCAATCCCTTTTCGTGTTTTAAACATTGATTCTAACTCTTGAAGGGCGATGAGATTTTTCGCAAAGATAACAAGGCCGGAAGTATTGCGGTCAAGACGATGCGCTGGTGCTGGAACAAAGCCTTTAATTTCACGGGGGTTATATTCCTCTTTTTGCATTAAATAATTAAGAACTTGATTTGAAAGAGTGTGGACTTTTTCGTTTTCATCACCATGGACTAGTATGCCCTTACTTTTATTAACAATTAGGATATTATCATCTTCAAAGACGACTGACTCCACAACTTTGGTGTTAGGCATTTCTTTCGGCTTAGATAGTTCAGCGATTTGTTGATCGGTAACGTAAAGCCTAAGCGTATCGTTCTCTTTTAAGACATAGTTAATATCAACCCAATGCCCATTGATTTTGACATCTTTCTTACGAAAAAGGCGATAAATAAAATTCAAAGGAGCATTGTTTAAATACTTGCGAACGTATTTATCAACTCTTTGATTGGCCTCTTGGCCTTTAATAACAATTTCAATCATGTCATATAATATTATATATTATGTTTAAATCGTTGTAATTAGCCTTTTGTTCTCATATAATTTTTCTTGTGCCGGAGGAATACCCAAGTGGTTGAAGGGGCAGGCTTGGAAAGCTTGTAGGTTCTTAACGGGGCGCGAGGGTTCAAATCCCTCTTCCTCCGCCATCAAAAATGTTATTATTGTGTCGAAGTATGGTTTGAAACACAAATTGCCTAAATAAGATTAAACTGCATTGCGAGAAAACTATACTTATTAAAATATAGTTATTTAAATAATAGAAACCTCTTTTGTGTCTATAAATAAGTGGCTAAAAAGGTCAAATTTATCCTAACATTGAGGATTATAAGATGTTCTTTGAACTTCTATCGAGGTCATCGAAAACAACGCTAACTTAGCAATCATGTTTAGGTTACCTGGTTTATCAAAACCAGCAAAGATGGACGAAATTAGTTTATTAAATAAAAAAACAAGGAGAAAAAAATGAAACTTGAAGAATTCCCGTTGATTATTCCAAATATCAAACAAATCGAAGCAAAGTTTAAAAAGTTGTTATCAGCATTCCGTGCCTCCATTTCGGCGCAGGAACAAAAAAGGGTGATTGATAAAATCATAAAACTCGTTGATGAGGTCAGCAATCAATTCACGCTTATCAGTGTTCGTTATACGCAAGACACGCGCGTTGAAGCTTATCAAAAAGCTCAGGATGCGATTGATGAGATGGGACCTCTTTTCCAGGCGCTATATAATGAATATCAAAAAGCTCTTGTCTCTTCACCATTTCGAAGTGAACTAGAAAAGAAACTGGGTCGTTTTCTTTTCGACAAGATCGAAATAAGTCTAAAAACATTTGATCCAAGCATCATCGAAGAACTGCAAAAAGAAAATCGCCTCACAAGTCAGTATTCTAAATTGCTTGCATCTGCTCAAATTCTATTTGATGGTGGTGTCTACAATTTGTCACAAATGGGAAAATTTGCCGATTCGCTCGATCGCTCCATCCGTCGTCGCGCATCAATGGCCACCGCTAAATGGTTTGCAGATAATGAAGAAGAACTCGCAAATATTTATTCTGAATTAGTCTTTCTTAGAGATGCGATGGCAAAAAAACTTGGTTTTAAAAACTATGTTGCCCTTGGCTACGCTCGAATGGGAAGAACTGATTATGACGCTGATGATGTAGCTAGTTATCGCCATCAAGTATATCGGGCGGTTGTTCCACTTTCAAAGAAACTGGTCAAACGCCAGGCGCAACGCATCGGAATTCCGAATCCAATGTTTTATGATTTATCACTCAACTTTACATCCGGTAATCCTTCACCAAAAGGCGACAAAGAATATTTAGTAAAAGCTGCCCAAACGATGTATCACGAGATGGGTGAAGAAATTGGTGCATTCTTTGATATGATGATTGATTTTCATCTTCTCGACCTTGAAGCTCGACCTGGTAAACAAGGCGGGGGTTATATGACGTATTTCCCTAAATACCAGGTACCGTTCGTCTTTTCTAATTTCAATGGTACATCGGGTGATGTCGACGTATTAACGCACGAGATTGGCCATGCTTTTCAAGGATATAGTTCGCGGAAAATAAAGATTCCTGAGTATCGCGATCCAACAATGGAAGAAGCAGAAATACATTCGATGAGCATGGAATTTTTTGCTTGGCCATGGATGGAAAAATTCTTCAAAGAGGATCAAGAAAAATATCGATATTCACATCTTGTCAACGCTATAAATTTTCTTCCATATGGCGTGACCGTCGATGAATTCCAGCATTACATCTACGAAAATCCCACAGCGACACATGATGAGCGATGCGCTAAATGGCGCGAGCTTGAAAAGAAATACACTCCTTACAAGAAATATCGTGGATTTTCGATGTATGAAAAGGGAATAAGGTGGATGCGGCAAAGCCATATTTACACAACCCCGTTTTACTACATCGATTACACATTAGCCCAAGTTGTGGCTTTCCAATTCCTTGTGATGATGGAAGAGGACCGCAAACTAGCTTGGTCACGATACGTAAAGTTATGTCAACTTGGTGGTCGTTATCCATTTACAGAACTAATCAAAAAGGCCAAACTTAAAAATCCATTTAAGATGGGCACTATCAAACGCACGATCAAGAAGATGGAACCTATCTTAGCGCGTTTTGATGATACGAGGATGTAGATTAGCTTAAAGAGCGATTCATAGATCTTTTGTGAATATTTTTGCTATAAAAAGGCAATAATGTTGGCTTTTCTTAATAAACAATGAGGGGGCAACCTATGAAAATACGATTATATCAAAAAGGTGATGCCGAGAAACTTCGTCTTCTTATATCGAAAGATTTAGAATGGGCAAGTTATTTTTCTCCTTCTAAATGGCAAAAATATTTAAAGGTCCTAAAGGATTCCCGAGCTTTTGTAATGTTTGACGGCGAAGAAATAATCGCTTTCTTGCGTTATAAATTAGACGGCGCCTTTGGCGTATACATTTATGATTTGTTGGTCGATAATGAAAGACGTGGTCATAACTATGGCAAAGCGCTAATATCCCGACTGCAAGCAAAATATCCAAATGATTACATTTATGTTATGTCAGATAACGACGGATACTACCGCCACTTAGGTTTTGAAATCGAAGGCACGATATTTAAAATTCAAAATGGTCGTTAAATAAGTGATTTTTGCTGAATAAAGGTCACTAATTCTTTGGCGGCGTGTTCATGCATTTTTGCATTGGGGTGACCTTGATTAGGCATATAACCTCCCACACTTAACGAAGTAAATTTGAAACGATATGTATTTTCATACTCTCTTGCCACTTCATCAAGAATTAGTTCGATATCTTCACGAACTTTTATCATCCCCGAAGTAACAACTATTTTCGTTTTGGGATAGTGCATAAATATTTTATCGATCAAGGCGCAATAAGCATCTTTAAATTTTTGGAGTTCGTCTTTGTAGTTAGAATTATCTTGTATTCTGTCAAAATAATGTGAATCGTTGGCAGCGAGATTAAAGACGACAAGATTAGGAATAAAGGCTGAATTATCCCAATAATGGGCGTTTTCAATAGTCGTATTTCCATCAAAATCCGCCATTTCGACCATCGGAATAATACTTTTGATTTTGCACCAGTCAACCCATGGTGATTTGTAAACGGGGAAACCGCCAGCGCATATTAAGGAATGTTCCGCATTTAAAAGTTGCGCACTAAGGTAGGCGAAAGAGAGACAAGCATCTTCTGTTTTTGTCATGAAAATTTCATCGCCTTCTTCTGCGGCTGTGCCATTTCCGGCTGTAACTGAATTTCCGTAGTATTCGATTTTGATTTTGCTATCTTTTTCTTCCTCAAGCAAAAATTCACCATCGCACCACAGCGAGTAAAGGGCGACTTGACTTGTAAGCGACTCATTTCTTTTTAAAATCGTGATTACATGAATCTCATCTTTGCCATTAAAAAATTCAACCGCTGTCTTTTTTTCTTTTAGTTCAACAATTGTTGCTTTTTGTGAATTATTTTTATCGTTCATGAACACCGATAAGTATGGTCGATTCTTTTCGTCATCGCTTTTTGTGGCGAGAAAACGAGCCACGAGTTTTGAACCGCGAAACTTAATACGAAATCCCGCTGCCGAAAAATTAAACCACAAGGCGCGATTGGCATCATCATACCAATAACGCCCTATTCGTTTAAGATAGGGGGAATTAAGTAAATCTTTAGCGTGGATTTCTCGCATAATTGCTCCTTAAATAATCATGAAACTATTCTCATCGAGATAAATCTCGAATTCAGGCATTTCGTAAACCGTAAAGTTATTTTCAACAACTAAAGTAACATATCCTTCAAAACCATCAATCTTGACAAAAATAGCATTCCTTTCTCCGGTCTTATCTTCGTCATATGCCGAAACTTTTACTAGCTGTTGCTTAGCATAATCAACGCGATTAAGTTTATGTTTCTTAATCATTTTTTTACTAAAAGAAACCTTGGCGCCATCTTGTTTAATTTTGAGGCGATGTTCACCGGCTTCTACTCCAGGAATAGGATTAACGACAAGATTTGTTTTACCAAAGGCAACCACCATTTTATCGTCTTTAAAACTAACATGGCACGGTGCTTCGTTGCTGTTATTTTTTTCTTTAAGTAACAAGCGTTCATTTTCTTGATATATGAGCACAGATTCCTTGGGAATGCTAAGTACTACTTCATCGCCACTTTTTATTTCGATATCATCATCGATTCGAACTTTGAAAACAAGATAATTATCAAAACCATCGATTCGTCCATAGCAAGCAACATAATCACTTTTTTCTTCGACAAAATCAATTTTTGCCCCAATTTGATGCGCATCAGGTATGGCGCCTAAAACGACATCTTCGGGTTTAAAAGCAACAGTAATATCTTTATTAAAGGCTTGATCGACTAGATGACTTAAATATTCGTCACTTAGTTGCCAGCGATTTTTGCCAAAGACAAGTTCTTTATTCTTAATCTTGCCAAGGAAGCGATTTTCGCTTGGAATACCCATGATCGCTTTTTCTGTTTTGCAATCAAAAAGATGAGCCCGATCCATGTCAAACGTAACCTTAATATTTTGCTTAGCTTTAATTCGATCGGCCGAAGTCGTTTTAATAATCAAATACTCTTCTCGCCCTTTAATTTTGGCGTAGATAAGTGTTTCATCACCGAGTTGTTCAACGACATCGACATAAGCATCCATGCCCTCTTCACCAATGATGATATTTTCTGGGCGAATGCCTAATAAAACATCTTGATTGACATAGTCAAGAGAGGCTAATTGTCGCTTCTTGTTTTCTTTGAAAACAGCTTTCATAGTTTCATCACCATTTAAATAAGCAACGAGACTATTCTTTTCAAGAGCTAATTTCGATTTCAAGATATTCATTTGGGGCGAACCCAAAAAGGTGGCAACGAATAAGTTGGTGGGATTTTCAAAAAGAGTAATTGGTGTATCAACTTGTTGAACTACTCCGTCTTTCATCACGACGATTCTTGTTCCCATCGTCATCGCTTCGGTCTGATCGTGGGTTACATAGATAAAGGTCGTGGCAAGGCGATTATGAAGTTTTGTTATTTCCGTGCGCATTTGGACACGAAGTTTGGCATCAAGGTTAGAAAGAGGTTCATCGAGTAAGAAGACGCTTGGTTCGCGAACAATGGCCCGACCTAAAGCTACGCGTTGACGCTGTCCCCCCGAGAGAGCCTTGGGCTTTCTTGTCAATAAATCAGTTATTTCTAATATTTCGGCAGCTCTTATAACGCGGCGATCAATATCTTCGGGATCAAATTTGCGAAGTTTCAAGCCAAAAGCCATATTTTGATAGACAGTCATATGTGGATAGAGGGCATAGTTTTGAAACACCATCGCAATATCGCGATCTTTTGATTCCTTATCATTAACGTAAACGTTATCGATATATAGTTGACCAGAAGTAATTTCTTCTAGGCCGGCAATCATTCTTAGGGTTGTTGATTTGCCACAGCCCGACGGTCCGACAAAAACGATAAACTCCTTATCTTTAATGTCGAGACTAAAGTCCTTAACGGCGCGAACACCGCCTTCATAAACCTTGTAGACATGACGTAATGATACTTGTGACATATTGTCAATTTCGGAATTAACCTACTTCCTCCTCTTTCTTACTATTTGGTGTATATAAACCGCGTCGAACATAAGCGGGATAATGCTCAGCGTTAATGAAACGATCAAAGCTTGAATGGGCTAGTAAAGTCCATAAAACAACACCGCCAAAACTAAATAATACGAAAAGAAATAAGGCGATGAAACTGGCGATATAATGAACAAAAGTCAAAACGACAATAATGCAAGGCGATATTAGATAAAATAACATTGTAAATGGCAAGCGCGCCGTTGCGATTAAAAAAGAATTTTTAAAAGTCTGGCCAAACGTATTTTGATAGACGGGTTGATATGCATAAAAGTAACAACCAGTCATCGTCATTAGTAAGAATTGAACTACCAAAAGGCCGATACCGATTCCGGTTGGAATTGGGGCACTGACATAGAATATCGATAAATAGACGCCACCGACCACTAACAAGAAAGAAGATAACGCGATCAAAGCGGAAATTATAATCGTTTTCTTGAAATCGCTTTTAAGGGCGCTGAAGAAATGAATTTTAAGCATGACACCTTCGCCCCATACCAAACGTTTTGCGACCCCGTATGCGCCAGAAAGGCCCACTAAAGCTAAAATCAAGGCTGGTGTCGCGCTGAGGCAACCATAAAAAAGAAGTGAAAACAAAACATTGAATGGTTCTTGGTTGTTGCTTGCCATCACAAGCATCGCATAAAAAACGGCAAAAATGATAATAAACGGCAAAGCAAAAAGAGCGGTTAGCAAACTTGTATTAATTAGCGTTGACGTGTGATTAAACAAAATATCGCGAAAGAGCTCTCGACGGTTTTTCGGAAGTTCTTTTTTGCTAAAGTCTTTCTCACGTATTTTTTCTTTCATTTTTTTACCTTACTACATAAGACAAAACAGCCAGTGCTAAATCGAATTCGTTTGTTTGATAATTACCTTTATCGCCAATATTATGACTTGCACCAGAGATAAAGAGATAGTAATTATCATTCACATCAAAATTTAAATACTCATCAAGCCACGATTCTTTTTCTCCCCCTCTAACTAACAGGCCGTAATCGCGTCCTTCGTGCTTATAAAAAACTTCTTGACCGCTCAAATAATCGTCTTTTAGCGCTTCATCAATCTCGATGAACACTTCTGAGAAATGAATGTTGGTAAAAACACTCTCTGGAAGAATCAATAAATCAGAGGCATTATAGCCGACAACCTGAAGTTTTGATTGAAAGGCATTGTCATTTGGTAATGCCTGATTGCTCTCGACTAATTTAAGCCCATCGGCGCTAAATTCTTCCTTAATCTTTTGACAAAATGTATCATTTTGAATTTGGGCGGCAACAAAGATATCCAATTTCTCATAAGGCTTCGGACGATGGAGGATGCCAAAAGCCCAACTCCACAAGCCAATAACGGCAAAAAAACTTAAAGCATAATATATCCAATCATAGTGAATGCTTCTTATAAAGGCTGCTTTTGAAAAAATTTTCATGGAAGAACCTCATAAGAAACAATTATATTGGAAAATGTCCGGACTTTAATTAATACACCAAAGTCGAGATTTTCTACTTCTTCGAGCAAATAGACTTCGCGTTCGTAGTCTTGACCCTTCAAGTGTTCAACGGCGAAAACCTTAATCAATTCAACACCTCGCTTGATGGCTTTGTCCTCGCTTATCCTTTTCAAGGTCAAAACACTTTCATCAAACAGCCCAGCTTGAAGATCTTTATAGAAATTTCTTAAATAGCGAAGAGAGCGAAACGGATTTGTAAAAAAATAGATTGTTCCCCAAACTAAAATGATCGTTAGAACAATCACCGCTATCATCAGAACTAGATAATCTTCTTTCGAAGTGAAAAAGAGAGTAAGAATCCCGGCGATAAACAATAAACTAAAACCAAGATAAAGCCCTAATGCGACAGTATATTGTCGATTAAAATGCTTATATTTATTGTGATTATCAACGATAATTCTCACCCTTCATACCTCATAAATTTTCCATCAAGGCTTTTTTGATTTGCCCGCCCCACAACACATAGCCATAACGAGATAAATGAAGGCCATCGCCTAAGAAATAGGCGACATTGGGAGAGCCTGTCGGCTTAAGCAAGACCGTGCCAGCATCGATTGGTTTAAGCCACGTTGCGTTGTTACTTTGCTGAGCGTAGTCGATAACAATATTGTTGCCGGTGATAATTTCTTCAGTATATTGGGGAAATCCCGGTAGCTTATTCATTAAAACATAAAAGATTTGTGAGTTGGGAAGGTGTTCGTGAATATCGTCAAAAAGATCAATTAGCAAATCACCAGTAACTTGCCCACTTTCCTTGCTATTAATAATATTATTAATGCCAACATATAAAACAACGGCTTTTGGTGAATACGGATAAAGAAGACGTCTCGCTAGTGAATTTATCCAGTGTTGGACAGTTGTTCCGCCGATTCCGTGGTTATAACTAATAATCGGATCGAGGTCTTGAATTGATGTATCCCAGTTTTCCATTGAAGAAGAGCCGCCGAGCAAAACACGATGATTAAGCTCTTCGCCTTCTTTATTTTCATAATTACTAGCCTTGGTCTCATATGAGCCACTTAAAAGATAAGAGGCGGTTACATCGACGACTAATGCCGTATGTTGACTGTTCACTCCTTGATAGGAAGTGGCGATGCTCACGGTGTTCGTCGAAGGATTATATGTCGCAGAAATGATTTGAGTCGCGCTTTTACGGACATAGCCAATATTATCAAGACAATCATCCGCCGAATTTTCTAAACGGCGAATAGCCGCCCTCGTTAAGTTGACAATTCCGCTTTCAATCGGTATGTTACACACGCTTTCAAAGATAAAATTTTGACTCATGTCATCATCGATCCTTTCAACTGGTATATATTCCGGTTCAATATAGGGATTTTCTTGTTCAAGATGCCATTTCGCATATAAAAACATATTGCCCTCTGCTTGATCGTTTGCAAAATCCCATTCTTCGAGACATTCTTTTTCGTTAAACCATCCCGAAAAGGAATAGCCTTCACGTTCAGGATCAGTTGGTTCACTCACTAGTTCACCGATAACAACTTTATTTTGCTGGTATAACAAATCATCACCCACGGCAATATAGCCACTGGGGAGAGTTGCTTCACTCTTGCGATAATTGAGCATAAAATTTACAACTGGATCAGGCGCAACATAACGATAGCCATCTTGCTTAGGGTCATCACAGGAAGTAAGCGTTGCAAATACAAGCGGTAATAAAATGAAAATTCTACTCATTTTCATCGTTTGCCACCTCCTTGTTTCTTAAGAAAAGCCAACAGCTCATGAAGATTGCACGTCGCCACAGCAATATTTTTATCAGCACCTCCATAATATATATATAGAGTTCCTTCTTTTAAAACGATGCCCGTTGGAAAAACGCAGCCATTATAATAACCGGCCGTCTCATATTCATATTCGGGCTCCATAATATAATCTTTTGTTCGGGCGATGATACGGCTTGGATTATTTAAGTCTAACAACACGGCTCCGACGCGATATGCTTTGTCTTTGCTGCTAACACCATGATAGATAAAAAGCCAGCCCTCATCCGTTCTTATTGGTGGCGTCGATCCGCCAATTTTTCCATCCTCCCACCACGTCTCGCCTTGCATTAATAAATCATACTGTTCCCATTCAAGCAAATCATCACTATAGGAAATGTAAATAGCGGGCTTAGGATTAGGATAGCCATCTCCGCACCGTTCCATGCCCCGTGAAATCATGACAAAACGATTGTTAATTTTTTCAGGGAAAAGGACAACATCTCGATCATCGAAGCGCGAGTCAGTGAGGCGTCCGAGCTTCTTCCAATTACGCAAATCTTTCGAAACCGCTAAGTGAGTAGCCGTCGAATTATAGATAAGACACTTGGGTCCAAATTCAGGCTTAAAACCAAAAACCTTTTTATCAAGCCGCCAGTATTGACCTGGTGGAAAAGGGCGTGAGGCGTAGGTAAGATAAAAATAATCTCCCATTTTAATTAGGCGTGGATCTTCTATCCCGCCAGCATCAGGTCCATTTGGATCAGCAGAAAGAAGCGGCAAATCGGATTCTCTTTGAAAATGAAAGCCATCTTTGCTAGTGGCAAGGCCAAGATATATTAGATGTTCTTCATCATTACCTGCCGCGCGATAAAGCATATAGAAAAGCTTTTCTTCATCATGATAAATGACGGCCGGATTTAAGACGCACAGCGATTCCCAATCATTTCTTTCGTTTTTAAGAAGAATTGGGTTGTTTTCGTATTTCTTCAGTTTCATGCTTTCGCCTCCTTACAAAGTGGTTGATGACAAATGACTATAAGTCATATTTCCATCAAAAATCATATTATCAACATATACGTGACTTATGTTTGCATCGACATTATTGACAATACCAAAGGTGATTTTCTTAATTAATTTAACATTATTGCGGGTTATCAAGACAGACGATGAACTTGAAAGATTAGCAAAATTATCAAAGCCAATTGCATATTCCTTCCATACGTTTGCAAGGTTTGTCATTGTGTGTCGGAATTGAACAATTGTTCCTGACATTTCCATATAAATGTTGATATATACTGTGGCTTTATTATCACCTAATAGGGATATTTTCATACCACGAGCATCGACATCATCGGCAAAATTCGTTGCCAAGAAATAATTAACTGAAGTTGAATTTCCTTGATATTTAAGCCTCATGCTTTGTTCGTTATTAATTTGACCTGCCGTATTATTCGAGATCGTCATCTCTGAGTAAGGATAACCTACACCATCAGACCACATTTCGGACAATTCATTATCATTCTGATAATCCTCAAAGTCATCGATATAACATAACTTTGCATCTTCGCTATCGGGAATTAAAACTTTTTCCTTGACAGTTTCTCCATAAGAAGAAGCAGTTGTAAGTTTGATATTATCCAAGTAAACGGGGTTTCTTTGAGTGTAAACAGGATATGACGTCCCATTTTCCAGTTTATAGAAGTATTGAATACCAATTGAGAAATGAGAAATCGCTTCGCCGGTTATTGGGGCTGGTCCTTCAAAAAATAATTCGGGATTATTAATCGTAAAAAGGGAATACGGAATATTATATTCGTACCAAGCTCCTTTAAGGGCCGAAATTGTGTAGCGATATTCTTCGCCGGTTTCAAGGCGAAGTTGAATTGTCATCTGCGGATGGGCATCATCTAAATAATTAAAAGCAGCGTTATCTGATTTTAAAGTTCCGTCTTTAATCCAAATCGAAAGAGCATTTGTTCCTTCGGTTGTCACGCTCGTCGGAACGGTGTAGGTGGCCATGCTCATGTCCGATTTATAGGTAATTTTACCCGCGGCTTTATTGGCACTCCCACCAGTCTTGTAATCTTTTTCTAGAGCGATATATTCGTCTTTATTTGCGCTAGATAGAATCCACTTATAATAAAGCTCGTTTGATGTTTCATATGAATCAAAGTTTTCAATAACGCCATCCATACCGACATTGGCAATTCGCTCTTCATCATCTATTTCATTATCAAGTGACACAATCTCAAAATTGCTAAACGAAAGCGTCCCTGAACCATAGATTTTATTTAAACCAAATTGCATGTTGAGAATATAGTAAAACTGCTTGGTTCCATCACCCATAATTTGGCTTTCTTCAAAAGCTCCATAGGGGATAATTATTGTTTTATACTCGCCTGCAACTAGGTTGGAGAAGGGATGTGTGTATGACCAGCGATCGGTATCTTGCTCATAAATGCGAAGAATCATGTTCGCCGTTGCATAGCCAGTATATTTGACATCAAGTTTGATGGCATCACCCTTGGTAAAATAGCGATTGATTGGAATACGAACAAAACCATAGCCAGCAGTTCCAATGCCTTTAGTATTGTAATCGTTTGCACTGGCATCGTAATTTAAAGTTAAACTATGACCTTCATCTCCGATTGTCGGATTGAAATCATATGCCTCATTCGTCCATGTGCTTTTTTCATAGTCGTTAAAATCAATGGTATCGACGAACATATGCGCATAGCGTTCATAGCGAATAGCCTTAACATCGGAAAAAAGACAAACACCATCGCCATAACTTTGTTCAAATACGACTTCAAAATACTTGATGTTTTGATAGCCAAAAACGCGATCACCTATATAGGATTCTCTTGTTCTTAATTGAAAATCATCAAAATCAAGAATGACTGTTTGTTTCGAATTTCTCGCGACTTGAATTTCGCAGTGCCAATACTCATTGTCGCTATCTAAAAAGCGAACGAATATGTCGGCATCATGACCCATATAATAGAAATTAAAATATAAAGAATCAGTGCCGTAGAGCTCCATCTCTGCTGATTTTGTCACAACAATCCACCCATCACTTTCAACATTTCCTGTTTTGGTTTGTTCCATCGTGAATTCAATCGCTAAAGATTCTTTGTTATTGCCAAAGAAATTTGTATTATTTATCGAGATGTCGGCTTGACTCCCTTTAGGATGGGTAGTCCAGTCTTCGATGTCGCCAATTTCAAAAGGAATTTCTTCATTGGCATTGGCGGCTAAATAAAATGAACCATATGCTTGATTACACGCTTTGCTGTGATCATCATTGTAGGCTGTAACACGCCAATAATACGAGCGATCCTTGATGCGAATCGAGGCTGATAAATCAAACGAAGTGGTCGCAATTCCTTGCTTCTTTAAATATAGTTCGGTGTCTAGCAGAGGTATTAAGTCTGTTCCCTTTTCAAAGGTTGTTGTCGAGGCAACTTCCAAAGTGTAGTTAGTTGCGTTTTCTGCCTCTTCCCATGTGAAAGTCGGTAATTCCACCGTGGAAGCATTATCAATCGGAGTTAATAAAGAGAAAGAACCAATTTCGCCTTTTGTTTCGCTCGATTCAAATTCATTTTCACCTAATGAATCAAAGTCGAGTGTTTGTTCACCACAAGCAACGAGGAATATGGCCATAAGGACGACAGACGCTTTAGCAAAAATCTTATTCATAATCATAACCTCGTTGTGGATAAGACAAGCAACGTATTGGCTGGAATATCCACTGTAATCCGTTTATTTAAACTACCAGTAATAATTTGATTGGGAATAATATATCCATCACTTCCCAAACGCATACTACGTTCATTATATGTATATACATATATCTCATCGGCATCGCTGATTTCTTCTTCAATCGCAAAGGTCTTAGTCACGGTTTGTATGCCGCGATTTACGGCTGCGATACCACCGCGTTTCTGATTGTGAGATACCGAGGCGATGGCCCGAAACGTATCATCGAGTTCGACATTGTTTGTTTGTGAGGAAAAAAGATGGTCATCGGGTCTAAAAAGGTTAGTCATTAAAACTGATGAATGATACCACGGACGCAGCTCGTGTTTGTTGGCAGGAGCTGCTGTCAATGAAGAAAACATTCCCCACTCTTTAGGGTTGCTCGAACCATCAGCCCGATACATAAAATGCATTGCATCATCGAGATTCCAATAAACGACACTATTAATGCCAGCCAGCACACATTGAATCGTGTAATCAGCCATTCTTAAGCCATAATTATAGGTAGCAATTAAAGTATTGGAGTCTGTCGCGACATTTTTGCCATCGACGAGACCAGCTTCCCAAATATTAGCCTGAATTGAGTCGCCGAGCCTTTTATCATTATCCTTTACCATTTGGTAAATATCGCGTATTTGCCCTTCGAGTAAGCCGGTATCTATATAGTAATTTGATACATACATATGCACACCGTAATCGCCGACCAATGTGGGAATATTTTTCGATATTCCTGACAAATATTCAATCGAGCCCGCGAGTCCGGTTGTGTCTCCACCCACGATGCCAATATTATCAAGACCTAATTCATCGAATTTTTGACGAACATTGCGTACGCCCTGTTCCCATTTCTCATAAGTATTATTGTAATTTTTGCTTGAACCTTGAATGCCGCGATAATTAGGTTCATTTGTATTAACGAAGTAACGAATGCAGGTAAATCCTTTTTTGTTGACTAAAAAATCAAGGACATCACCACTGATTTTCGCCCAGCGAAGATCACTGCTAACATCTTCCATCATCCCCCAGACATCATCGCTCATTGAGCCGATAACATTCCAGGATCCAAACGCTACTTGAATATTATTTTCCTGACAGTAGGTCAGTATCTCAATCGTGTTTTCCATCCATTTGTTGGAAAAGTTGTAAGTCCAAGTATCATCGCTTCGATCTTCGTTTCCTTTATCATCAAAATTCTGGCAAAACCAGTCGTAGTTAATCATCAAGCGAACTTTAGCCGGTTTAAGGCGATCGACATGATTAAGAACGCGTTGCCATGCTTCCGAAGTTATTTTGTTTGTATCTTCATAGGCACCCCATTCGACGCCTAAACCTCCAAACTGACTTGTCAGTTGCATGTTCTTTGTGAAATAAACTTTGTCGAGATCAACAACATCACTGCAGCCGCTAATACCAATGGTAACAATTCCAGCGGCACATAATAAGGCAATTTTTTCAAGCGTTCTTTTCATCGTTTTACCCCAGTTTTGCGTTGATTTCGGCTAAAACACTTTCCCAAGGATCGCGATTAAGCTGTGAATAATATGCCTCAATGTTCGTTAAGTTATTAAAGGCATATTGCGTAACATACGAATTTGCGTTTGAAAGCATTCTACCTGAGTGTTGATTTTTTAAAGGCGATGATAACCAGCGAACTTCGGGATCTTCCTCGAAAATGCGCATTTGGTTGTTTTCACGAGCCTCGCTCATCTCCGCAGTCCAATCATTGACGATAGTTAGTGAATCTTGATTTACGAGCGGATCGTAACTAAGCGTGTCATAACCAAGTGTTGTCATGTAGCGAAGATATTTAGCGCCATTTGTCTTATTTTTATACTCGTCTACATCTTTTAAAACCGGTTCATTATTAATCATGTCGTAGTCATAGCCTTCAATACCATACATCGCAAAACGCGTACCGTCTTCGCTGAGAAGCCAGTCCATTAAATCGAGAACTTTTTTCTGCTTATTGTCTGAGATTTCGGCATCAAAGAAAGTCATTGAAAACCAGTTTTCCGTTCCTTCAAGAGCAAATTTGCCATCGGGTCCTTTGACCTTCATAATCGCTGTTGCGTCATCGACATCAACAGCTGGATAATTGCGAATATAATCAGTTCTAAGTTTGTTGTAATTGGTATAAGAGAGGTTTTCGTAAAGGATACCTAATTTTTGAGCCGCATAACGTTTATTCATTTCTCCGTCTTTAGACGAATACTGGTTTTGATAATAGTATTGGCGGGCGACCATATCCTTAGCGACATTTAGCCCTTCGACATATTTTGCTGAATGAAAATTACTTACTACTTCATCACTGCTATTTTTTGTGAAGCAGTGCGGAGAATCCTTATAGAAATTCGTCACTGAAGGAAAACCCCACTCAACGTCGCCAATAGCGGCAACCATATTCGGATCATTTTGTAGTCTTAAATTAAAGGCATGTATCAGTGCATTAAATTGTTCCCAGGTATAGACATCGTTTTCCTGATAGACGCCTAGATCGCGAGCCCAATCACGGCGGTAAACATAAGTGAAAGGTGCAAAGGTTGTCTCGGGATTCTTGATGTTCTTTGCAATCGGAATTCCATACATCTTGCCATCAATTGTCAAGGCATCAATATTTGAGGTATTGGCAAGCAGGGATTGAATATGGGGCCACGCCGACATATCTTCAGGCAAAGCCTTAATAATCTCGCCTTCAACCCAATATTCATAAGTTGAGGCAAAGTTGTAACTATCAAGATTGAAGTGAAAAACATCCTCAACGTTATTGCCGTTAATCGCTCCGTTAACTTGGGTTGTCCAGTCAGCCCATGAGTAGTTTGAAAGTCCTAATTTTAATTTAAAATTATTTTCGATATAGTCGGTGTAATTATCGCCGCCTGACCAGGCATCAAAATAGAGATTGCGAAGGGAAACAATCAGTTTGTCACCATCGTATTCATCTTCTTTAGCACTTCCATCACATGAAGAAAGAAGCATGGCTGGTAAGAGTAAGGCCAATAACGTGGGGGTGATCAATAGTAATTTCTTTTTTTCCATAATTTTTCTCCTTAGCCTTTAATGGCTCCAACGACGATTCCTTTAATAAAGAACCGTTGTAAAAATGGGTAAAAACACATCATCGGCACAATCGTAAAGAAAATTGAAGCCATAACAAGACCTTGCGAATATGTTTCTGGAGACGTAATTGTCCCTTCGATATTGCTCGATCCTGTGATGATGAGATTTCGTAAAACAAATTGAAGTGGCCACAAACTTGGGGTCTTGATAAAAAGCATTGCGTTATACCATGAATTCCAGTTTCCAACCGCAAAGAATAGGCCGACAGTGGCAATCATTGGCAAAGCCAAAGGTAAGTAGACTTTGACAAAAATTTGAATATCATTGGCACCATCAATACGTGCCGATTCTTCTAGTTCTTTCGGAAGGGATTGAAAATAGTTACGCATCAAAAGCATATTAAAGGTATCGATTGCACCGGGAATAATCATGACCCAGATTTTGTCGTGCAAGTTAAGACTTGTTATTAAATAGTAATAGGGAATTAAACCTCCGCCAAAAAACATCGTGACAAGAATCATATTCATTAAGAAATTTTTACCAAACCAATTACTACGCGACAAAGCATAGCCTGTAATAATCGTAAAAAACATCTGGTAAGCTGTTCCGAGCACTAATAGAACCATCGTAATGCGAAAACCAGACCACAAATTTTCATTTTGAAAGACACTCGTATATGAAGCGATAGTTAAATCGCGAGGCCAAAGTAATAGCGGAGTCTCGTTATAAACATATTCTGGGGAGATAGATATCAAAAAGGCGTTATAAAAGGGGAAGATAATAATAATTGCATAAACTAATAAAATGATGAATAAAACGATGTCGAGTTTGCCAAAACGAGCATTCGCCGATTTTCCACGGGGGCGAAGCGGGAGGCGTTCAATACTAACGTGATTTTTCTTCATTAGATGATTCCCCTTTCACCACTTAGTTTGGCGATGCGATCAACGCTTAAGACAAGGATAAAGGAGACAACTGATTTAAATAAGCCGATGGCCGTCGTTACTCCAGCGTTAACATTATCGTTAAATTGCGAACGATAGATATATGTATCTAAAATATCTGCAACGTTATAAACAAGAGGATTATAAAGATTAAATATTTGATCAAATCCAGCTGATAAAATACCACCTACTGATAGAATCAGTAACAATATCGCTGTCGGACGGATTGACGGCAAGGTGATATGCCATATTTTTTGTAATCTTGTCGCGCCATCAATATCGGCAGCTTCATACAATTCTGGGGATATACCCGCCATGGTAGCTAAATAAATGATGCTTCCCCAGCCGGCTTCCTTCCAAATATCACTGCCAAAAAGAAGGGTTATGAAAAAGGGACCATTTCTTAAAAAGTCGATCGGTTGGCCGCCAAATAACTGAATTACGCCATTAATCGCTCCATCAGTCACGAAAAAGAGATTTACAAAGCCTGCGACAACAACCCAGCTCAGAAAATGAGGAAAAGTAACTATGATCTGCACACTTTTTTTAAACATCCGCATTCTAATTTCGTTTAAGAGCAAAGCAACTAGCAAAGCGGCAACAAAAGAAATAATGATTTTGCCTAAGCCGATAAAAACAGTATTACCTAATACTTGCCAGAAATAAGGATCCTTAAAAATAGTATCGAAATTTTTAAAGCCGACAAATGAGGTAAAAAGTGAGCCTAATATCCCGCGCTTTGGATAATAATAAGTAAAAGCCATTAAAATTCCATACATCGGAATATAGCAAAAGATAAAATAGAAAGCGACAGCCGGTAATCCTAAAAGGATTAAGAACTTTGAGCGGCCAACTTTCTTTTTTAAGTCATGCGCACGACTTTGCTTTTTGGCAATTAGGACATTATCCACTTTTTTTACCTTGCGTATTTCTTAATGTAGGAAATAACTTCCTCGACAGTGGTAAAAGCTAAGCTCGTAACGGTATCTGCTCCGCCATAATAGATGGCAATGCGTCCAGTTTGAGAATCACTCAAAGCCGAACATGGAAAGACGACGTTGGGTGTAAAGCCACTTACTTCATAATCGGCTTCCGGTGATAATAAGAAATTGGCTGAACGATATAGAACTTTCTCAGGATTATTAAGATCAAGAAGGGCGGCCCCCATTGAATAGACAAAGCCATTACATGTTGTCGTTACGCCATGAAAGAAGAGCAACCATCCTTCACTTGTTTCAATAGGATTAGCTCCAGCCCCGATTTTGGTGTTGCACCACCACTCATACCCCGCTTCCATCACATGACGATGTTTGCCCCAATAAACCATATCTTTACTGCGCGAAAGGAAAATATCGCCAAACTTTGTGTGAGAACTATCCGATGGTCGTGATAACAAAACATATTCACCATCTATCTTTCGTGGAAACAAGACACCGTTACGGTTAAAGGGTAAGAATGGGCTTTCAAGTTTTTCGAAATATTTAAAATCGGTAGTTTTAATCATGCCGACCGTCGGACCATGATTTGATGTGCAATAGACAATATAGAAAACACCTTCAATTTCGATTAAGCGTGGATCATAGGCATATTCAAATGTAACTTTGCCTCCGTTTCCATCACCGACTTTAATCGGTAAACTATCGAAAGTGATTTTTATGCCATCTTTACTTCTGCCTAAATACAAATAGGGAATTCCGGTATTTGTTTCGCCGCGAAAAACACCGATAAACTCGCCATTATATGGCAGTAGCGCGCTATTAAAAACGCGGGCGACGTTTTCAACCGGATTACGACCAACAATCGGATTTTTTGAATAGCGCCATATAGGCGCTTGCGAATGAGCGGGTTTATTTTCCCAGGGTATATTTGGAAGATTGTCTCCAATAATTTTTATCATGATGTGCTCCTTTTACTTGACGCATTTGACGGACGAACGCTCGACAAAATCGCATCGAATAACGACTTGACTATATAGTAATTGTTGATTTTGAAAGTAATTAATTAGATAACGGCCTACCTCAGTCCCAATTTCATTGCGCGGAACTTTAAAGGTTGTCAATGGTGGACGAGCATACTCGCCCTCTTTAATATCATCAAAACCAGTAACTGATAAATCATCCGGAATTCTAATCCCTAATTCATAAGCGGCTTTATAAACGTTTAAAGCTATGATGTCGTTTGCACAGACAATAGCGGAAATATTTTTTTCTTTATCAGATAAGAACGTTTTTAACAATTCGTGATCACCATATTGAAGCTCGGAATTATCAAACATGATATCGTATCCTTTTACGCCCTGATTTCTAAAAGCATTAATACAGGCGAGAAATCCTTCGTGGCGTTCTCTAAAGCTTGTGGCGTGCTCATCGCATCCATAAAAAGCTAGGCGTTTATGTCCACATTCAATTAAACATTTAGTGGCAATATAAATTGAATCATAATTTGAAAATTTCATTTGCAAAAAATCGTCATTGTGGAAGAATTTGGGATCGACGATAACAACTGGTTTTTTGATGCCTTTAAACCCATTGACAAGAATTAAGGGATTTTCATGCATCATAATAAAAGCATTGGTACGAAGTTCGCGAAGCTGGGCAATGAATTCTTTGTTAAGATTATCTTCGTCATAAATCTGATACTCTAGCATTATGTTATAACGATCAAGGGTAGCCGAAACGCTACGGATAATTGGTTGCCAATAATCTTCTTTTAGAAGAATGCGCTTCGAAATAATCAATGTGCATTTTTTAGCATCGGCTTTTTTGCTTCTTAATTTTGTGAAGTCATAACCGAGCTCCACCGCTTTTTGGTTGATGCGATCACGCATTTCATCAGAAACATTATATTTCCCGGCGAGGGCGCGCGACACTAAACCTTTAGTGACACCGACTTCTCTGGCGATGTCTTCTAACAATACTCTTTTTGCCATTTTGTTGTCATCCTTTACGTAAACATTATATCGTTGATAGATAAACAAATGATTTTGTTTACGATTTATTGTAGAAAAAGGGCGATATGACAGGGGCCACATCGCCCAAAACGACTAGGAAGCTAAGTTAACGTAATCGATGCATGGATAGCCCGTTGCTGAGGCGGTTGGCAGGATAATTGACCATCCAGCAACAGCCTGTGTGGTGAATCCAGAAGTATAGTATGTCCACGCGCTGTTGCTAGGAATAGTAAATGTCGCAAAGTTATTGAAACTCGCTCCGTTGACGGTATAGATGAAACACTGAGCGGAAATTGAACTGCCAGTCGCATTGTAAACCCACATACCAAAGGCTTTATAATTTCCGAGGGAAGCAGTAAGGTTTGCGCTCTTATAACGCATTTTGCCAAAAGTGCCATTTTTCAGTTTAACTGATCCATCACCTTCAATTTTATTTGCGGTGTGGTATTCAATCCGATCAGCGCTTGATGAAGTGAGCCACGAATCGCTATATTGAATCGAATACTTGCTTTGTAGGGCGGCTGTCGTCGTGTTGTTACCATCCTCAAGAACATATGAGGAGACATTCATGACCAAATCACCAACATAACTTGCATAAGCACCAGACAAACTTGTTTTGGTAAGGACAGTTCTCGCCTCATTTAGTGAGCCAACAAATGTACCATAGTTAGCGTTGCCGGTTACGACAGTCACAACGTTGTCGTCAATTGTATAGGTTGAATTAATGACATCGGTGCCGATTTTCATATAGACGACATAGTTTTCAGCTAATGCCGCAGTAACAGAGACCGTGTTAGAAAGGATGCTTACCGTGCCACTATAGGTTCTCGTCAATGGATCATCGGCACTATTAGAAACGGCCGTAATTGTCACGACGCAGTAATCAACAAACCACCCATCAGCAGTTGTTGCCGAGATAGTGGCCTCGCCGACGGAAACAGCTGTGACTTTACCATCAGAGTCAACGGTTGCTGACGACATATCATCGCTATCCCACGAAACATTCTTGTTGGTCGCGTTTGCTGGGGCGACTGTCGCGGTTAATGTCGACTCTTGTCCGACCGTTAAACTCAAGGTTTCGGGAGTGACACTGACACCGGTGACGGCAACAGGTGCTATATAGGTTGCCCACGGATTACCTGAGGTGTAAATTTGGATATCATCAACAGGTAAATAGACAGTAGGGGAACCCCATTCAAGAGTGATGAGAATACCATAAACCGCTCTTGTTGGATCGATGCTGAATGTATATTGTGTCCAATCGCTATTCGCAGGAACCACGAAAGTTTCGGTTGCTGTATCGGAAGTTCCTTGATTGTTGGCGGTCGTAATTTTGGAGACATAGGAAACGCGTGGTTTGATGGTGACGTCGCTTGCAACGCCTTTAGCCCATAATGACATCGTGTCGCCTTTGCCAACGACAACCGCGGCACCGGTATAAAGATCCCAGGAAACGTGGCGCATGGCTACCGAGCTGCGTTTCATTTTGCCGGCGAAATCGCCGCTATGAATATCGCTTGCCGATGTATAGCGATCAAGGTAATCAGCACTCCCCATTAATTGCCAGCCGGTACCGCCAATCGGCGAAGAACCGCTTCCGGCATAATAATCAGAATAGTAAGCGCCGCGTAGGCCGGTATGAC
>JAEWLX010000034.1 GCA_023457325.1 Bacillota bacterium | reverse complement strand
GCGTTGAACCATGAGCAGATTTACCTTGAAAAATGATTTTGCTAATGCCGTTTCCTTGTTCGATTATCACTTTGTTTTTTTGACTCTGAAGATATTTTTCATATCCGACATCCGTCTTCATGATAACGCTTGCCGAATCGATGACCGAATTAACAGCTTCTCCACCACTTATTTTCATAATGGTAGGCAAGACAATATTAAGCTTGGCTTTGAAATTAGTTATTCCTTTTTCACCATAGACAACAGGAAAGCTAGCATCGGGAGTAAAACCATACGTAGGGTGTTCTTTTTTTAATGAAGAGAAATAGTATTTAAGACAACTTGATCCTCTTTCTTCATCGCCACCGACAACAAGACGAACGCGGTAATTATTAATTAAATTATTATCTTTAAGAGCTTTAATGGCATAGAAGGCCGCGATTAGCGGTCCTTTATCGTCACTTGTGCCCCGTCCATACATTTTTCCTTTTTCGATTTCGCCACCAAAAGGCTTATGTTTCCAGCCACTACCGACGGGAACAACATCCGCATGCGCAAAAACGGAAATAAGTTTTTCGCCTTTGCCAAATGTCATCTCGGTTAAACGATTATCGCAATAATCAACCTCAAAACCAAATTGACGAGCTAAGCGACCGATGTATTTTAATGCTTGATCAACACCGCTTCCATATGGTGAAATAGTCGAAATAGTCTTTTCGTCATAAACAGAATTGATTTTAATTAGCTCCTGAAGGGCTCTAATTGCGTTTTTTCGATAAGGGTAAGTAAGTTCAATATAATCAAGATTTTGTTTCATTGTTTTGCTCCTTTTTTGATGCTAGATGAGGATATTTATTATAAATAAGTAAAGAGACAGTCGGCGTTACAACCGCGGCAATTCCGGCTTCAATTAACGCCCCAACGCCAATGAGTCCGGCAAGAGCTAAACCAGCCCATGTGACTGATTGTTCTAAAAATGATTCAAGTTGAGGCCGATAAATGAGCCAAAGCATTGTCAAGACCAAAAAGGTATGAAATGCCGTTAAGATGAAAGAGGCGATTGTGATGTGAATTCCTTTTTGATAAAAGCGTGGCATTTTTTTCACCAAAGCAAAAAGAAAGCCGGCCGCTAAGCCAAACACGGCTCGCGGTAGAATTGAAACGAGAGGATTAACGAAAAGAAAATCGATTGTTCCGGGATAAGTTGTTGCCTTAATAAGTGAGGCAACACCAAAGAAAATGCCATACATCAAACCACGTTTCCATCCAAATAACGCCGCGCCGATTAAAACGGGGATATGAATTAAAGTAAAAGATATAATTCCGATTTGTATAAAGCCAACATAAGGCACAAACGTCATCACAACGATAATCGCCAAAAACATCGCATCAAAGACAATACTTCGTACAATTTTATTTTGCATTTTTCTTGGCCTCGTTTCTTTCAAAAATAACGCGAAGTCCATCTAAAACCAAGAATTCATCATAGATGAAATCAACTAATAGATCCTTAACATAGATAGCATCGCCTCCGGTTAAAACGTGCTTTGTTTTATAACCTAACTCCTCTTCAAAACGCGTCAACAAGCCAGTAATTAAACCAGCTGTTCCATAGATAGCTCCGGCATTCATCGAATCTTTAGTGTTTTTACCAATTACTTTAATGGGGCGTGATAATGAAACACGCGATAATTGAGCAGCACGACCAATAAGGGCATCGACAGCGACATATAAGCCTGGATAAAAGGCCACACCAACGAAAGCCCCTTTATCATTAATGGCCATAATCTTAATAGCTGTTCCCAAATCAACAATGGTTAAAGGTACGCCGTATTTTGCGATAGCTCCAACCGAATCAGCAACTAAATCGCTACCCAACTCATTTGGATGGTCAATTAAAATTGGAAGGCCTGTTTTAAGACCTGGTGTCAGAACAATCGCCTCGACATCAAAAGAAGAAGCAACAGCCGCTTTAATAACTTCAGTTAAAATCGGAACGACGCTCGAGATGATGGCGCCTCTTAGTTTTGTTTTATCTAGGTGACGAAATTGAATAAAAGTCTCGATTGTCGAGACGTATTCATCAAGACTCTTTTTTACATCAGTTGCCGTTTTAAAAGTCGCAACTAAATTGGATTCTTCAAAAACCCCAAAGGCAATGAGGGTATTCCCTACATCAACCGTTAATAACATATGTATACCTCCGCTACAATCTTGCCAATGGCAAGTATCGTGCATAGTTATTATAAATAATCTATATCAAATTTAAAACATTTACGAACTTGCTAACGAACAACGATATTGACGATTCGTCCTTTAACGACGATGATCTTAACGATTTGTTTATCTTCGATATGGCGTTTGACACCTTCAAGGGCCAAGGCGCTATTTCTTAACTCTTCCTCGGAAGAATCAAGTTCTGCTTCAAATGTAGCCCGCAATTTGCCATTAACTGACACCGCCATCGTTACTGTACTACGAACGAGTTTTGCCTCATCATATGTCGGCCACTTAGCATAGACAATTACATCCTTATGACCGAGCATTTCCCAAATTTCTTCACCGATAAAAGGAGCGACACAAGCGAGCATTTTAACGAAACCTTCCAAATATGGCACATAAATGTTTTCGGCTTTATATACTTCATTAACAAAAATCATCAATTGCGCAATGGCGGTGTTAAATTGGAGATTTGCATAGTCATCGCTAACTTTTTTGACCGTGTAATTATAAATATAATCTAATGAACCATCATTACTCATCGTGTGCTTTTTTGCGAACTCTTCTTCGCTAAAAAGTCTCCAAGCTCTTTCTAAAAAGCGGCGCGCCCCATCCAAGCCATTTTCTGACCAAGGCAGAGAAGCTTCAAGTGGTCCCATAAACATTTCATATAGTCTAAGCGTATCTGCTCCATATTTAGAAATTACATCATCTGGGTTAACGACATTGCCCCGTGACTTTGACATCTTTTCATTATTTTCGCCAAGAATCATACCTTGATGAAAAAGTTTTTTAAAAGGTTCTTTGCTATCAACGATACCTAGATCATATAAGAATTTATGCCAAAACCGAGCGTAAAGAAGGTGCAAGACAGCGTGTTCGGCTCCGCCGATATATAAATCGACTGGCAACCAATGCGATAAGAGTTTAGCATCGCCAATCGCGTTATCGTTTCGCGGATCTATGTAGCGGAGATAATACCAACAAGACCCAGCCCATTGTGGCATCGTATTTGTTTCGCGCTTTCCTAGTTGACCATTAATTTTCACCTTTACCCAGTCTTGGGCATTAGCCAATGGCGATTCACCCATCCCAGACGGTTTATACTCGCTTAATTTTGGAAGAACTAAGGGCAGTTCACTTTCCTGAAGTGGCTCAATTTTCCCATCATCTAGTAAGACAACCGGAATAGGTTCTCCCCAGTATCTTTGCCGTGAGAAAAGCCAATCCCGTAAACGATAAGAAATTTGAAAACTACCTAAACCTTTTTTACTAAGATAATCAACAATAGCCTTTGTTGCTTCAGACGAGTTAAGGCCATCGGCAAAGGCGCTATTAATATGCTTGGCATCATCTTCCATGGCTCTAAGAGAAATATCGCCTTCAAGAACTTGAATCATTTCCAAATTATGTTTTTGAGCGAATTCATAATCGCGTTGATCGTGGGCTGGAACAGCCATAACCGCTCCCGTTCCATATGTTGCCAAGACATAATCGGCAATGTAAATTGGAACTTCTTTTCCATTGACGGGATTGACGGCATAAGCTCCGATAAAAACGCCGGTTTTTTCTTTGTTTAATTCTGTTCTTTCTAAGTCTGATTTAGCCGAAATACGAGCTAAATACTCGTTAATTGCGTCCATTTTGCTTGAATCAGCAATTTTTTTGACAAGTTCGTGTTCTGGAGCAAGAACGCAGTACGTACAGCCAAACAATGTATCAGCTCGCGTTGTAAAGACGTCAAAGGAAATATCATGGTTCTTGACTTTGAAAGTGATTTTGGCGCCTTCAGATCTACCAATCCAGTTTGTTTGCATATCGATTG
>JAEWLX010000033.1 GCA_023457325.1 Bacillota bacterium | reverse complement strand
CTTCACGACCTAGGCTTATATAAAAAATATCCAACCATTATTTCCTGTCCAACATGTGGGCGCACTCAAGTTGACGTTGTCCCTATGTCGAAAAGAGTACTTAAATATCTTGAAGATAATAATTTGAATTTGAAAATAGCTATCATGGGCTGCGTGGTAAATGGACCAGGCGAAGCCAAAGACGCCGACTATGGAATGGCAGGCGGAAATGGCATATGGGTTCTTTTTAAAAAGGGTAAGTTACTGCGAAGCGTCAAAGACGAAGAAGCATTCGATGAACTTAGAAAAGAAATAGAAAAGGATATCAATTGATATCCTATTTTTATTAATGCTTATTTAATATTATTTACTATCAATCCAACCTTCAACGAATTCTCCGCTTCTAAGCATTGCGATTTCTTCTTTGTAAGGTGGTTTATCATTGATATACGGTGTTTCTAATATTTTTGGAATATTTTCGAGGCGAGGATGCTTGATATAAGCGTGAATCGTTTTAAATCCAATCTCACCATAACCGATATTGGCGTGGCGGTCTTTATGAGCCCCCATCACATTTTTTGAATCATTGACATGTAAGCAAAGCAATTTATTAAGTCCGATTACTTGATCGAATTTTTCTAAAACTTCATCGACATTATGAACGTTCATGCCGGCATCGTTGATATGGCAAGTATCAAGACACACACCTAGGCGATCTTGATGACGAGCGTTTGTTATAAGATGACTGATCTCTTCAAAAGTTGCACCAACTTCTGAACCTTTTCCAGCCATCGTTTCCAGCGCTATTTTGACATTAGTGCCATCTTTATCCAAAACCTCGTCTAAAGCTTCGACAATCGACTCTAAACCGACTTCAATGCCCGAACCAACGTGGCTGCCCGGATGAAGAACGAGGATAGAAGCTCCGAAAGCCTGCACTCTTTTCAATTCTTGAATTAAAAAAGTTTTTGACGACTCATAAATAGCGGGATTTGTCTTATTGCCAATATTGATAATGTAGGGAGCGTGAACAACTATTTTACTTTCATCAATTCCGGCTTCTTTAATTAGTTTGCGACCTTCTTCAATTTTTAACTCAGCGATTGGCTTTCGAATTGAGTTTTGCGGCGCACCAGTATAAAACATAAAGGTGCTAGAACCATATGATAAAGCTTCCTTAACGCTGCCCAGATAATAATCTGGACCAGCCATCGAAACATGGGAACCAATGTATAATTTACTCATTTTTACTACCTTCCTTTTTATATCTCTCGACACGTTGGCGACGAATGTCTTTGCGAATAATTTCGCGACGATGTTTTCGTTTGACTTGTGCCACTGCTTCGCGGACTTTTTTCTTATAGCCTGGCTTGACAATACTTGTTTTAGCCTTCGAAGTAGCATACTTAATTTGCCGTTCGAGTTCCTGATCTATTTTTTTCTTATTTGTCTTACGGCGAGCGAGAGAATTTGTTTCGCTAATTGTATCATTTTTGAGTTCTAAGTAAGAGAAAGATGCACCTTGTTCAATCAGTTGCTCGATGCGATTACTTGAATCGGCGTTATAAAAGGTATAACAGCGACCTTCGGCTCCAAAACGGCCCGTTCTTCCGGCGCGGTGGAAATAGTAATTTGGATCTTTTGGCAAATTAAAATTAAGAACTTCAGTCACATCTTTGACATCGAGGCCACGCGCCGCTAAATCACTAGCGACAATAATTCGGCATTTGTTGGAAGCAATCAACTTATATGCTGATTTACGTTCTCTAACGCTCATATCACCATGGAGAGTAATGTTTTCATGACCGACACTAGATAAATATTGACTGATGATCGTCACTTCTTCCCGACGGCTTGCAAAGATTAGTAAAAGATAAGGATTAAAAGTCTCAATAAATATTTGTATGGCTTTTAAATTATCGCCGTGTTTAATATCGATGGCGTAGTGGGTTACCGATTTAGCTGTTTTTACATCATCCATTTCGACGACAAAGTCAGCGCCGACATATTTTTCTAATCGCTTGCGCAAATTAAACTCAAGCGTTGCTGAAAAAACCATGATTTGTGGAGGACGCTTTATTTTTTTATAAACGGCATCAATATCGACAAAATAACCCATCTCCATCAGCATATCAGCTTCATCTAACACTAATGTGTTAACTTGACCTAAATCAATTAGTGACAAATCGCTGAGGATCGCCTTAATTCTCGTCGGCGTGCCGACGATGATATGGGGAATCATCATTCCTTGGCGAAAAGATTTTTCAGTCTCTTTACCACCCGTGAATAACTTAACTCGCAAATCAGGATAATCTTCTTTGAAGGAATCGATAAAAGAAAAAATCTGCTTAGCGAGTTCTCTGGTTGGGGCAATGATAATAGCTTGCAATGAGGATAAATCGGTTTTCAAGTTTTCAATAATTGGTATGAGAAAAGCGTGTGTTTTGCCGCTTCCCGTTTCGCTTTGAGCAACGATATTGCCACCCTTGAGTGCTTTGGGAATAACTCTCGTCTGGATTGAACTTGGCGAAAGAAAGCCTTGCCGAGTGAGACTGTTGACCATTTTTTCACTTAAATTGAATGATTTAAAACTCATAGTTAACTCCTTGATAATTATACACGGAATAAAGAGCCTTATGCTATGATTAAACATATGAATGTTTTCGTTGCAAATCCTCATGGTTATTGTACTGGTGTCGTTCGCGCCATCGAACTCGTTAAACGTGTCCGCGAAAGTCATCAATCTGGTGATGTTTTTGTTTTGGGAAGCATCGTCCATAACGAAGATGTTATTAACGAGCTAACGAAGTTAGGAATCACAACTCTTCGTGATAAAAGTAAGACGCCTAGCCAAATCCTCAGAGAACTTCCTGAGCACTCGATAATCGTTTTTACCGCTCATGGTCATGACAAAGCCCTTGAACAAATCGTCAAAGAGAAAATGATGATCGCCTACGATGCCACATGCCCGATGGTAACTACGAACCACCACATCATCAAAAAGGAACTAAAAAATGGTCATCAAGTTATATATATCGGTAAAAAGAACCACCCTGAAGCCTTAGCTGCCGCCTCAATTGGCGAGGCAGTTATCTTAATTGAAAAAATTGACGATCTTCATATAGAAACAATTCAAGATAAATCACCATTAGTAATTAATCAAACAACACTTTCTCACCTCGAATTAAAAACTATACACGACGCAATCGAAAAACTAATTCCTGACGCTCGTCTTGCTGATGAAATATGCAGTGCCACCATTCTTCGTCAAAATGCTGTTCTCAAACTACCAAACGAAACACAACTCGTCTATGTTGTCGGCGGGGAAAATAGTAGCAACACGGCTTCGTTAGCCAAAATAGCGAGCAAGCATTTACCTTTCGCTAAAGTCATTCGCATTTTAAATGAAAAAGAGATAAATAAAAAAGACCTTATAGGTCTTGATTATGTCGCGGTTGTATCTGGGGCCTCGACGCCCTTAGAAACAACGAATCGTGTCGTTGAATTGCTTAAGAAGCTTTAATTACTTTTGGTGTTTCTTCATGATTGATGGCGATGATTTCTAAATCACCATCGATTTTTTGTAATATTTTGCTCATTTGGGGAATGAAAATTCGCTCAATTTCGTGTGGTAAATCAAGATAGTTGTACTTTCGAGCGATAACATCGCGCCGCACATGATGAGGGACATCGCCACTTATAAAAAGATCGTAGCCTTCAAGCAGGGCATTTTGGTAAAAATAACTCCCTCCACCACCGATAATGGCCACTGTTTCGATTTCTTTATTGCCCGCTGATGTCAAAAGGCCATAAGGAACTTTTAATAATTGCGCAGCTTCTTTGGCAAAATCCTCGATCTTCATTTTGCTAGGAAGCCGTCCTCCCCGCGCCATCGGAGCGGTTTCTAAGGGTTTGATATCAAGTAAGCCAAGGGCCGAAGCTAAAGCATCGTTCATGCCGTCTTTGCCGCTATCAAAATTAGTGTGCATACTATAAACGGGAATTTTAAGAGCATCGACCTTTTCGGTTAGCCTCTTTTTGATTTCGTCGTTTTTAAAAACGCGATATCGAGTGCCGTACAAATATGGATGATGAGTTAAGATAAGGTCAACATTAGCGTTATCTAGTTGTTCGATTCTACGCATTACTTCTTCGTCAAAATCAAGGCAGACGACGATTGTTCGCGTTTCTTCTTTTAACTTACCGGTCATTAAACCGACATGATCGCCTTTGTCGGCCAATCGTTTGGGAAAACGCGTTGCGAGTTTGCGAATTAAGGCTTTAGTTTTCATATCTTTTTAACACCTCTTTTTCTTCGATCATCTTTGCTTTAATATTATCAGGCAAATCCTTTTTTAAAAGGATATTGATTTTATGTATTAATCTTTTAGCGTGATTTTTGAATTCGGGACTTTTAATAATGATTGGGCCGTGGCGATATTCGAAGTCACTATAAGAAAGTTTTTCTTCCGTTTTGACAAATTTGATAATCTCATAGAACTTGTTCCTGTCACTTACTAACTTCTCATCGCCGATGGCATATCCTATTTGGGTGAGATAACGACGAACTTCGCCAATTGATGTATGCGAATCAGTAATAATTGTTTTTATGTATGTTAGGTTATCTATGCCTTTTCGAAGGATGGAGACTATTGTCTCTCCGCCTAGTCCAGCTAAGACCAGAGTGTCAACATCGTCGCTTAAAACGCTAATTCCATCTTGAAAAAGTGGCACTAAACGAGCCGAAGGACACTCACCAAGATTACTATTGAGTATTTGATAAGGTCCGCTTTTATTTTCAATTCCATAGCCAAGCGATATTTTACCTTGTTCGGTTAAATAAAGAAGTAGTTTACCGTGATCGGCTCCGACATCGGCAACGATTGCTTCGTTATCGACAAAGTCGGCGATTGTCTTTAAACGTTTTCCTAATTTAGTCATCGTGAATCACGGAAGTCTCCTAAGCGTTTTGCTCTTGTTGGGTGACGGAGTTTGCGAATAGCCTTTGCTTCAATTTGACGGATACGTTCACGAGTGACGCCAAATTCGCGACCGACTTCCTCAAGGGTGCGAGGGCGATTATCATCGAGTCCGTAGCGAAGGCGAAGAACGCGTTCCTCGCGGTCGGTCAAATCCTTCATCACTTCATATAACTCATCTTTTAAAAGCGATTTTGTCGTAAATTCGACTGGTGATTCGGCTTCTTTATCTTCGATAAAATCACCGAGATGTGAATCTTCTTCTTCACCAATTGGCGTTTCTAATGAAACGGGATCAAGAGCGATTCTTTGAATCTCGCGAATACGTTCTGGAGAGAGAAATCCTTCGAGTTCTTCGGATATTTCTTCGGCTGTTGGCTCGCGGCCAAATCTTTGAACAAGCTGGCGTTGAACGCGTTTCATTTTATTAATTGTTTCAACCATGTGAACGGGAATGCGTATTGTCCGCGCTTGATCAGCGATCGCTCTGGTAATTGATTGACGAATCCACCACGTTGCGTAAGTAGAAAACTTAAACCCTTTAGTGTAGTCAAATTTATCGACTGCTTTCATCAAACCGAGATTGCCTTCTTGAATCAAATCAAGGAAATCCATAGCCTTACCGCGGCTATAGTGTTTGGCGATGTTAATGACTAAGCGCAAGTTGGCATTAATAAGTTCGTTTTTAGCGACCATGTCTCCGTCAAGAATACGCTGAGCGAGAATTGGCTCTTCCTCAGGTCTTAATAAATCGACACGACCGATTTCTTTAAGATACATCTTAACCGAGTCGTTAACTTTTACTTCACCAGTTGCAATTTTAGACAAATCGTCGACTTCTTCGAGGTCTTCTGCATCGACGTCTTCATCTTCGTCAAGCAAATCCTCTTCATCGATAATTTCGCCTTTAGCGAGTTCTTTGCTAATAACTTCAACATCGATATCATCGAGCTCAGCTTCGGCATCGATATCAGATATAACGTCGACTCCTTTGCTTTTCAAAAAGGCGATTAGGGAATCGACATCTTCATCAGATAAATCTAAGTGCGATGTTTGATCTAAAACTTCGCTCATGTCGATAAAGCCCCGTTCTTTAAACGTTTTGACGATGCGCTTCTTAATTGTTTCTAATGATTCAATTTCTTCATCTTCATCAATAATGATGATAGGTTCCTCGTCATCGTCGCTTTTCTTCTTGCTTTTGCTTGTCGCTTTGGTAGGTTTCTTGTCCTTTTCAATCATCGCCGCTTTTTGTTTTAAATCCTTACTTTCATCTGCTTTTTTGCTTTTCTTAACTTTAAGAGTTTCTTCCTCTTTAACAAGTTGTTCTTTATTTTTGGCCATATATTCTCCTCTTCGGTTATTTACCGATCTTTTTCATTTTGCGGCGATTGTAATCATCGATGATGCGCGCCTGCTCTCTTGGGGTCTTGCCAATCAATGATTTTTGCAAAGCCTCTTTTTCATACAAATTTTGTGTCTCTTCCTTAATAACGTTTTTGACCTCATGTAAGGTTTTATCGTTTGCTTTAGGATAGAGATTTTTGACATTGAGGCTTGTGATCTCATCGATAATCTCATCTTTGTTTACCGACTCCTTTAAAGCTATTTCATTAATCAGGAGGGAAACATCTAATTCATCGTGTTTGGAAAGATAATCGATGATGTGTAGAGCGATATGTCGATATACTTCTATATAGAAGAATTGAACGTTTTCTTCATAGAAGCTCACGGCGCTTTTATCTTGAAACATATTGTATAAGAGTTGTCTTTCAGCATTTTGTAGTCTTCTAAGATCCTTGCGGAATGGTTTGAACTCCATTTCGGGAAGGTTGGCAACTTGCACTGTAGTGACGCGACTTTTGTTTCGGCCTTCTTCAACGAATTTAGCGATCGCCTGTGGTTCAAAACGCGTCACTTTGGCCAACTTAAAAATGCGATTATCAAGATCAATCCCTTTTGGGATTTGAATAAGTGTTGGCAAAAAGTGATTAATAACTTTTTGACGGTCTTCAAGTGAACCTAATGGGTTTGTATTCTGATAATAATTCAAAGCAAATTCGAATGGATCAACGAGCATATTTAAATACTTGCGAAGTCTTTCCTCGCCTTCGTTTTGTAAAATATCATCAGGATCTTTTTCATTTCCTGGTTCGGAGACAAGGCGATATTTAAGGCCGACGGCATCGAAAACGCTCATGATGCGCATCATTGCCATTTGACCAGCGCTATCACCATCAAGACAGAGACGAATTTCAACGTTTAATCTTCTTAAGATTAGTGCTTGCTCTTTAGTCAGAGCCGTACCCATAATTGCTATTGCCGATTTTATGCCGATTTTATCGAGGGCAAAAACATCCATAAAACCTTCAAGTACATAAATGTAGCCATCATGTTTTGCTGAAAGCTTAGCGTTATGGAAATTGTATAAGATTGAACTCTTATGAAATAGTTTGGTTTCTGGTGAGTTAACATACTTTGGTCCTTCTGTTTCATCAAAGAGTTTCCGAGCGCTATAGCCGATAACCTTACCATCGATATCTTGAATTGGGAAGATAAGCCGACCAGCATTCGAATCGGAAGTCCCGTTGGCTTTTGCCAAAGCAATGCCGATGCTTTCGATAGTCTTTAGACTATAACCTTTTTGTTCTAAGAAGGATATCGTACCTTTGCCATCTTTGATGGCGTAACCAAGACGGAAACGTTCTTGCTGATCTTGATCGATATGTCTTTTTTCAAGGTATTCGCGGGCAGCTGCGCCTTCTTCAGTCGCTAAACCATATTGATAATAAGTTGTCAAATCTTCAATACACTCATGAAGAGGAACTAATGTTTCATCCACATGAACTTGTTCATAAGGCTTGGTGAGGCGAATATCAGAAAAGCCGATGATTTCAGCTGTTTTGCGAATAGCTTGAGCAAAAGGAATGCGCTCGTACTTTTCAACAAAGCTAATGGCGTTACCGCCTGCCCCACAAACAAAGCACTTAAAAATTTGTTTTTCCTTCGAAATCATCATCGAAGGATTTTTGTCATCATGAAAAGGACAAAGAGATACAAAACTGCGACCCTTGCGAATCACATTGATATAACTTGAGATCACATTGACGATATCAGCTTGTTTTAGAATATCATCAACTAAACTTGACTCATATACCATGTATATGGCTTCCTCCTTTTTATACTGAAAATGTACTAATTTAATACTAATAGAATAATTTGACGGTAAAGTAACTGACTAGTTCGCTGATTGGTAGACGAATTTGATTCATCGTATCACGATCGCGAATTGTCACGCTGTGGTCGGTCGCTGTGTCAAAATCAACGGTCACGGCATATGGTGTTCCGATCGCATCCTGGCGGCGATAACGTTTGCCGATACTTCCGGTTTCATCATAAACGACCGAGAAATACTTATTAAGTATTGAAACTACTTCTTTGGCTTTTTCATTCAGCTGTTTGCTTAATGGTAAAATGGCGATTTTATAGGGAGCAAGAGCTGGATGAAGCTTCATAACAATTCGCGAATCCTTTTCTAATTGTTCCTCAACATATGAATCGCACATGACTGTTAGCATCAAGCGATCGACACCAAACGAAGGCTCGATACAGTATGGAACATACTTCTCGCCTGTTTCGGCATCAAGATATTCTAAAGATTCACCGCTATACTCCATGTGGCGCCTTAAATCGTAATCAGTGCGATCGGCAATGCCTAAGAGTTCGCCCCAGCCAAAAGGAAATTCATATTCAATATCACATGTTGCTTTAGAATAAAAAGCAAGTTCGCTTTTATCGTGGTCGCGATAGCGTAGTTTATCTTGATTGATGCCCAAACTTTTTAAAAACTTTAACGAATAGTTTTTCCAGTATTCAAACCATTCAAGATCGGTGCCGGGACGGCAGAAAAACTCGAGTTCAGCTTGTTCGAACTCTCGCGTGCGAAAAATAAAATTTCCAGGCGTGATTTCGTTGCGGAAACTCTTGCCGATGTTGCATATACCTAAAGGTAGTTTTCTTCTAGTTGATCTTTGGATGTTCTTAAAATTTACAAATATTCCTTGTGCAGTCTCGGGACGAAGATAAACGACAGACTTTGAATCTTCAACGACGCCAATATGTGTTTTAAACATCATATTAAATTGGCGGATGTCAGTAAAATCTGATTTGCCACACACGGGGCATGGGATTTTTTTATCTTTGATAATCTGATTCATTTCCTCATTGCTGAGCGCATTGACATTAATCTCGGGACGAACTTTGCTAATAAGGTCATCGGCCCGATGACGTGAACGGCAACTCTTGCAGTCGATTAAAGGATCATTAAAAGCAGAAACGTGTCCGGTTGCCTCCCAAACGCGAGGATTCATAAGAATCGAAGCATCGATACCGACATTGGTCGGAGACTCTTGAACAAACTTCTTCCACCACACCTTTTTTAAATTATTTTTCAACTCTGAACCTAATGGTCCGTAATCCCAGGTATTTGATAATCCCCCATAAATTTCAGAGCCTTGATAGACAAAACCGCTGGTCACCAAATGGTTAACGATCGTGTCAAATTCATATTTCATATGTATTCCTCCGCAAAAGAGATGCAAGCCGTTCAAGTCTATGTTGTTATGACTGGCTTGTCAACCCATTATAAGTGTATTTTAACTTTATTGCGTACCTTTTTCTAATAGAACAACACTTTTTATCCGCGCTCCAGAAGCATCTTGCAAGTAAATAACCAATTCTTTGATTATTTCTAAGCACTCCCACTTTTCAAAAACAACGCGGCTATAATCTTCTGGCCTTGCTAAAAAGATTTGACGAAAAATTTTTAATTTGCGTTCAGAGCATTTTTGATGACGTAGAGCGTCGAAACAAGGCGCGGCGACAAATCCCCCATCTAAGTAGGAAATGGCCGTAATATCGCTTCTTTGACCGGAAATAACGCATTTTGTCACTTCAAGACCAAGACCCGCCACTTTTAAAACCGCGGCTATGTATAAAAGCGCTAAAGTTAAAGCATCAAAACCCTCATTAAGAAGAAAGAGAGTTTTATCTAAATAAGGATATATTTTTCCTGCTTCTTCGCTGGAGATGACTTTGTTTGTTAATTCGCCGATAAAAGATAAGGTCGTCAAACTAGCTAGTTTTTCCTTAGCGCCCTGAAAGGTTTCTAATACTGTTCCGGTTCGCAAAGCGAGTCCTTCTTTACCTCTCGTCAGTAAAAACCGTGATTTGGTGTATGGTTGAACGCTGGCCATATTCTTACTGGCTATGCCAAGGACGCCACGCGCTAAAAAAGATAAGTTTTTCTCTTCGGTTATGACATTAACCATCGCATCTTTTTCTTTAAACGGTGTCAAGCGTGTGACGATGCCAATGATTTCCATTATTTATATCCGTATTCTTTAAGAAGGCGCGGATTGTTCATCCAGTCTTTTTTTGTTGCGACGTAAAGCTGCAAAAAAACTCGTTTGTTGTATCTTTCTTCGAGTTCCTCGCGGGCTTTGATGCCAAGAGCTTTGATTCTCGCTCCGTCTTTACCGATGACGATGGCTTTTTGCGAAGGTTTATCAACGATAATAATCGCCTCGATAACAACGGCTTTGCTTTTATCTTGAAATTTTTCAACCGCGACCGCAATTTGATGAGGAACTTCTTCGCGCAGTTGCATCAAAACTTGTTCTCTGACTAATTCTTTGACAAAAAACTGTTCATCGCGATCACTAATTGAACCCGCTGGATAATAGCGTGGTCCCTCTTTGAGGTGATTTTTAATACTTTTCAATAAATCATCAACATTAAATAAGCGTAAAGCGCTCATCTCAACAATTTCGGCTTCACTAAAAAGTGAAAGATATTTGCTTTTAAGGCTTTGAACTTGGTCGATTTTAGCTAAATCAATTTTATTAATTACAATAATTAAAGGACATTTGAGTTTTAACTCCGAGACAAGATAGTCATCTCCATCGCCGAAAGGTTTTGAAGCATCGACGACTAAGACAACAACTTCAACATCATAAGTTGATGATAATGCACTTTGATTCATGATACGACCCAAAGCATGATGCGGTTTATGAATTCCGGGCGTATCGACAAAAACGATTTGACAATCCTCATCTTCGTAGATGCCCTTAATATTATCGCGAGTTGTCTGAGCTTTATTCGTGACAATCGAAACTTTCCGATTAATCAAAGCGTTTAAAATTGTCGATTTGCCGACATTAGGTCGTCCGATGATTGCCACAAAGCCCGACTTCATTTATAAATCACTTCCATCAAAGGCAAAAGGAAGGAGTTCAGCGATAGTTGTTTCTTTTAACGCCCCACGAAGATTGGCCATATAAATAGGAGCATTCATTGGAAATAGTTCGCTGATAACTTGGCGACAGGCACCACATGGTGTGATTGGTGAGTCGGTATCGCCGACAACTGCTAGCGCCACAAAATCATCTTTCGTCTTGTGATCCATGAACGCAGAATAAAGAGCATTTCTTTCAGCGCACATACTTAAGGGATAGGAAGCATTTTCGACATTACTGCCAACATAAACGGAGCCATCTTTACAAAGTAAGGCAGCACCGACAGCAAAATGAGAATAAGGCGAGTAAGAAAGGCTTCGTGCTTCGATAGCGATGTTGATAAGTTCTTGTTTATCCATTATTTTTTCTCCTTGTCGAGGATTTGATCTTGTAAATCAAACATGATTTTTTCTTGGTCGGCATCTTGATGATCATAGCCGAGTAAATGAAGCATACCATGCGTAAAGAGAAATTTCATCTCTCTTTCTAATGAATGACCATATGCTTCAGCTTGTCGTATCGCCGTTTCATACGAAATAATAATTTCGCCAAGCAGTCTTGGTACATCACCTATAATCGTTGGCTCATTAACAATATTATCTAAGAAAGCAAAGCTTATTACATCAGTGGGATGATCAAGACCGCGATAGGCTTTATTTATTTCCTGAATTTTTGCATCGTCAGTTATATTAATTTCTAAAACGTAATTTGCATTAATCTTGAGATAGGCAAAAACATCTTTTGCTAGTTTTGTATACAAAGATTTGTATTTTTTAAAAGCTTGAGGTCCTGAATTGGTAAAAGTGATTTCCATAATTTCGCCTAATATAAGTATTTTATCATATTAATGATAGATAATGTTAACGGAC
>JAEWLX010000032.1 GCA_023457325.1 Bacillota bacterium | reverse complement strand
GCCTATAAGGGCATAATCCTAACCTATTTCAATAATAAGATATTAACTGTGTTTGCTTAGTAAATCGAGTAAAAATTATCCCGCTCTTGTTAACTGTAGCTCAATAAAGATTGTTTTTTTCTTCGTTAACACCTGTAGAAATTGCGTGAATAAGCAATCTATTTTCAAATCTTATTGCATATCAATTGTTGTGATAGGAATTACCTATACAATGAAAGTGAGGTATTAAATATGAATATTTATGATTTTAAAATGAAAGATATTACTGGACAAGAAGTGTCTTTTGCTGACTTTAAGAACAAGGTTTTATTAATCGTTAACACGGCGACAGGATGTGGCTTCACTCCTCAATATGAAGGATTGGAGGCTCTTTACCGAAAATATCGTGATCAAGGACTAGAAATCCTCGATTTCCCTTGTAATCAGTTTAAAAACCAAGCCCCCGGCACTGACGCGGAAATCGCTAGTGTTTGCAAACTCCGTTATGATGTTAGCTTCAAACAATTTTCAAAAATTGAGGTTAATGGCAAAAATGAAGCCCCGTTATATACTTATCTAAAAAGCAAAAAAGGTAGTCCTTTAGGAAGAAGTATTAAATGGAATTTCACCAAATTTCTACTCAATCGCCACGGTGAAGTGGTTGCGCGATTCGCGCCTAGCGAAACACCCGCGAGTATTGAAGGAAAAATCGTCAAGTTATTATAGACCGCTTTTTATTAACAAATGATTACAAATTCTCGTATTCATAGAAAGAATATTTTGTCTATTTTTGAATTGCGACAAACTTATTTTTCTATTTTATAATAGCGGGATTCTTTATCGCTTTTTATTTTTTAAAACCAAAAGCAAGCTCACAGTGAATAGACTGTAATCAAAAAATATGATTTTTAATGAAAACTCTTTTTCTTATATACAAATTGACGGGAAAAATTAAGACTTTGATGTCAGTTAATCGGAATGAGCAAACTGATAGCGAGCGACCATAGCCTCCCATTTATCTTGAACTCCAACTTGAATATTGCCGCCAGCACTTTCCCCGTAACCTGGTTCAGTGAGCGTAACAGTGTTATTAATAGTGGCGTACATCGCGTAGTAGTAATCAAGATAAGGAACGGCGTTATATCCTGTCTCTTCCGAGGCACTACATGAATCGTAGCCATCGATGAAAGAACCAAATTCGGAAACACTAAACGACAAATCTTCAAAATAACCAACTATGTATTCGTGCTCAGAATTGACCGGTTCATACAATTGACCGGTGCCTTTGTAAACCCTGCCATCATAGTTTTCTCCAATATTGATCGTAACGGTTCGATCATAATTGTAGCCGCGAAAATACTGTTCATTGAAAAATTGCACTTTGGTCGTCGATGAAGGTAAATCGATATAATATAACGCATTCCCATAAGGAGCTGAGCCGTCGCCAGAATAACTATTAAGTAATCTTGTAGCCTCTGTTCCTGGATACGCTGCTGTTGTAAGATTATCAGAAGCATCTTTTCCATAGGCATATACTTTTATGTTCGGATAGATATTGGGTTTAAAAAATCCGTTAACAACCGAGTCGGTCACAGTGATATACACTCTAATCGTATCATCAGAATAAGAAAAAGCTTTCGATTGGATTAAAGGAGTTCTCGTCGTTAACAATATCCCAATCGTCAAGGTAATGGCCGTCAGTAAAGAAGAATAAACAAAAGCGCGTGATCTTTTCATAAAATATCTCCGTTTTTTTAGTTTTAGCAAAACGAATTAGCGTGTGTAAATGGGGGAAAATTGATATAAAAATATGTTCCTTATTGGTTAGCAATATAATCTTCATCAATTTGATGAAGTTCAACGATTTATAATATGAAATAATAGTAAGTATCTTTTTTATTTTCTACTTAATAAACAAATCATTTACATAAAATGTTTACTAATAATGCCTTATAGTTCCATTTTCCTCTTGTGTATAATGAGTTAATGAAAAAGAATATTGTCATCATGTCATTAATTGGTTTATGTCTATCATCAACAGCATGCTCAGCGAACAAGACACCAGTCGATGTTGTGATTATGGCTGGCCAATCAAACATGGTTGGTTGTTCTCGTTTCACATATTTAAACGATTCGGCCAACGCCGCCAAATATCATGAATATCTTAATGGCTATAGCGGGGTTCGCATTGCATATGACAATCTTACGAAAACTGCATTTGAAGTCTATCCCGAACAAAATACATCGCGTGGTGCATTTGTTAAAGCGATGCTCGGCCAAGGCAATGCCGATATCACCTTCGGCCCAGAAGTAGGTATGGGTGAAATTTTATCTAAAACCGAACATAACAATAAAATCTTTTTGATTAAATATGCCTGTGGCGCCAGTAACTTGTTGGACGACTGGGCCGCTCCCTCATCAGGTCGTATCAGCGGATTATATGATCGTTTTGTTCGCTACGTTCGAGCACAAATAAAGGTGCTTCAAGATGAGGGCTTTGCTCCAAGCATTCGAGCGATGTGTTGGATGCAGGGGGAAGGCGACTCATATCCCGGCTATTCGATTGAATATTTATCTCAATTATCATATTTTGTTGGTGATTTACGTGAAGAGTTATTAGAGTTTTGTGACGGCGTTGAATTTGCTTTTATTGACGCCGGCATAAGCGATTCTCCAATGTGGCTTGAATACGCGACCGTCAATACCGCTAAAGAACAATTTGCCGCTCAAAGCGAACGCAATGTTTATATTGATACAATCGAACACGGATTAACAACATCATTGGAGCCAGCCGAAGAACCAGATTTGGCCCACTATGATTCTGCCTCGATGATTGAACTTGGCCATCTTTTTGCAGAAGCTCTTCTCCCTTTCCTGAGCACTCCTGTTTCTCTTTAAAAGTTATTTGCATAAAAAAATGCTCCCTTATTATTTGTACCAATGCGTTTGGTCCAAATTTTGGGAGCATGTTCAATTTTTTTGGTGGAGATGCGGAGAATCGAACTCCGGTCCAAAGAAGGTCCCACAATAACGTCTACAGCTTAGACGATATTTGTTTTTAACATCAGATGACAATAACGTCGAAGTATCTGACGCGAGACTAATAGGTTTTCGAATTCTTCAGCTAGTCGACCTGGAATCTTATTCCCTTGTTATGACACTTGCCCGAAGCGTGAGGGACTAAACCTCCGGAAGCGCGCTGCTGGGTTAGAAACCCAAACCAGTATTTAGGTGCTTAATTAAGCGGCAGCGAATGAAAGATTTCTGTTGCCAGTTATCTTTGGTTTGATGATAACGTCATCACTCGGCTGCAATTATTGCGAACACAACCCTGTCGATGCCATGAACATCCCCGTGTTGGCTTATGAGAAACATAAGCGTAGTTATATTAGCACGAGAAAAGATATTCAACAAAGAAAAGTGTTTGCTTTATAGATGATAGTTAATTCCAAATACGATCAGCGTAAGTCGGGTGATCAATGAAAGGATTGCGATTGCCTTGTTTTTGAAAGGCGATATTATTGCGTTCAATTTCTTCACTGCTGACGGGATCTTCAGCGTTCCACTTACGTAGCAACTTAAAGCAATCAGCCGTGCTGTTAGCGCCGATAACGCCAGTAATATAAAGTTTTCCGGTAACGCCCGATCTTAAGGTTCCATTAAAATCGGTACTATAATGCATATATACATACATAATAATTCTTGCGACGTCACCCTTACGAGAGTCGGCAGGTTCAGTTACGCCATAATTATTACCCGATCCGAACTTAGCGACTCCTCCACTAGCGTAATTTACAGTTCGTGGTGTGCCAAATATGGTGGCAAACATCGAACTACCTCGATACGAGTTATAAGTATTGATAGTTGCTCGGATATGATGAATGTCTGAGCCGGCATACGAAGTGCCAAAGAGCTGTGAACCACCATCTTTTGATTTGGCTTGTGGCCAAACATGTTCTTTATTAAATGAGCTCATATTTTGCCCAGAGTAAAAGCATTTTTTGTCTGTTTGTTTTAACGTGTTATCAAGACTTGAATATGACACATATGTCGTGTGTGTCGACATCATGAGATTATGTAATTTTGTACCTAATGCGCTACCGTTATCCGCCGAAGTAATTGAATTATAATAGTTACCGCTATAAGTTTCTTGGGCGGTGTAGGATTTTGCCGTAATCGTGCTTAGTCCGTTACTAATAATTCTGGTAGGGTAGCCAGAAATTTCGGGAACTCCATAACCGCTAGAATAAGAGTAATAAGTAAATATTCCTTCAAGGGTGATTTGATCACCAGCGCGAATTCCCGTGCTCGCAAAGGAATCGTGGCTCGCATAAGAATAAGTGCTACCTGATTTGCTGATGCACGTATTTTTGCTGCTGACGCCAAAGGCGACAATGGTCCAGCCATCATCAACTAAATCGAAATAGCCTTTTTTATAATAGCCGGCGTATTGGGCAATGCCCGTCACGCGATATAAGTTTTTTGTGTCAGTTGCTTTTTTCTGAGCGAGAGCTTTGACGGTCGTTACAATCGCGCTTGGATTTTCCGGATTTGGGCGCGAGGGATCAGTTGTGCTTGTCGATGAAGAGGATGTCGTGTCTTGACTCGTTCCACCACTTGTGTCACCAGAAGTATCAAGGGAAGTACTCGACGAATCGGATATATCACCACTACTGATGTCGGATATTGATGGATTGTCGTTCTTACAGCCGCTTAATAAAAGGCTTGTCAGAACCAAAGATAAAAGGATGATTTTCTTAGTTTTCATAAACTAGATTATACAACATCTCGACAATATGTCGAAACAAGAAAAATATTCACAAAGAGAAATTACGACTATCGATTGAAGCGTTCATCAGTCAAAATATGAAAAAGAGCGATAATCTGCGTCAAAAGTAAAGCCCCTGTGCCAAGCATCGGACCATAGCCAACTTGAATGTTTTCTAGTGAAAACCCCGGGGTGGCAAAGTGGACAACATAAGGCATGAATATCATTGAAACCATGCTGATGAACGCCATAACTAAGGCAAAAATAAGGTTTGTTTTTTTTCTTCCGGATAGGAAAAAAGCCAAACAACTAAGACCTGCTAACTGATATGTCACCAATAAATAGATATTAAGGTGAAACTCAATTGCGTAATCGTGAGTCAAATCGCTAAATGAATATGTGCCGCCAAAAACGGCAATCCACGTTGGATATGATACGACGGTTCCATCCAATAATGTTTCGCATGCAAAAGGAAAGAAAATCGTGATCAAGGCAAAAATCGATAGCAAAACTGCTACCCACTTCGTAAATCTGATCAAACGAACTTTCTTACTCACATTTCTTCTCCGCATTAATATAGTTTAATCCGCGCCATTTAGCAACCATTCGCACATCGAATAGTGTTTGAAAATATAACTTATATATAATAAACTATGTAAGCGATTGGAATTATTAAAAAAATGAAAAACTTTAAATTAATCATGAAGAGCCTCATTAACAATGATGCTTGTATAGAAGGCGGAAGAACAAAAAAGTGGTATTTTGCCATCGTTTTTGTTTTCTTGGCCTTAGTGCTTTCGATATTACCAATAATGGTAACTTCCTTGCAGGCCCAAGGCTCCGATTTTACTTCACTTAATTATTTATATAATTACGATAACGCCATTGTCGCTTTTAGTGATCACCTCGTTGATAGTGATATCTCAATGGTCGTTAGCGAAGATGGTAATGGTCGTTTTTTAAGTGTTGATCAAACAAAATGGGAAGCGACTCACAGTGGTGAAAACAACGCTTTCAAGCAATATGTCCACCTCAATAATGAGGGTAAAATCGATTTTGAAGTATATTATACAAACCTAGTTGACGATGATTTTATTGGCTATTACACTAACGTCTCACAAAACAAAAATCCCTTAGATGGCACACCTCGCGATGAAGAAGGAACGGCTCGTAGCATTAGTTACTTAATTTTTGGTCGTCAAAGAATGGTCGGCCAACTCTTTCAACCAGGAAACACTACAGCCTTAAGCGGCGTATCTGGTGATTATCTAAATCTTGATCTTGGTTTCGACTTTAAGTCATTGGCCACAGCCGTAATTGGTGACGCTACTTATGTAACAAGCCATGATGCCCAATTTATTGGGGAAGAGGGCGCTTTAAAAGCCGAACAATATCGCAAAGCAGTTATTGAAAAATGGAATTCAACTTATGACGATATCTATTACAACACAAAAATGATTACGGCCCGAGATTCAACTCTCATTATGTTGGGCGTCGATGCCTTACTCATCTTTTTCATGGGCTTAATGATTTTTATCTTAACGCGTGGCAAGCGTAATCCTTTCCGCATCTATACTTTCTGGGAAACGCAAAAGATTGCCTATTGGGCGTCCTTTACTCCTTCATTATTAGCTTTAATTCTCGGCTTTATCTTTACTGAGTATGCCGTGATGATTTTTGTGATGCTAATCGGAATTCGCATCATGTGGATGTCGATGAAATCACTTAAGCCAGCGATGTAGGATAAACGAAAAGATTTAGGAGAGCTTGCTCTCCTTTTTTGTTTTCCAAGAAAGATTCATCAAAAATGCTTCGCTTTTTATTTATATGTTAGGAGGCCACATTATGAAGATCATGAAGCCACTAATTATTGCCGCAAGTGTTTTTGTTCTCGCGTCGTGCAGTTTTACTATAGATAACAGCGTTCCTACAAACGAACCAGTCATTGATTTACGCAATACCGATACTCAGTATGCCTTTGCGACATACACCGGTGTTCGCATGCTTGAAGAAATCAGCAACACAAGCTCTCCACGCGCATTGGCGAAAGTTGATGAAGAAGACACCTCTGATGAGGAGCTCGCTATCGTCAATCGCTATCTCACACTATATAAAGAATTAACCGAGGAGGGTGTCTTAAATGTCGTAATGGCTGAAGTCAGCGACCGTGAGGAATATGCTTTCCAGTTAACGATTACGACAACTGATATCGATAAGAATAATTCCGTTTTTATTCTCTATTTTAACGAGGTTGTAATCGATGGTGCAGAAGACATCGATGACACTATCGATGACAGTGGCGAAGAAGTTATAGACGAAGAAGAAGATGCAAACGGTGAAGAAAACGGACAAAATTATCGCCACCGCGAAGATCCGCGTAGCGATGAAGAATCGACTCTTCTCATTGGTCTTGCCGTTGTCGGTGAAGAAGAATTTGAAGTTAAGGGTTACCGTTTAGTAGAGGAAGATGAAGTTAAATTCGGTTTCCGCGCCCGACTTGATGACGGACGCGTTCTCCGCATTGCTCATCATAGCGAAGAAGGACTTAACCGCTTTCACTATTTCTTAAGAAATAGAAATGTTCTCATCGCCCAGAAGAAAGTAATGATTAAAGTAGAAGGAAACGAAACTATCCTGAAACTAGAGGAAGCTAAAGATAACCTTCGCGAAAGATATTCATTTAAGCGCGTTAGCGACGAAGATGGAACTTATTATAAAATCCGCTTTATGACTCCAGAAGGAAAAGGCACGATTCACATCTATATCACTCTTAATGACTTAGGTGAAGAAGTACTTGAATACTACTTCTCGGGTGGCGAAACTTATCACCATGACGGAAACGGAAACCACAATGGCGAATACCATGGTGGCGGAAACGGCGGAAATGGCGGTAACGGAAATCATGGCGGTCGCCCTGATCAAGAGGATGATGAAGATTACGAAGAAGACTTCGAGGATTTAGATAATTTCTAATATTAATCCAAATAAAAAAACCGAGGGAATTACGTCTCTCGGTTTTTTCTTACTATTTAACTGTTTTGCGGCCGATTGAATAATAGACTGTCCCAACCATATTGGAAAGTTTATACAAGTTTCGGCCATCAAAGATAACCGGCTTTTTCATATTATCAATAAAGCAACTCTTATCAAGTTCACGAAGTTCCTTTGCATCGGTCAATATAACGGCTGCGTCCGCTTCCTGCAACGTGTCGAGAATGCTTGTTGAGAAATCGATTCTTGAATGACGTTGCATTTCTTTTTGAAAGTTTTCGATTGCAAGAGAATCATACACTTTGATACGAGCATTTTTTTCTAATAGATGCTTAACAATAGCCGTTGCCGGCGAATTGCGAATATCTTCTGTTCCGGCTTTAAAGGCAACACCTAAGACAGCAATTGTCAGATTGGAGACAGTTTTAAAGTGAGAATTAATCTTATGGATTAAAACATTCGGCTGATCGTTATTGACTTTGATTGTCGCTTTAACGAGTTCAAGAGGTGCTTCACGATCACTTGCTAACCAGCTCAATGCTTTTGTGTCTTTTGGAAAGCATGAACCGCCATAACCGATACCAGCCTTTAAATAATTACGACCGATACGCGGATCAAGACCAATACCGACACTTACTTCTTCAATATCGGCACCAACTATTTCGCATAGGCGCGCAATTTCATTGATGTAGCTAATCTTCATGGCTAAAAAGTTATTCGAGGCGTATTTGATGAGTTCGGCGCTTTCCGGGGTTGTGACCAAAATAGGAATTTTCCGCTTTTGGAAATTGCTATACATTTGTAGCATTAAGTCTTCCCCTGCCTTGCTAGCAACACCCAAAACGATGCGCGATGGGTTAAGCATGTCATCAACTGCCGTGCCTTGGCTTAAAAACTCAGGGTTCGAAATAACTTCAAATTTGTGATCGCTATTTTCTTCTAAATATTTCTTGGCTCTTGTGTTTGTTCCAACTGGCACTGTTGAGCGAATAATAACATAGGTGTCTTGAATGGCGTTTTTGGCAATATCATCTAAACAGGCATTAAAGTTTGTCATATCCGGCTTTCCGTCTTTCCCTTCGGGGGTATCGACGGCAATGTAAATAATTTTGTTAGGGCGAATGGCATCTTTAGCGTTCGTTGTAAAACGAAGACGATCTTTTGCATCGTTCATTAACGACTGAAGATTTGGCTCTTTAATTGTCGCTTCGCCTTGCTTTAACAAAGCGACTTTATTTTTATCGCTATCTAGTCCAATAACGTTGTGGAAAAAAGAGGCGAGAATTACGCTATTGACAAGTCCGACATAGCCTTGGCCGATGACTGTGATGTTCATAGAGGCCTCCTTTCATAATTTATGTCAGCAATGGTTTTATTAATATAAATCCATCTTTCTGATTTTATAAAATCTCTTAATATGGCGAGCGATGAAGAGTGAAACGTATACTTTGCTAGCTTCTTCAACAGCGATTGTCCTGGCGTTTGAATTGACTTCGACAACAACTGGTTCACCTGAGGCAGTCATCAGAATGTCAACCCCTGCAAAATCCGCTCCCACCGCCTTAGCGGCTTTAATCGCTAGCTTGAGCATGCGCTTATCTGGGTGCGGCACCGATGACATGATGCCACCTTGATGAACATTGCTCCGGAAGTTTCCTTGATTAACGCGCATAACAGTTGATACCGCTTCGCGCCCAACGACATTGATGCGGAAGTCTCGGCCCGAACTCTCTTCGATGAATTCTTGAACTAGTAGTTCTTTTTCACCTATCGCTTGAAGCATTTTTTTGAACATGACTTCACTTGTGATGAGATAGACCTGCTCTCCAAATGATCCATATCTTTGTTTTAAAACAAATGGGTATTTGAAGCCGTTTTCGGTAATTAATGTTTTAATGCGATCATAAAATTTAAGAAGGCTTTGCCCAAAGGTAAAGGGCAACACTAATGTTTTTGGTGTAGCGATGTTGTGACTTTTTAACTTAATATACGTCAAGGCCTTATCGTCACAAATGCGAATCGCTTTACTCGTATTGAAAACCGGTATGCCTGTCGTTTCTAAAAGTTCGGCTAAGTAAACGTCTTTATCCCAAAATAGGATAAAGTTGATGTAGCGTTTATACTGTTTGACATAGTCGTAGGCATCGATGTTTGACACGGGAATGAGTTCAATTCCACATTTTTTAAAAGCAACGACAAAAGCGTCGATTTGTTCGGCCCATTCGCGGTTAACCTCGTGTACGATATTGTAGACGATTGCTGCTTGTTTCATGGTTATAACCTTAGTGTATATTGTGCCCTATTTTTGTCACAAATGCAAATCGTATCCGCGCGCTAGTGAAGGCGCTAATGAAGCAAAAAGTGCGATGATAACGAAATAAATAGCAAGCGCTAATACATTTTATGTATGATAAATAGTGGAGGATACATCTATCCTTTGACTAATAAGCCTAATTCTTTTATAATTATGCGGAACTTCTTAAGAAGGATTCTAGGCTCACTATTAGCAAGAAGTTCATTCCGCCTAGAAGAGTAACGAGCTAACTCGAAATATTAATGAAAGGAGAAGAAATGGAGAAACCAAATATTAAAATTGTTTTTACGGACATCGACATGACTTTATATTCACATCGGACAAAGAAAGTTCCTGAAAGTGCGATTGAAGCCATTAAGAAGTTACAGGAAAAAGGAATACTTGTCTTTTTATGTTCCGGTCGCAATTACTACCTAATTCGCAAAACTGGAATTCTTGATATCGTCGAACCAGACGGTCTTATCACTATGAATGGGGCAAACGCAATCATCGGTGATCAAATTATCTATAAGTATCCTATCCCCGAAAATGTTGTCGACTCAATTATCAAATTTGCCAAAAGGCTTAAATTCGGTTTGACGTTAATTGAGGAAAAAGAAGGTCACATCAATATGATTGATGACCGGGTTATCAGCGCTCATGAAAAATATGGTACGCGCTTCCCCCAACCTCGCTATTTCCCCGACCACTATGACCGCGTTGTTTATCAAATGATTGCTTTTTGCGATGAACTTGATGAATCACTATTCCTCCCCCACCTTGAAAATTGCAAGAGTGCTCGCTGGGATGAATACGCTGTTGACATCATGCCGAAAGACTCCGATAAAGCGAAAGGCATTATGGCCGTCCTGGAACACTACGGATGGAAACCCGAAAACGCCTTATCAATAGGTGATAACCCCAATGACGTCGATATGTTGTTATTCACTGGCACATCGGTAGCGATGGGAAACGGCGTCCCTCAAGCAAAGGCTGTTGCTGACTATGTCACTGATGATATTGATGAAGACGGATGGGCAAAAGCCATGAAACACTTCGGTCTTATCGATTAAGTAAAAGCAAGTGCGAGTATGCACTTTTTTTATTACCTGGTTTCTAATAAAAAGTTCAAAATTCCCAACGATTAACTTAATTATTATTAAGTGCAGCAATCACCAATTTTGTTGCATTTTATTAATCGCAAATATATTATTCATTGATAAGTTAATTTTTGAAGATGGTTTAATCGGGGGCTATATCCATTGAAAAAGACTAGGCAAAAAAGCAAAATAAGTTTCACCGACTTGATGAACCCACACAAAGATCGTTTGATTGTCATTACCTCAATTGCTTTAATGACTGCTTTTTTGATTGGCATAATCATAAGCCTTGTTTCAATTCATTCGGCGGCGGGTGCTTCGTGGTTTTCTATTTCTTTAGGTGCGACAATTATTGTTTTTATAAGCCATCTCCTTTGGAAAAAAGCGAAAATAACTTCCATCTTGTTGGTTATGATTGTTCTTATAACTTATTCGATATATATCGAATTTTCTACTAGTCCAATTACTGTCTTATATATGTTCCCTGTTATTCCGATTATCGCCTTTTACCTTACTGGTCGTGTCAAGGGGTTGATTTTTTCATTTACTACTTTCGTAATAACAATACTTTACATAACACTCCGGGAAAGCATATTTGACGCCCATTATTTTGATTTCGCAGCTTTGACTAATTTTATACTCGGTTCATTTTTTTCCATCGCCTTAATTTTCTTATATGAATTTTCCTTAGTGTCTGCCAACAAAAAGCAAATTCTCACCAATCGCGCGTTGGAAGAACTAGCGATAACCGACTCATTAACAGGTTTAAATAATCGGAAATGGATCGATAATGAATTCTCCTTGAGGCTTGAAAAAGCAAAAAAGGGACAGGGTTTTGCGGTTTTCATCATCGATTTTGACGATTTTAAAAAAATTAACGATGAATATGGACATGTCGCTGGCGATCAGGCCCTCAAAGCTTTTTCCAAACTCGCCAAAACAATCGAACATGTCGAAGTCGGAAGATGGGGCGGTGAAGAATTTATATTTTTCTGTGAAAAGGCGGGTTTTGAAGAAGCCGTAATGTGCGCTGAAAAATTAAAACAAATTGTTAGCGAAAGCGATTTCTTTCCCTTGCGCAAAATCACAATTAGTATTGGAGTAGCTTCTTATTTAGAAGGCGATACAATGGTCTCGCTTATGAACCGGGCCGATAAAGGGCTTTATAAAGCAAAAGAGCAAGGGAAAAATACGATTGCCTTTGTGGATCTTAAAGACATAGATATCAAAAAGATTTAGCGGTGAATTATTATTCACTTACCAATCTATAAATAAACTATGACTGCTTTTATTTGTGGTATGTTTCGTTGCGATTAATTTTAAAGGCCCGATATATCTGTTCAAGGACGATGACTCTTGTCATTTGATGCGTAAAGGTCAATTTGCTTAATGTAACGACTTCATTTGCCCGTTTTTGTACTTCTGGGCTTAGTCCCAAAGAGCCACCAATGACAAAGACAATCTCTGAATTACCTCTTACAAAGAGACTGTCGATAAATTTCGCAAATGTTTCACTATCGCGTTGCGGTCCATTCAAATCAACGGCGACGACTAAATCTTTATCTTTAATCTTGTGGAGAATTTTCGTTCCTTCTTTAAGTTTAACTTTCTCTTGCAAGGTTTTCGACATCTGCGAAGGAGCGGGTTCGTCTTTCACTTCGATGATTTCAATCTTTGTATACAAAGAAAGACGGTTTTTATATTCTTCTAATGCTACTCTCCAGTATTCTTCTTTAATACTTCCGACAGCGATAATTTTAATTTTCATCTATTTGTCCTCCTTTAATCATCGACCATTGATTTGCACAATGGATTCGAATCCTATTAATGTCGACAAAATGCTTTTTTAAGATGCGAAGATAAGTATTCAAAGCCGTCTCGTTATCATTTGCCTCTTCGGATAGGTGCGCTAATACAACTTCTTTTGTCTTATCGCCAATTAGTTCACTCATATAGAGGGCCGAGTCTTCGTTTGATAAATGACCAACATCACTGAGAATCCGTTGCTTTAATTCCGCTGGCCGGTTCGTTTTTAAAAGCATCTTAATGTTGTGGTTGGACTCAATTATATAGTAATCGGCATTTTTCATGACTTCGAGATTTTTTTCGCTGATATAACCGGTGTCGGTCATATAAACGAGCTTCTCTATTTCGTTTTCAAATAAAAAACCAATCGGTGAATGAGCATCGTGGGAAGTAGGAAGAGGTGTGACACTTAAACCAATCAGGTCAATTTTTTGATAGGGTTGCAAAAGATGATATTGATCACCGCCAAAGGTCCCTTCGGTTGCATATAACTTTTCGCTTTTGAAAAACTTTGCTCCGCTAGCGTGATCACTATGTTCATGAGTAAACAAAATAGCCTCGATATCATCTATGGTATAACCTATTGTTTCTAACTCGCTTTTTAATCGCGACAGCGTAATACCCATATCAATCAAAAGAACACGATTATCGTGTTCTAAAAGAGTCGCGTTTCCCTTTGAACCGCTAGCGAGAATATAAAAGCGCATTACATCTCCCCGTCAGATTGTGATTCGATTTTGGCCAATGCTTCTTCGTATTCTTTAGTGGGGTTATCAAATCGCCCATAACTTTTAAAGAAATGGAGGGGGATTTTACCAGTTTTACCATTGCGGTTTTTCGCAATAATAACTTCGACAGTTGAAGCGTCACCGGGAAGTGAGGCATCGAGTTCGCGTCTTTGTTCTTCTTTTGACTTGCCATCACGAGGTGAATCGTCACTTGGGTAACGACCCATTTTTTTGGATACAACTTTTGCACCGATATTTTCATAATAGTCTTGGCGATAAAGGAGTAAGACTAAGTCGGCATCTTGTTCGATGGAACCAGATTCGCGAAGGTCAGATAGTTGCGGGCGCTTGTTCTCACGTTTTTCAACTTCGCGAGAAAGTTGTGATATAGCTATGACGGGTACTTTTAATTCGCGGGCTAAATCTTTTAATGAGCGTGATATTTCACTAACTTCTTGCTGACGTGATTCAAACTTTTTATTGCTGCTGGTTATTAAACCAATGTAGTCGACGATGATAAGACCTAAATCACCTTGCGTCGCTTTGAGTTTTCGCGATTTAGCGACGATGTCATATAGTTTAATGCCTGGCGTGTCATCAATAAAAATAGTCGATCGCGAAATCGCATTAATAGCTTCCTCAATCGAGAGTCTTTCTGACTTATTTAAGTAGCCAGTTGTAATGTGGTCTAAATCAACACAAGCCCGGTTTGCGACGAGCCGTTTAGCGAGTGAATCAGCCGACATTTCTAAAGAAAAAATGGCGACGGGAATATTGCTTTTTAACGATGCATTAAAAGCGATATTAAGGGCTAAGGCTGTTTTGCCAACACCAGGACGGGCGGCCATGATAATTAAATTATCGCGTTGGAATCCGTGAGTATAGTGGTTTAGACCCGTGTAGCCAGTATTGATACCAGTCACGCCATCTTCACTAACTTGTTTGGTTTGTAAGTTAATGCTTTCGCGAACACGATCAGCTAACTCATCACTAGCGATAAAATTGGATATTCTTCTTTTTTCGGTAACTTTCTTAATTTTTAATTCGGCTTGAGTGACAAAATCACTAATATCTTCGATTTCCTCATTTTGGTATGTATTATCAATTTCGCGCATCGCTATTAGCAAATTGCGAATTACGGCTTGGTCTTTGATGATTTTAATATAAAATTCAAGGTTTGATAAAGATATCGCTGATTGTGATAACTCAAGCAAATATTCTGTGCCACCAATTGAATCTAATTCTTTAGAATTAATTAGCTCTTCGGTAACTGTTTGGACATCGATGGGAATATGTTTATCTTGAAGTTGTCTCATCGCTTTAAAAACAGCGCGATTAGCGTAATTCCCCTCGTAAAATTCTTCGGCAATTAAAGAACCGAGTCCATCAACAACGGCTTCGGGGGCGATAAGCATGGCTCCTAAAACGGCTTTTTCAGCTTCTTTATTATTTGGTAATTCTTCGCGATTTCTAGCCATTGTCTACTCCTTTTTGATGACGTGAACGTTAACAATTCCTTCAACGCCCTTAAAAAGTTCGAGGCGAAGACGAGAATAGCCTAGGCTATTGATCGGGGATTTATCAACAAATCGACGTTTATCGATAACGATATTGTGTTTGTTTTTAAGTTCGGCTTCAATCTGTTTAGTCGAAATCGAACCAAACATTTTTTGATCTGCCCCAACTTGCGCTTCAAATTCCAAGGTAATTGTTTCAAGTTTATTAGCAATTTCTTCAGCTGTTGCTTTTTGTTGGGCTAAAGCATCTTTTTGATCTTTGATTTGCTTATTAAGAACTTCGATTGAGCGAGATGTTTCGATAACAGCGAGACGTTTGGGTAATAAAAAATTGCTGGCATAGCCATCACTTACTTCGACGGTTTGCCCTTTTTTACCAACATTTTTGACATCTTGCAATAAAATAACCTTCATCCTATAACCTCGCTTTTTGTTCTTGTGAGCGAGCATCGTTTAAATACTCGTTAAGAACTTCTAATAATTTCTCTTCGGCCTTTTTAATTGTGCTATTTTTAAACGACACACCCGCCATCGTAAAGTGACCACCGCCAAACATCTTTTCGGCTAACATTTGTACATTGATTGTACCGTCACTACGTGCTGAAACTCGTGTTTCCTTTTCGTCGGTGTTACCAATAACAAAGGCGGCGTTGACCCCTTTCATCTGCATACATTGATTGGCCACTTTCGCTAAGGTGGATTGTTCGATAATATCATTATCGTCGGCAACGCAGTAGACAACACCGTAATGTGGTGTCTTCAATGTTGAGATAATCTTGGTTACGAGTGAATATTCTTCAAACTCGTCTTTTAAGTAATCGTCGGCCACTGAGTTGTCCGCGCCATATTCTTTAAGCACCATTGAGGCCTCAAAAGTCCGAATACCGGTGTTTTTCGATTTAAAATAAGTGGTATCAAGGAAAATACCAGAGAGCATTAGTGTCGCATATGTCGGAGATATTTCGATTCTAGGATTGGCTGAAGAATAACGAATTAATTCAGTCACCAATTCACAAGTCGAGGAAGCACTTGGTTCCACATAACTAAAAACAGGCGACTCAATAAATTCTTCCGCGCGACGGTGATGATCAATGACCATTACTTTCGTGGCTTTTTCTAATAGTTTCGGAGCCATTGTCATACTTGGACGATGAACATCACACACAACGACAAGCGTGTTTGAACGCACTTTTTCAACACTGTCACTTGGCGAAATGGTAATTCGCGCAAGCTCTTCTCGTGAGAATGAACCGGTTAAAGCAAATTTTGCTTTACGTTCCATAAGTTTGGGGTCATAGACGATGTGCGAAGATTTATTGCAATACTCACAAATAGCTCTCATTCCCAAACAAGCTCCAAGCGCATCCATATCCATGGCAGTATGACCCATAATTATGACGTTGCTGGAATTCTTAATAAGCGACAAAACAGAGTCGGCCATGACGCGAACTTTAACTTTGTTACGTTTCTCTTGGGCTTCGCTTTTACCACCAAAAAAGATTAGTTCATCGCCATATTTGGAGACGACAACTTGGTCGCCACCTCGTGACATGGCAATATCAATAGCGTTACCAGCCATCTCATTAAGTTTAATAACATCTGGAAAATCGTGTGCCAAACCAATAGAAAGAGTAGGTGGCGTTTCTTCTTTTGCACCAAGTTCTCTTACTTTTTCTAATAAGGAAAAGCGATCCTTCTTCATTCTTGTAAGCGAAGAATAATTGCAGAGGGCGAAATAGGCATCATTGCGGTATCGTCTTAATAAGACGCCGTATTCTTTTGCGTAGTCAAAGATTAGATTTTTAACTTTCGAAATAACATCATTTGCATCGTCGAGGTTTCCGGCGACATCGGAATAATTATCAAGCATGATAATACCAAGCACAGGAGCCTGTTCGCGAGAATATTCAAAAATGGATTCGTACTCGGTCATATCTTTAAAGATATATAGTCCGGCATCACTAAGATATTTGACATCATAGTTTCGCGAGTTTACTTCAATCTTAACTACTACATCTGGACTGGCGTCATGCAGTTCGCGAAGATTCGGTTGCCATTCGAGAATATTAATATCGAGCAAATCGATTTGTCTTTCTTGAAAGAGGTCATTAGTCCAAAGAACGATGTCGTTTTCGTCAACAACCACTAAACCAATCATGCCGAATTTGTAGGCTTCTTGAACATCATTGCCAATTAACTCGGCGGCTTTTAAATCACTTTTTTTACGAATTTTGGATAAGCGAACCAAAATAATCCAAATGAATAAAACGTTGATAATGACAAAGCCCGCCAAAGTGGCGAAAAGATATTCGATGATATATAGATCTTTAAAGTTAAAGAAGTTATAAAAATAAAAGACAGCTAAAGCTGCGGCACCAATAAGCTCTAGCGCTACAATGAACAAAGCGCGAATTTTCATTTTTCTTAGTTCTTTTGTCATATTTACCTCGGCTGACTTTAATTATATCAAATTACTACTAGTAAAAAAGAACAAAGTATCATAAGACTAATCTTGACTTGAAAAGTATAAAGCCCCACCGCATTTAATGCGATAGTGGCTTATTCGCAGGCAAGGGCATAAGAAAAGAGCTCCGGTTGGGAGCCCTTTAAGTTCTTAGTCGACTACGTAAGGGAGAAGCGCCATAAAGCGGGCGTTCTTGATCGCTTTTGCAAGTTCTCTTTGATATCTAGCTGCCGTGCCGGTTGAGCGGCGAGGCGAGATTTTGCCATTAGGCGTAATGAATCTTTGCAGAAGCTCTACATCTTTGTAATCGATGTGTGTAATTTTATTTTTTGTAAAATAGCAAACCTTTTTGCGAGGTCTAACTTTTTTGTAACCCATTGTTTGTCCTTTCTAGAATGGTAGGTCGTCATCAACTATGTTGATAGCGTCCAAATTTTTACTATCATCTGCTGGTTGTTCATCAGCTGCATATCCTGCTTCCTCAGAGCGAACTTCGCCTTTTGGTTCTAGGAATTGAACTGAATCGCAAATGACTTCGAGTATTGTGGCTTTGGTTCCATCGCGACGATCGTATGTTCTTTGATTAAGGCGACCTTCAACACCAACCAATGATCCTTTGCGGGTATATTTTGCGGTGTTATCAGCGGATGCGCCCCAAACGGTGCATGGAATGAAGCTGGCGGTCTTTTGACCATCAGGTCCTTTCATGCGATTATCGACGGCGATAGTGAAGGATGCGACAGCTGTTTCGTTTGCTGTCCTGCGGAGTTCTGGATCGCGTGTCAAACGTCCAACTAAAACAACTCTGTTAATCATCAATAAGTCCTCCTTGCCTAGTCTGCGTCAACTGTAATTAGATGACGAAGCACATTGGCATCAATTCTGGCTAAGCGACCGAATTCGAGCAAGGCTGGTTCATCCGCTGTCACTTTAATGACAACATAATAGCCCTTCGTTAAATCGTTGATCGGATAGGCAAAATCTCTTAATCCCCATTCCTTAACATCGGAAACCACAGCACCTTTGTCAGTTAAGATGGCGTGGAGTTTGGAGATCTCATCTTGGCGAGCGGCCTCTTCGAGGTCAGCTTTCAAGATGTACATGATTTCGTACTTTTTCATTAGTACACCTCCCTTTTGGTCATTCGGCTGCCATTTACTAGCAGCTGAGAGCGTGCGAAGAAATATCGCACAACAATAATATTATATACTATAACTAAAGTAAAGTATTTGTGCGCACGGATGAAGGTGCGACAAAAAATGAAACGACAGCGACTGGGTTATATCGCTTT
>JAEWLX010000031.1 GCA_023457325.1 Bacillota bacterium | reverse complement strand
CTGAACCAGATACGACATTTTTTAAAGCGGCTTTCATTTCTTTAAAATTTTCTTCCGCGTCGAGATCAGGATTAAACATCATCGCAGCGACAATACCTTGAGGTATTGTTTTACTGGGAATAACCCTTGCTATTGTCTCGCCTTCGACGACATCACAAGCCTGTGAAGCGGTCATTACAATATTCGAGTTATTAGGAAGAATGTAGACATTGCGGGCGTGAACTTTGCTTATCGCAGTTAAAAAATCCTCGGTTGACGGATTCATAGTTTGTCCACCGCTTACGATATAGTCAACGCCGATATCAGAAAAAATCTGATTAAGACCTTCACCTGCACTGACGGAAATTAAGGCATAGTCCTTAAGGGGTTTTTCTTCTTCAGCTTTTTTGTGAGCTTCTTCACTACCAATATCGAGGTGGCTATGTTGCTCGGTCATATTTTCGATTTTTAAAGTGACAAATTCACCGAAATTCTGTGCATAATTTAAGATTGATCCAGGCTCAAGAGTATGAACGTGAACTTTAACAATATCTTCATCGCGAACCACGACAAGGGAATTACCGTGACTGTTTAAAACTCCAGTAAAGCGTTTTTCAACAAAAGGTTTTTTAACAGCATCAGGTCCAAGACGTAAAATAAACTCGGTACAATAGCCAAATTCATCACTACTCTTTTCACCTTTAAACTCGGGCTGAGGAAGACGTTCTTCAAAGACGGTTGCCTGTGATTTTTCGATTACATCACCAAGAATAGCCTTTTCCATACCTTCGAAAATCGTGACAAGACCAAAACCACCGCTATCGACAACTCCAACCTCTTTTAAAATAGGGAGAAGTTCAGGCGTTCTTTGTAATGAAGCTTTAGCTTCTGAAAGTAAAAAAGCAAAAGCTTTTTCGATTGAAGTATCATGATCAACATGAGCAAGCATTGCTTTTGAGGATTCACGGATAACAGTCAAAATCGTTCCTTCTACCGGACGAATAACCGCTTTATAAGCAACCTCGCTACCATTAACCAAAGCTTCGGCAAGATCAAGTGAATTCATAACTTTTTTGCCTTCTAAAGACTGGGCAAAACCACGAAAAATCTGACTGGTGATGACACCGGAATTACCACGAGCGCCCATTAAGAGACCTTTTGAGAACGCAACCGCAATCGCAAAAACATCGTTGTCATTACGATTTTGAATCTCTTTCATGCCCGAGGACATGGTTAGGTTCATATTCATACCCGTATCACCATCAGGTACTGGAAAGACGTTGAGCGAGTCAACTTCTGGATAGTGGTTATAAAGATTATTCGTTCCCGAAATAATCATCTGTTTTAATAATTGTCCGTCTATGTTTTTCATTTGTTTTGTTTCCGTTAATTAATACTTTTGAGACTTTGTACGTAAACGTTAATCGCCTTAAAATTCAAATCAAATGTTTTTTCTAAAACATATTTAATTTTCTTTTGCACTTGCGAAACAATTTCCGTAATTTTTAAGCCGTAGGCCACGACAATGTAGACATCAACTTCATAGGCGTCTTTCGTTTTTAATACATGAACACCTTTTGCATATGAATCCGACTTCAAAAGTTCCGCGATATTTTCGCGAATCGAGGATTTGCTGGCCAAGCCAACAACACCATAACATTCAGTCGCGGCGTTGCCGGCGATAGTGGCTATGGCTTCGATGGATATATTAATGTCGCCATAAGGCGTGGATTTATCAATGGTCATTTTTTACTCATTAAGGGTAAAGGTAATATTTACCTTTTTAGAAATATAACATAACTCAAAAATATTTCCAAGTTATATATTAAGTCAACGAGAATAGTATATCCCTTTTGCTATAACTTCTCAAACTATTCGCAGGTTTGAGTCAAGAGCTTTTAAAGACTTAGTAAGCGTCTCTTTATGATGACCATAAATAATGAGCTGATGATTACCCAATGGCTTTGCTAACAACTTTTCTAAGCCTTGATTCATTCTGACGATAATCTGCGTGCGACACAAGTCATCGCGCGTTGTATTTTCAATAATTTCCCCTTCTTCGATATAGACGCTTTGCAAGTTTGCCGCCAGGCGAAAAATAGTGCATGGACCAGTTTGCATCGTGCCACGAATGCCGATGCCAAGACCGGATTCAAAGTGGGTCATGTATTCCTTCTTTAAACACATATTTGACGGAATCGTGCAATGGGCGAAAACAATTCTTTTTTGTTCAAGATCTATGCTGCTGGGATTGGCTTGAAAGGCTGGTAAGTTTAATAACTTTTTGACTAGATGCATACTTAAGAGAATGGGTAAATCGCCTTCACAGCCAGCGACAATTCCTTCCTCATTTAAAAGAGCTAAAGCAAGACACGCCGTATTCTTATAAGTATTTAAAAGATCGAAACAGCGAATCGTAAATCCTTGCAAATCATGCTTATGCACTAGGCGTTTAATGGCGCCATAAATATGTAATGCTCCATCTAAATAAGGGCTATCTGCAGCTTTTTTAATGATTTCTTCACTAATTTGCAATTGATTGTAGCTTTTCTTATTCAGTTCATCGCTGAACTCTTGAAATGATATATCAACGAAGAGGACTTGATACTTATCTTTGGCGTAATCTCGATCAAGATTTGAAGCGATGAGCCAGTCAGAAGGCTTGCCAATTACTCCGAGACGGAAATAAGATGTCTGGTTTTGCTGATAGTCATCAATTATTTTCCTAAGGGCCAAAGTCACTTGCGTAACTTGTCCATGAATGATTGAATACGGTAGTTGACGGTTACCCAAAAAGGCTCCAATTTCTAAAGCCGCTGGTAAAGAATTGCGCTTATCTGTCGTTAATAAATAATATGGTGGCTTATAGTTTTCAAAACACTTTAAAAAAGCTTCTTCGGTTCCGCCCGTTTCGATTAGAAAAAGAGTAATGGGCGTTTCTTCATCTTGAACAAATTGCACATTTAAATTACTCGCTAAAGTGTTTAAGTAGGCGTTTTGCTCTTGATCAAGCAACTCATCGTTAACGCTTAGAAGGGAACGAAGAGGAACAATGTTTATTTTTTTCATGCTCTTATTATATAAGAAAAGAGATTACTAAAAAAGAAAAAGCCCGGCGGCTCGCTATTCTCCCCGGAAACCGGATACCTTCGCCACTACGGTGCTTAACTTCT
>JAEWLX010000030.1 GCA_023457325.1 Bacillota bacterium | reverse complement strand
GTCTGTTCATTTTCATAATCATCGAATTGCCCCGTATAAATAGTTGTTAATTCACTTGAAAGGCTAGGATAAAAGCGCATGTAATCTAATTCACCAGTCGTAAGAGAATAATATTGTGATATGTTTCTTGAACGAGTGTCCATCGTACTCATATAAGTATTAACTGCAGAACTGTTAATTGGATCACTTGGAATAGTGAAATTTACGGCATCAGGTGTCGAGGGAGCATTCGAGATAATATAGTCGAAGTCAAAATCGCGACTGGCAAAGGTGCCGTTAGCATCATCTTTTATATTATCGTTAACGGTTCGTCCAATTAACGAAGAAAAGGAACTGACCGGACGACCTTGAATAATCAGTTTTGCATTGGTTGTACTGCTATTGCTTGTCCCACCATAAAGACCAAGAAAAGCAGCTTCACCATCGAGATGACCAATGAAAAAGCCAACATATGTTTTGTGTGGACCCATGCCTTCATCTGCCACTGCATGCAATGTTTTCCAATAACCGACATTAATATCGTTATCTGGGTCAGCGATATTAACATTGCCGTTATATGTAACGTTTATATGCCACCTTTCAAGAGTGTAAGATATAATCTTATTTTCATAAACACCATAAATCCGGGCCGAAAGTTGAACAGGATAATAATGCCCTTCTTTACCATCAATAGGAGTTTGCACTTCCCAACGATTATTTTGATATTTAAGTAGGCTTTCGTTTGCGCTTTTATAATAGATTTGGTAAGTTGTTCCGCTAGCGGAAATCGAAGACAAAGTAGGCGTAAAATAAGCTGGGGTTGAGCCTGCTTTTTGTGTTAGATTTAGTCCAAGAGTTGCGGCGATGTTATTTGCGGGATCGGCAAAAAGATTAGCAAATGGGTTCGTGCTTGACGATGCCGATGGGTTATTATCGGCAGTCACTCTAATAATTGGTGATGAGAGTAAGAAGTTTTCAATGCGGGATCCCATCGCCACATAACCAAACATACCAATGTCATTTGTTTGCGAACCATTGACCTCAAGACCATTGATTCTTTTTCCGTTTCCGTTAAATTGGCTATAAAAGGGATAGTCTTCACTACCAATTGGCAGTAAATCGACATCATCCCATTCAAGACCAGACGAAGGGATATTATCATCTAGTTTAAAATGTGTGTTTTCACTAAAAACGCCAAGAACATTAAGTCTTTGTAAGTTTCTAAGTTGTTGGGGGTAACGGATTGAGTATGGGTCGGAAGATGTACCATTTCCGCCTTCAAAGTACCCACTTAAGACTCCAGAGTTAAATTCAACAGGAGTCTCGTACTGGCGGTTATAAACGTATGAAGAATATGCAAATCCCACCGCCGCGGCCGTGCCGATGACGATGCTGGAAACAAGATAAATCGCTAAGGTTTTAAATTTCTTCATCTTTATGTTCCAAAGGGGGCGAGTGAGTATTCAAAAGTCGCCGCTAAACGACAACCAAGTAATTGTGAACTATTAACAAGACCGTTTGTTTCTTTCAAAAACCACGATAAAGCTAAAGGATCGGGTGTGATTTCAATAATTACACTACGTGCAAAGTTTACGTCATAAAATTCACTTTGGGCCGGCGGAATAGTTATTTCCATGAAGTCATTTGCGTTATCACTAACGGAAATGCCCGTCGAAGGATTATAGTTATCAACGATATTTGTAAGTGGTTGATTGTTAAGCGTGCCTACATAAGATGGCGTCGCGTAATCAAGCGGCGAGGAAGGGTTGTTGCTCGCTATATAATAGCGATAGCCAAAATCATAAAAATCGGGTTCTTGTCCGACTGGATAATCTTCAAGCCACAGTTTGACGCGGATATAAGATTGTTCGACAATTGTTCTTACTTGAAGTTCAACATAATACGAAGGAATCGCTAAAGCGTTAAGACTATTCTCGTCATAATACAAATCTTCGAAATCAAAGTCGCCGAACAACGTGCCTGTCGTATCAGCAAAAGTGAAGAGCAATTGTCCATTTGTTGATGGAAGCTGCTGAGCGGTTTTATTCGGAGTGTTGTTAACATAGGGATTTAGACCACTTGAGTCATCACTGAACTGGCGTTTAAACATATAACCATCAACCTTAGCTTCTGCTTGACCAGCTACCAAGGTGATTTGATCGACATTTTTACTATTATTGACCCAAGCATAGGTAAAAACTGTAAGCAACGCACCACTTACAATAAGAGTCACTGCGCTAGTGAGAATGAGTTTATATTTGTTTTTCATTCTTGCCTTAGAACCAAAAAAGGAGCTCTTTACCTTTCTTTCAATCAAGCAGGTAACTGGCTACCTTAATCGCAATTAAGACCCTGTAGTTTTGCGTCACTAGATCACTCTAGTTTTGCCTTTTTCTACAAAAATAATACATAGTTATACTTTATGTGTCAACATTTCTGCGCAATCGCCCTCATGCAAAGCGCGAAAGAAGACTCGAAGATGATGCTTGATCCCATTTTAGAAAATAATTTTCATTTTAACAAAAAACGTTTTACCGATTATATCGTTGCTTTTCGTTTTTCTAATCATTAAAACGAGATAGTCAACTAAAAATTATTCTATAATTTATTGTTATGTGTTAATATGTTTTTTACTTATCAACTATTTCGCTTTTTTAGACAAAATTTGATTTTTGACAAATAATGTTGGCAAGGGGGAGGAAACCATAGATACCAATTTGGTAACTTGAGTTCAAAAAAAGAAATTGGAGCCGATTACCGCTGTATTGAATAACGTTTTCTTGATTGTTGTGCTCGTATCAGCTTTTTGGTATATTCGCCGCCAACTAATCATAGGTGATTTTGGCCATCGCATGATTCGCATTATTTTTGTATTAGCAACATTTCTTTTAATCTCCGATGCAGTACTTCGTTTAAAC
>JAEWLX010000029.1 GCA_023457325.1 Bacillota bacterium | reverse complement strand
AGCGCGGGCGAAGTCGAAGCCGAACTCACTGTTCCCGGCGGTGTTATTGTCGATGCTGTTCTCAAAGTAAAAACTGTTGAAGTGACTGACGGTGAAATCATCGTTCCCGAAAATAAAGAAATTTTTAAACTATATAACGCCACTTTGTTAAACTCAGAAAACGAAGACATTAGCGCTTCCATTACTGGTGAAGTTATCTTGAAGTTTGCTATGCCATCAGGTTTAGATGAAAGAGAAGGCGTTCAAATTGTTATTGATGGCGAAAGTGTCGCTCGTCCGGTGACGATTGAAGGACAATTTGTTGTTTTTGAAACCGAGAGCCTTGGCGATTTCGCACTTGTTGTCGATACACAATCGAATGCCGACCTTTCCCTAATTGTCACCCTAAGCGTTGCAGGATTTGTCTTACTACTATTTGCCGGATTTGGCATTTTCCTTCTTATTAGAAAAAAAGTTAAGGAAAAAGACGATACAAAGAAGGAGCAACGCTCCCACTAATCTTTAATTTGGATAAGGGCGCATCTAACCGTGCGCCTTTTTCTTTAGTCTTAGTTATAGAAACACAAATAATCAAGTTATTATCATCTTTTATGTGTTTTTCATGCTTTTATGCTAAAATGCAACCGCTAGTTGCGTAATTGAAAAGTAGACTTGGTAGATGCAACCAGCCACGTTTCTCTAAAATGTAGGTGTTTAGTAAAGGGGGTTTATTTATGAATATCGAAATTGCTGAACGACTCATCAAACTACGCAAAGAAAAAGGATTATCGCAAGAAGAACTTGCTGCTCAATTAGGCTTATCTAGACAGGCAGTTAGTAAGTGGGAACGTGCGGAAGCGAGCCCAGACACAGATAATTTAATTTGTTTAGCGCGCATCTATGGTGTCTCATTAGATCAACTGTTAAATACAAGTGATAGTGTTGAAGACATTATTAAAGAGCAGGTCAAACCTGAGAAGGAACAAACAAAAAAAGAAAGCGTACACATCGGCGTTGATGGCATTCATGTCGAAAGCAAGGATGGCGAAGAAGTTCACATCAGTCGCGATGGCATTTATGTCAAGGACAATGACGAGGAGGTAAATATTGGCTGTGGTAAAAATTATCACTTTAAGCCAAGCAAATACGAGATTGCAAAAGGAGCAGTCACCGGATCATTCACCTTACTAGTTGTTGTCGCCTTCTTGTTACTTGGCTTTTTACTTCCGGGTGGTATTGGTTGGACAACAGGATGGATATTATTCTTGTTTATTCCCATTGTCGCATCCTTGTTCTCTTGTTTTCACCGCCGGCGAATTACTAATTTCGCTATGCCAGTTCTTGTGACAGCCGTGTACTTATTCTTGGGTATGGGTTTTGGTCTATGGCATCCATATTGGATTGTTTTTCTTGCCATTCCTATTTTCTATTCAATCTTTGGCCCAATCGATAAGCTAACACGTCATCGTCGCATCGAAAAAGGCATTAAAGTCGATATTATCGACAATGAAGATGACGAATAAATAGCACTCGACATTTGTCATCGGAAAGAAAGGCCCTTTGGGTCTTTTTTCATTTCGCTCTCATTTGTTAAAAAGTTCCTTTATAATATCAATCATGCAAGTTTGGAAAAGTAGTATTAAAACGTATATATCTGCGCTCTATGCTGGTCTTTGCGTTATTTTGGCGGCTTCGATTTACTTACTTTTCTATTCGCTTAATCTTCGTCCGATTGGCTCAGTCCTTTTTTCGGTGGGATTGATTATCATTGTCATTTTTGGCTTTAGTCTATATACCGGTAAAATCGGCTATGCATACGCTAAAAATCGACCAAGTATTTTGACACTTATCATAACCTTACTAGGTAATGCGACAGCGGTGATAGCCGGTGGTTACCTTCTTTCTCTCCTTCGTTATACGGGATGGACATCATTATTTGATATTATCGATGCGATTAATGTCGGGCGAATGATTGGTTCAGGAGAAACATGGTACATGGCCTTGATTAACGGCTTTTTCTGTGGCGTCTTAGTATTCTTGGCAATTCACATTCATAAAACGGCAAAAAGAACATGGGTCAAATATGTTGGCTTAGTCTTCTTTATTTCGGCTTTTGTCGTACTCGGAACCGAACACTGCTTAGCTAATATGTTTTTCTTTTCGATTGGCGGTAGTTGGAACACAGCTTTGCTCCTAAACGTTATTCTTGTTATTATTGGCAATTCTCTTGGAGCGATGTTTGCTTACACTCTTAATTACTTATAAAAACTAACAACGATTGTCTTTCGTCTTTTCTCGGTCACAATATCTATTATATGAATAACACACATCGGCGAATGACCTGGTGGAAGAAAGCTATCGGCTACATTATTTATCCGAGTGCTTTTAAAGATACTAATGGCGATGGTATTGGCGACCTTAGGGATATTATTTCAAAATTGGATTATCTTCAAGAATTAGGTGTGAACCTTTTGTGGATATGCTCTTTTTTTAAATCACCGATGGATGGCAATGGTTATGATGTCAGTGATTATCTTCAAATTGATCCTCGTTTTGGAGATAATGAGGATTTTGATTTATTAATCAAGGAAGCCCATGCTCGTGGTCTTCGTATCGTCATCGATTTTGT
>JAEWLX010000028.1 GCA_023457325.1 Bacillota bacterium | reverse complement strand
ATATTGCTCACTTACAGCGATTTGCGATATGGTACTTGAATTAAACGTAACCATGAAGTCAATAAAGCCAGCAATTTCATTTTTGCCGCTAACTTCCACTTCGAGCACAAAAATAACATTAACGGGGTTGTCGTTAAGCTCGTATAAGAAGTCTTGTCTTCGCCATGGCGCGACAAAAGAAGCGTTCTCAATTTCCATGACTTGATCCAAATCGTCGATTGACATCAATCGGATATGCGTTTTAAAACTCATAGTAAATCCTTTAGATAAACTGGTTTGACAGTTAAAACATTATCAACCGGTAGTGTATTTAATCTGGCCTTGAGCATTCCTGATAAAATATCGCTTGGATGCGCTTCAAGTCCTAAGTAAGTGGCGTCTCCCGAGACAACAAAATCGCTATTGCCATTTATCCACTCAAACAGTTCCTCATTAGGCCATACTTTCTCTTCAACCAATACTTTTCCGACTTCGTCATATATTGCAACATAGCTTCGATTACTACGAGCATTAATTACCGAAATAGTCTTTAAATTCGCGGCTTTTTGTGCGATTAGTGAAGAAATTGCAAAGATTTTAATGTTCAATGAATAGGCCAACGTTTTAGCGATCGTTAAGGCGATGCGAATGCCAGTATATGAGCCAGGACCAATCGTAACAACAACTTCGCTAAGGTTCTTTGCATCGACAGCGTTTCTTTTTAAAATGGTGTCTATTTCCTTAACCATTAGTTCACTTTGTCTTTGCCAAGCTTGATAAGAAATACGGTCGATAATTGTACCATCTTTAACTAAGCCCACGCTTAAATCACGGTTTGCACTATCAAGTAAGAGACTATACATTGTGCTCCTCCGTAAGATGGCTAATTACTCTATCATATCCAGCACCGAAACTATTCAAGACAAAACGGCGAGTGTTTTCGTCAATTGTCTCAATTTGAATACTTAAATAATTGCTTGGAATAAGGGGCTTAATAAAATTAGGCCACTCGATAAGGGTTACGCCTTCTCCTTCAATAAATTCTTCAAGGCCAAGTTCGCTATCACGATTTTCAAGGCGATAGGCATCGATGTGAAACATGGCTAGTCTTGCATCAAAGTAACATTTTAATATATTAAAAGTTGGTGAGATTACTCTTTCGCTAATATCTAGACCTTTAGCAACACCACCAACAAAGGTTGTTTTTCCGCTGCCTAATGGTCCTTCAAGGGTGATAACCGCGCCAGCAAAAAGGTGCCCAGCGAGGCGAATGGCTAGCTGTTGGGTTTCTTCAATTGATTTTGAAATAAATATGTATTTCAAGTTTCTCACCGACTTTCGTTAGCAATTATAACAAATAACACGAAGTATAGTATAATACTTCATAGGATTATGTATAAAGTTATCGTCATTGGTGCCGGTCCAATCGGTTTATATCTAGCTGGACGTCTTAAAAAGATGGGATTATCTCACCTTGTTTTAGAAGCCGGGGAATCTTACGGAGGTCAGCTTACAGCTCTTTATCCAGAAAAAGAGATTGTCGATTTACCAGGAATCCCATCTATCTTAGCTAAAAACTATATTTCCTTATTAGCCGAAAAAATAGATTACAAGGCCTTGAAGTTTTCTCAAGAAGTAATCGGTATCAAAAGTCTTGACGACCATGTCGAAATAGCGACAAAAAGTGAAACATTTCAATCCGAATATGTAATTATCGCTACTGGTCTTGGTTTTTATAAACCAAAAACAATGGGTCTTCCTCGCGAAAATGAATTTGCAAATATCATCTATAAACTGACTTCGTTTGCTTTTCTAAAAGATAAGAAAGTCGCTATTTTCGGAGGAGGAGATTCCGCTCTTGACTGGGCCAAAGAAATATCACGTCTTGCTAAGAAAGTATTCCTCGTCCACCGCCGTCGAGAATTCCGTGGCAACTTTGCGACAATTCAAAACATCAAAGAAATAGAAATCCGAACACCCTACGTGCCCCATTCTTTAATAATCGATAACGATCAATTAAAAGGCATCACAATTCAACACGCAGAAGATGGTAGCTTAATTGATTTAGATGTCGATTTTATCCTTGTTAATTTCGGAAACATTCCTTCGCCAGTCATCTTTGATGTGCCTAAACACAACACAGGTATTATTTGTGATGAATATCGCTGCGTTATTAACCGCATTTATGTCGCCGGTGATGCCATAGGTGTACCCGGCAAAATAAAAAGAATCGGTGATGGATTAAACGATGCCGATTCAATCTTAAATACTTTATTTACGCTTTAACTTTTGTATAGTGTTCGATAAATTCGTTATATAGGGCATAGATTTCCTCATCGATAAAAGGGAAATCTTTTCTTTTGATCATCTCATAAATGTTATTAACTGATATCGCTAATGCTTTTTTAATATCTTCGCCATAGTCAAGAGAATAGGCGTGTCTTTCATACTCCTTTTGGTCAAGAAGTTTAGTCGTACCACCTGGAAATAATTTAACATCGAGATCATAGTCAATATATTTGATACAGTTTTGGTGAATAATGGCCGGTGAGGCGATGTTTACATAGTAAGATATGTCTTTGTCTTTTAGCATCGCAATAACATTGAGCCATTCTTTTTTGAAAAAAACAAAAACGGCTGGCTCTCTTGTATGCCATTTACGACCATCGTGTTCGACCACACTTGCGCGAATCGAAATCAAAATAACGTAATTTTCATTATCATCTAAAACGAAACCATGACTCCAGGCCCGATGGAGTTCACCATTATGTTTGTATGCTTGGATTCTAAGCCAGCGCCCCGAATAATTCATTTGTTAGCATCCTTTTTAAAGGATCAGAACCGAAATGTCCCGATATCTTTTTTATTATAACATTAAAGGGTCTAAATAAATAAAAAAGCCTCGCAGCGGAGGCTATTCTTCTAATGATTTTAAATTACTTGATCGCGTAGATAAATTCGGAAATATTGACCAAATCATTCTTATAGCTACGCGTCGCTTTGGGGTTGAATGGCTTTTCTAATGGTAGAACCATTAAAATGTCATCATAGCCCGCGCAGATAAAGGTTTTGCCTTTTTTAATTGAAATAGCAACATCGATTAAAATCTCATCAGTGTTTATTTTTCTTAAAAGGGTTTGAACTTTTTTATTTACGAACTTTGCCGCTTCTTTGTTATTTGAATAAATGGCCATTTTGCTGTCATCGCTTATAACTTCCAAATGGGCGACATTGGTTGGAGGCAAAGCCTTATCATTTCCTTTTAAATAAACGATAATTGGCTCATCTCCTTCGTAGCTATTATCAGCTATAAAATATTTACCAACGAAAACGGGCACGAGTGATTTTGCGCTCTTGGTTTGTCCGGCGGCATCACACACGGAAATCGGCATGCCGCGGTATTTATAAGTTGTCAAATTGCGGCTTCCAACTTGAACAACATCTTTATAAATTTCGTTTTCGGTAAACTGGACGGCTTCGATTTTGTTTTCGACTCTAAAGTCGACATCGGCATAATCTTTGCCTTCAAAGACGAATTCCGTCGTGTTTTTATAAAACTCATCAAAATAGATTTTCATTTTGCCGTTTAAGTAGCGTTTGATAAAAAAGTTATAAAGCAAAATAAGCAGGAGCGATACAGCAACTGCTCCGATTGTCAGATAAACACTAATTGGTAAAAAAACGAGCCATCCAAGGATAATTAAACCTAGGGCTACAATAGAAACAAGCCATTTAACGATATTTTGAACTTTATATTGTTTTAAAAAGATTTCGCGAGCGCTTTCAATCTGCTTCAAGTTGTCCGTTTCATATTCGATCGGTTCACTAACGACTTGAACTGGTGCCTCGACTTGTGTTTCTTCTTTTGGCGTTTCGACTTCTTTATCAGCTTCTAATTCTTTAAGTGTTTCTTTTTCTAATTCTTTGTTCATAAACTTCTCCATGGCTTATTCAAACATATTGTTTGTTGCGTTTACAATATATCATATCCATTGCCGATTTCGTAAAGAAAAGGTTTAAGACCATTATCCGTTTCGGCGACTAATAGCGCGATCCATACGAATAAGGGGATGATATATGGCGATTAAAAGCCCTAAAACGATGCCAGCGCTTGGAAGAATGTAGGCGATATTATATAAAAGGGAGTCGACGAAGTTTAACTCGTAATAAATGATGCCCGACAAAGTCGACGCTAGTAGGCGTCCGCTGACGGAAACTAATACGCCAATAATTAGAAAAATGAGTCCTCTAATATTAAAGCGTTCGATATTCTTAGCAAGTATAAAGGGACGAAATGTTCCGAGAATAGCCATTGAGCCATAGCCAAGCAAATAGTCAAACGGATAGTAAACTAGTCCCCAGCCATCAAGTATACAAGTCACAAAACCATAGACTATTCCCGCACCGATAAAGCCTTTGATTGGTCCTTGTCTTAAAGCAAGAACAAAAAGAGGAAGCATCGTAAAACTAATCGATCCTCCTGAAGCGCCAATCCGTATTTTTAAGCCTGGTAAATCTAAGACTATGGCTAAACTTACCAACATTGCCATTTCAACTATTTGATAAGTTGTAAAGGCGTTTTTTGCAATAGCAAGGGCGATTCCTAGTAATGCCCCCAAGAGCGAAACGACAATCGAAATAATAAAGGTAGTAGAGATAATTGTAAGTCCTAAACTTTCGTTGGTGAATTTTAAGAAATCGGGCAAGAGAATAAAAGAAAAACCCGCTAGAAGAAAAAACATCGTTGCTAGTGATTCAGAGTGCTTGCATTTTATTAAAAGAACAACGGAAGCCGCAAGAGGAAATAAGAAGGCGAACAAACTGAAAATGTCAAAGCGAGCCGTTTTCAAGCCAAGAATAATTTCTGCTCCGATATGGATGTTTCCGTTTCCTTCAAAAAGGGGCAAAACAAAAAGGAAAAAAGCTATAAAGCCAAGGCCAATTGTTACATAACGAATTGTGTTGTTTGTTTTTTTCATAAAAAATTCCTCGTACCAACGAGGAAAGCAAAGATATTATCTTTATTCCTACGCTAGCATTATCTAGATCAGGTTTGGTCTACTTCCGATGCGAAGTACTCTCAGCCCACTCGGTGAGCTCCCAAATATTGATTATAGACTTTTTAGTTGTGCCAATCAATAGGTTGGCTTCCGTTACTTAGTAAAAAGTTGTTTGTTTTCGAGAAATGGCGATTACCAAACCAACCACCGCGATTGGCGCTTAACGGCGATGGGTGCACACACGTTAAGACAAGGTGACGAGGATTATTGATCTTTTTGGCGTATTTTTTTGCGAATCCGCCCCACAGCAAATAGACAATTGGTTGTGGAAGAGCGTTAAGATAATTCAAAACATCGTCAATAAACTGCTCATATTCATTTAAACGATGGGACAGGGCTTCACTGTGACGAACGGTTAAGTAGGCGTTAAGCAGAAGCACTCCTTGTTTGGCTAAATATGTTAAATCGCCATCATTGCGCATCTTAATATTTAAATCGCTTTCTATTTCTTTGTAGATGTTAATAAGACTCGGGGGAATTCTTGTTGTTGAAGGTACCGAGAAAGAAAGGCCCATCGCTTGATTAGGTTCGTGATAAGGATCTTGACCGATTATGACGACCTTGACCTTTTCTGGCGGCGTTAAAATAAAAGCATTAAAAACAAGCTCTCGCGGAGGATAAACAATATGTTTAGCGTATTCTTCATCAAGAAATATTTTCAGCTTCTTGGCATAATCTTTCGCGCTAATAGTCTTAAAAAATATATCCCAGCCACTCATCTTTTTCATTCCTAACATTTTATTATATTAGCATATTGATACAATGTATAATTAACATAGGATTTGGCCATGCATGTATTATTCGTCTTCAATCACCCCGCCCCTTACAAAGTAAGGCTCTTCAACGAACTAAGCAAAGAAATCGAAGTAACGGCCCTCTTTGAGCGCCTCAAGAATTTTGATCGGAACCCTCTTTTTTATAATGGCGATAATATTAAGTTCAAAACGGTCCGAATCAAGGGCATCAACTTTGGATTCGAAAACCATTTATCGACCGGAATAGTCAAACACCTCAAGTCTCATGACTACGATATTGTCGTCATGAATGGATGGCACACGTTAAGCGAAGTATTAGCTCTTAATTATTTAAAAAAACATCGCAAATCTTATGTTTTTTATATAAA
>JAEWLX010000027.1 GCA_023457325.1 Bacillota bacterium | reverse complement strand
AGTTAAACCGATCGTTGTTATTAATAAAATAGATCGCCCAAATGTCGACATCTCCAAAGTGCTTAATGATGTCCTCGAACTTTTTATTGCTTTGGATGCTCCAGAAGAATATTTAGATTTTAAGGTCGTCTTTGCTTCAGCTTTATTGGGAACGAGTAGTTTGTCATCACATCCCGAAGATCAAACACCCGGCATGGAAGCGATTCTCGACTTAATTATCTCTGAGATTTCTGAGCCCAAAGTTCATCCGAATGGACCTTTACAATTTCAGCCAAGTCTTCTTGACTATAACGACTTTGTAGGGCGGATTGGCATTGGCTTAGTAAAATCGGGATCAATTCATGTTGGCGATAATATTGTCCTCGCTCGTCTTGATGGGACTACCAAATCTGGAAAAATAATGAAATTATACCGCTTTGCGGGCATCAATAAAATCGAATTAGAGGAAGCTAATGCTGGCGATATTATTGGAGTGGCGGGTATTAGTGATATTAATGTCGGAGAAACAATTTGCGAACCTAGAAACATTTCTCCTCTTCCCTTGATTACAATAAGTGAACCGACTTTGCAAATGACTTTTGCTCCGAACAGTTCACCATTTGTCGGACAAGACGGAAAATTTGTAACATATCGTCAACTGCAAGCTCGTTTAGAAAAAGAAATTCAACGCGATGTTGCCTTAAAAGTATCAGTTATCGAAGGAACCGATCGCTTTCTTGTTTCTGGTCGAGGTGAACTCCATCTTGGCATATTAATCGAAAATATGCGCCGTGAAGGTTACGAACTTGAAGTGAGCAAACCGAAGGCGATAATTAAAAAAATAAACGATGTTGATCATGAGCCTTTTGAAGAACTATTTCTCGATGTTCCTTCGGAAAGTTTAGGAGCGGTAATGGACGCTTTGGCCAGTCGACAAGGCGAAGTAGTAAACATTGATTATGGCGAAACAAATACGCGCCTGACTTATAATATTGCCGCGGCTGCTATGATTGGTCTCCACGCTCAGATTATGACTTTGACAAAAGGATATGGTTTGATGAGTCATATATATAAAGAACATCGCCCCTTGACTAACTTTCAAGTCAAAGGTCGAAGCCTTGGCGTTCTCATCGCTTCTGATTCTGGCATGAGCACGACATACGCCATCGAAGGTCTTGAAGCTCGCGGTACGATGTTTATTTTGCCACAAACACAAGTTTATGAGGGCATGATTGTCGGTGAAAACCGCTATAGCAGTGATCTGATCATTAATGTAACGAGAGCAAAAGAACTGACAAATATGCGCATGTCCACCAAGGAACAAAAAGTTGTTTTGAAAGCACCAAGACTTATGTCTTTAGAAAATTGTCTCGCTTATTTAAACGATGATGAATTACTTGAAATCACGCCAAGTACTTATCGGATGCGCAAAATGTATCTAACGGAATTAGAACGTAAACGCAAGACACCACGGAAACCACTTGAATAGTGTCTATTCTCCAGCCACACATTTAATGATTGGCGCTTTATCAAAGGAATAATTATGGCGGTATACCGCCAATTTGACCATCGATAATGCCGGCAGGAAGCATAAAGGGCATTAGGATTTAATTGATAATAATAATGAGGATTGCCAAAGCTAATCCCTAATATATGATAGGCATGAAATTTTCAAAAAAATGTTTTGATAAATAAACTACTAGACGTTATCAGCAAGCAATTTGTGTATTTATACCATTTTATGATCGTAATGTGCCACTTCTGGAGTAAAATTATTATTAAGAAAGTCTTTTATCTCTCTCGCGCCATTTATTGCAATAAAGGAGTTATATGGAAAAGAAAATTATTGATCAACACTTCGTTTTATCTAACGGAGTTAAGATTCCTAAAATTGGCTTTGGCACCTGGCGTATCAAACCCGGGAAAGAAGCTTATCAATCTGTTCTTTTAGCTCTTCATAATGGCTATCGTCACATCGATACCGCTACCGTCTATCGAAATGAAAAAAGCGTCGGTCAAGCCATCAAAGATTCTGGATTGAAACGTGAGGCCATTTTCGTGACGACGAAGCTTCCATCGCAAGTAAAAAACTTCGATAATACGAAAATTGAATTTTATAAGTCTTTAAAAAGACTTGGACTCGAATATATTGATTTATATCTGATTCACGCTCCATGGCCTTGGATTGCTATCGGTACTGACCACACCGCAGGAAACATCGAGGCATGGAAGGCGATGATTGAACTATATAATGAGAAGAAAATTCGAGCGATTGGTGTCTCGAATTTCACGCCAAATGATATTGAACCTTTGATTCAGGCGACAGGGTTTATTCCACATGTCAATCAAATGCCATTTTATGTCGGCAAACCCCAACTTGAAAATCGCTCATACTGTCAAAAAAATAATATTTTGTTTGAGGCGTATTCACCACTGATGTCCGGACGCGTTATTAAACTTCGCCTCGTGAATCAATTGGCCGACAAATACAAAGTCACTCCAGCACAAATCGCTCTTCGTTATACAATTCAGCAAAATACATTGCCGCTACCCAAGTCAACGCATGAAACACGTATCATAAACAATGCCGAACTTGACTTTGTTATCGCAGATAGTGATATGGAGAAGTTGGAAGCAATTCATCTTCATCCCAAATCACGCTTTTGAACACTTTATATGGAGAAGCTTAAAATGAAAATCGCTATCATCATTCATTCGAAAACAGGACACACTCGTTTGGCCGCTGATCGAATCAAAGAAAAACTTATTGCTCAAGGTCATCAAGTCCAACTTGAACATATTGTCGCAAGCAATGATGAAGAGATGGAGATTGATAAAATCGTCCTGAACCAATGCCCTCAAACTGATGGCTATGATGGCTATGTCTTTGGTGCGCCAGTCCGCGCTTTCAGCCTTTCGCCAATTATGCGTGCCTACTTAAAAAAGATTCCCGATCTCAAACAAAAACCTGTCTATTGTTATCTAACACAACACTTTCAATTCCGATGGTTAGGTGGCAATAACGCCTTGAAGCAGTTTAAGGGTTTATTAACTAA
>JAEWLX010000026.1 GCA_023457325.1 Bacillota bacterium | reverse complement strand
GTATAGTCGTTTTCAGTATGGAAATCTTCATCAACTGTTAACGAGAGATTTGTGACATCATCGACGATGCCAATGGTGAAATTATGGAATGGTTTGCCTTTTAGCATGTCATAGACGGCTTTAACGTCACGAGGTGGAACATCTTTACTAGAAAGACCATAACGGCCGCCATAGACGGCAATATCGCGTCCTTCTTGGCGAAGGGCAGTCACGACATCAAGATATAAAGGCTCACCTGGAGCGCCCATTTCTTTCGTGCGGTCTAAAACAGCAATCCGTTTAACAGTGGAAGGAATGATGCTTACTAAATGTTTCGCGGAGAAAGGACGATAGAGATGTACCTTGACCAAACCGACTTTCGATCCGCCCTTACGAAGGGCATTAATGACTTCAATTGTCGTTTCCGTCACCGAACCCATAGCCACGATAACGTCTTCAGCTTTTTCATCACCATAATAGGTAAAGGGAGCATAATGACGACCGGTTAATCTTGAGGCTTCGCTAAAATACTTCTCGGCGTAATCAAGAACTTTTGCGTAATGAGTGTTTTGGGCTTCACGGCCTTGAAAATAAATATCTTCGTTTTCTGCACCACCGCGGGTAACAGGGTGTGTATGCGGATTAAGGGCTCTAGCCTTAAACCTTTCGACTTTATCAAGTGGAAGAAGTTTCTTCCATTCTTCATCATCGATTAATTCGATGTTTTGTATTTCATGAGAAGTTCTAAAACCATCAAAGAAGTGTAGAACCGGTGCTTCGGCATCAATTGCAATTAAGTGAGCAATCGGGGCTAAATCAGCAACTTCCTGAACGCTGTGGGAAGACATAATGGTAATGCCTGTTTGTCGCACGGCATAAATGTCTTGATGATCGCCAAAAATTGATAAGGAGCGTGTCGCGATACTGCGGGCCGATACATGTAGAACAGCTGGAAGAAGTTCCCCGCACCACTTATAAATGTTAGGAATCATTAACAAAAGGCCTTGACTGGCCGTATAAGATGAAGCAAAAGCTCCGCCTTGCAAAGCGCCATGAACGACAGCGGCAGCGCCACCTTCTGATTGCATTTCAACAACCTTACAAACATTGCCAAAGAAATTAATTTTTCCTTGCGAAGAATAGACATCGACTAATTCGGCCATGTTTGAACTTGGAGTAATCGGGTAAATACCTGCGACTTCTGTAAAATTGTAACTCGCAAGCGCAGCGGCCGTATTACCATCGACCGATAGAAATCTTTTTTTAATTGCCATGGAAATTCTCCTTAAAATATCAATTGTATTATATGTGTATGGACGCTTTTTTTCAAGGTTATATAATATATAAAAAAGGAAGCCACTAATGATAGGGCTTCCAAACGACTATTTTTTCAATTTCTTGCTTTTTCGCTCATTTTGCTCAATCGTTATAAGCTTTTTAAGAATGCGAAGTTCGCTATCGGATAAGGTGGCACTTCGATCAAAAAGACCACTGCTTTCAAAAACATATTTTTTAAAGATAAAATCGCTTAACGATTCAAATTCGCCAACTTCCTTTTTAGTAACAATAACTCTTGGTTTGGCTACTTTTTTTCTTTCTAAAGACAATTTAGCAACATATTCTTCCATCAGTGGCACTAATGTGCGCACATCGTAGGTAAAATCCATATTGACGAGTGGATCAAAATAGGAAAGGACACGGTTGATTACATCAGGAAAAAGACCCATTTCTTTCGAAAGGTGTTCGCTTGTTAAATATTTACGAGGGCTTTTTTTAATGGCCAATAAATACTTGCGGACATTTGTTAGGCTCGGTCCATTCATATGAGTATCTCCTTCTTTATAATTATATACTTGAAAAAGTAGTCTCACAATAAAGAAAAACCGCACTATGTGCGGCTTATAGACAATGGTACACCGTGCAGGGATCGAACCTGTGACCCGCTGATTAAGAGTCAGCTGCTCTACCATCTGAGCTAACGGTGCATTAATGCCAAATAATAGTAAATGATTTTGCCATCACTTTCAAGAACTTCGGCATATTTTCTTATAGAAAAGGGCAATCATACGACTGCCCTTAAACGATTGGTATACTTTTTTATACGCCGCCGCGTAGATAGCGTTGGCTTTCGCTCTTGCGATGTTTGTAATCGGCAATATAATCGAGCACAGTGACAAGGATAGCGACAGCGGCGATAGCAAAACCAGTAATAATTAGAATTATTGGACCAGCTCCATAACTAACAGCGTATTCAACTTGAAGGCCGCGAATTCCAATTGGAACATCATACATGACTTGCGAATAAATAAAGAGCATTAAGAAGGCTCCAACTAAAGCAAGCGATGCACCGACGGTCCGCATAATTAATTTAGGAAAGACCATTAAAATGGAGGCAATCAAGAAGAGAATCAAACCAGATCCCACGAATACATTGTTTGGAAAAAATACTACTCCAAACGTATGGACAAGATTAGGATTGTTTAAGCCGGCATCACTGTTATTAACATAGTTAAATGTACCGCTAACTTGCTGAATAATCCGGCCGAATAAAATGTCGGATAGACGATATGCTTCAACATTCTGCGTGAGATTGATAAGCGTATATGTTTCTTGATTTGTAATCAGATTAATATCGCTGACCGTAACTGAAGCGGCCGGAAGAACGAGGAAAATGTAAATGAGAATGGTTAATAAAGCAACAACCAAACTCAAATAGTTTTTCTTTAAGTATTCTAAACCAACCAGAAGCCCATCACGAGCTTTATCTTTAAAGGTTTTTTCCATTGTTTCCTCCCTTAATGTGTGATTCGTTGAAACATGTTACGAAGCAAGAGAAACATCAGCAAATGATGTCGGGCTTAGTTGTGGTCCGTTATACCAAGAGAGAGTGCCGGTAAAATCAATAACAGAGACATTGGCAGTCAATCCGGCAATAAAGGTACGGAATTGATCTTGGGCGGCTGTACCAATATGGTAGTTAATATACATTAGAACCGATACTGTCCCACTCTTGAAATAAATGGATGAGTGTTGTCCGTTTGCACTGACAGTGCCCGAAACATAAGTCAAATCCTCGAAAACAGTGATTCTTGAATCATGTCCTGTTAAAGCTGATTTGGACCATTGTGTGGCGGCATCAGTAATAACTAGATTGACAGGCGTAGCAACGTTTGGATCAGAATCGATAATGACCATACTTGAAGGTTTGACCTCGGCTAAGCCGTTGTAAGGCTCATAAGAACCGACGACTTCAACTAAATCGCCAATTGCAAAGGCGGGTTCATCACTTTCCCACCATAGGGATGACATGACGCCGGCATAAAGCATGATGGCGCGCTCGCCATCGGCAATATACACACCGGCATAAACGTGTGTATCACTAGTGTCTGTGCCTTCTTCGAAATGAGAGGTAATATAACCGCGGATTTTTACAATATCTTTGACTTTAACGCCAGAAGTACCGCTTCTCATTGCGCCAATCGTCGTTTCGATTATTTCGATCTTTCGAACACGAATATTCCATGTGACGGCCAATGTTTCTTCGCCGTATGAAAGGGTCGCAGTTAAAACTGAGTTATAATCTTCGGCATCTTCTCCGGATGGAATTGTTGGAATAAAACGATCATGATCAACCGTTGGACGTCCACGACCGACGGTCCAATTATCAAGTGTTTCACTGTCCATTTCAAAAGCAACATTGACTGTAACGGTTACCGGAACTAAATCTTTGATAACATTTTTGACATTAATTACGCGTGAACCGATTAGATAGTCACCGGTTGCTATGTTAATTGTCTGAGAGCGGTCAGCATATGCTGTACCGGTACTACCATTAATAAGGATGGCACCAAAACTACTCGCCTCAGCCAGCACTTGTTGTGGCGTCCAATCAACGATTTCTTCCTCACCGCATCCGGCAAGAAAGCCAATCGCTAGAAAGGGGATTAGGAATTTTTTAAATAGTTTCATCATATTATGTATCCTTTCTTTTATGCAGGAGTTACATCAGTGATGTAACCACTTCCTGGCGTATTGTTGAAGAGCTGAATTTGATAACGTTCGAAGTAAGCCGCTAAATAACCTTTAATAAGGTATGTACGACCAACTACAAACAATGTGTGAGATGGGTAAGGATAGCATTCACCACTAACTCTTAAATTAAGATATAGGGGTTTGCTTTCTAAATCTACACCATCGGAAACACCATAAACAGTCATGTTGTTGTTATCGTCTTTCTTGTAATAATATTCCTCTCCTGTCCCTGTTCCTTCTTCTTCTTCATCATCGGTGTAAGGCGTGACATAGCGAATCGTAACACGGGCTGAGACTACATAACCGGAGTATGGCGCGAAGTCTTCATAAGAGTTAAAAGTGGATGCGTCCATGTCATAGGCTGAAGTATCAGTTGGATAATCATCGTAACGTGGATCGCCGTCAGGATATTCAGAAACAGGATAAACTTGCGGCAAAATCGGTGAGTTGGGACTAATGGCTAGCCACTCAATTTTTTGTTTGCCCGTAGTGTTGGTTTTTAAGTCGGAAAGTTGAATATTGCCATTGTACATCGTCGCACGGGCATAAATCTTAATAACATCGCCGACGGTCACAACTGATGCCAGCGCCGTATTGTAGCCGGCATAGGCATACATTGAACAATATTGCCCGGTTTCCTCATCGATATCGGTGATGTCGCGAAGGACCATGCTATCGCCCATTTGACCAACAACAAGACCGGAAATAATTAGTTGTTTACCACTACTTCCGCCTTCGGTAATACCGAATTCATCATAATTATCGCGAAGATAACGAATTGTCGGTTCTTCGACATTATCGCTATAGTCATAACCCGGATCGGCTGCTCCGTGGACACGATATTTACATTCGATACCACGAGCTTCAGCCTGCTCAAATTTTTCGCGATAAGGAGCAATGGTCGAATTGACAAATAAGAAATTCTTCGAATAACACTGCTCAACAATTTCAAGATTTAACAAGCGGAAATCAGCATCGGCTGCTGGTTTGTACCAAATATAGCCAAGATGACGATTACCTGAGCTATCGCGTTCTCCAAAGACAACGGCGTCATTAATTAAAACGATGGTATGCGCTGTTTCAAGAATGTTCTTAACAAAAATAGAAGCTTTCTTACCCCATGGTTCAACTTTAGCAGTTGATTCTGGAGTATTTATGCCAAGAAATCTCAAGCGAACCGTCTCGGCGTATCCGGCAACTTCAAAGTTAGCGGTATCGCCGTCAGTTGTTGATTTAAGAGTTGCCTGACCAAGCATTAAACCACCGGTTTCAACGGTTGTGAATGTTTTAGTGGCGTAAACGTCTTCTTGAGGAAATTTAAAAGAATCGGTTACCGGTGTCGTCAATAGATCATCTGGTGAATCTAAGACAACGCAAGTAGGTGTTGGATTGCAGCTGCTTAATGGTAGTAGAGCAAACATTGCTAATCCGAGAATAATCTTAGTCGTTTTGTTCATCATTTCCTCCTTTATTACGGCCGAACATACTCAGGCATGTTGGCGTAGGAATTATTTAGAATCGTTTGAATGGTTGCGGTCGTGAAAAAGAGAGCTTCAGGAATTGCAGCAATCTCATTGCGAACATATGCCGAGCCGACAAATGGCGGATCGACAAACTTAATCCAGTCCTGTGAATCGTCGATGTACACATTACTGTTAACTTTTGCGACTTCAGCTTTAATTTTTTCGGTAGTCGTAAAGCCGGGATTTGCCAAGAAATCTTGATAATCTTCATCATTTTCAGCATAAGCACAAGAAGGGAAATAACCACTTCTTTGGGCGAATTCAGCATTGGCATATTTTGATAAATACTGAAGAAGCCTCCAAGCGGCAACGCGTTCCTTTTCGGTTCCGCGATCAAGTAATGCAAGATTTGTTCCTTGCGAGATAACATATTTGCGGCTCGCATCCGAGAAGGGAACAGGAGCGGCACTTAGATTAAACTTATTACCAGCTGGCGCGTTGTTTTGCACACCGGCGGTCGAACCAATGGCCATAACGGCCATAACATCTTTGAATGGTCCAGATGAATACTTTGATTCCTCCCATAGTTTTGGAACGCCAAGAACGCGATCATCAAATAAATCGCGTAAAACTTGTAGACCATCTATCGTCTCTTGCGAATTATACGCTAAATAACCTTTTCCCGTCGTATGATCAACCTCAGTATAGGTTCCGCCACTTTGGCGAACGGTAGTAATAAACAAGTTAGCTTGTGAATCATAAGATAACGGGCGGAACAATTCAGGTGTTGAATTAGTCATATCTAATACAACAGTTTTGCCAGCATCGAGAGCAGCTTGCGCATCAGCATATGGCTGATTATCGCTTCCGATGACCTTGCCGAAAAAGGGCGTTAATAAGGTGGTAATTTTGGGTCCAACAACACCGACTTCTTCCCAAGTTGTCGGAACAGTGATTTCAGGATTGACAGTCACTGCCCAATCAAAGAAGGTCTTATTAATCGTCATGATTTCTGTTGATTTGTTGAAAGGAACGCCAAGCGTCCAACCTTCGGTAGCGCTTTTCATTTCGATACTTTGGTTTTCGACCATGTAGTCTTCATAAAAGTCAGAAATGGCAAATCCGCGATCGGCTTCATCATATTCGCCGTAATCGTAGGTGTTGCCGTTTTCAAAATAATAGTCAAGTCGAACAATAATATTACTTCTAACATAACCAGCAAAGTGGTCAGGATAACCCAAAGCAAGGTGCGGATAAGTCCGTGATGTTGCTGAAAGGTCAATCGCTTGTTTTAATTGGTCATAACTGCCCTTACTTTCATAAGCGACATCAACACCAGTTTGCGCCTCAAACTCTTCAAGTAATTCTTCAACAATGACGTTATTGTCTGCACCGAAGGGTCCCCAGAAGCTAATTTTAGCACCAGAAATATCGACCGAGAGGTCAACACTATAAGGATCAACGCGGGGTCCATCGCAACCTGCAAGAGTTCCAATCGCCATTACAGCTAAAGGAAGCAAAATAGCTATTTTTTGTGGTTTCATATAAACACCACCTTTCAATTAATTACGAACGTAGTCGGAAAAAACACTGTAATAGTAGTCAATGATTTGTTGCACTGTTTTGCGAGGATTACCATAAAATAGTTCAGGCATAATAAAGTTAACTTCCTGACGAATATAGCTTGAACCAACAAAACCAGGATCAACGAATTTTTTCCAGGTTGAACCTTCTCCATCGTAAATATTCGAATTAACTTTCGCTGCTCCGACTTTTAATTTATCTCCAGAAGAAGTAAAAACGTTTGTGTAATAATCTTGATATTCTTCGGATTCGAAAGAACTGACACCAGTTGGATAATAACCGGTACCAGCAGCGAATTGGCCGTTCTTATATTGAGTTAAGTATTTAAGAAGTTTCCAAGCTGCGACTTTCTCGACATCACTGCCCTTATCAAAGAGGGCGAGGTTTGTGCCTTGTGAAATAACATATTTGTTATCAGCACTATGATAAGGAATCGGATGAGCTTCAACGGCAAAAGCATCGGCTTGCGGGACAGCGTTAATAACACCACCGCTCGATCCAATATTCATTAAACTTTGTCCTAATTTAAATGGGTTTGAACTATATTGAGCTTCTTCCCAAGTTTGAGGAATACCGATGTGGTTGGCATCAAATAACTCACGCATTTTCGTCATCATACTACGGGTGCCATCGTTATTAAAAGTAACATAGCCCTTCCGTGTTTGTGGATCCATTTCCGTATAGGCTCCACCCCATTGACGAACACCGGTGATGAAATAGTTAGCCTGTGAGTCATAAGACATAACGCGGAAATTTTGAGCAGAGACATCGGCAAACGAAATTAATTGTTTGACACCAGATGGCATAGAATCCGTGTCAGCATAAGCGTTTGCGTCGTCACCAACGATTTTGCCGTAATAGCCTTTGCTGGCCATAAGAGCTCTAATCTTGGTGCTCATTGTTGCAACTTCATCCCATGTTTCTGGAATTTTAATTGTTGAATCAAGTGTAGCAAAAAGATCAAAGGCTGTCTTATTGACAACCGCAACTTCAGTGGACTTATTAAACGGAATGCCCAAAGTATAAGGATTGCCATTAGAGTCGAATTCCAGGCTCTGGTTTTCAACCATGTATGACGGATAGAAGTCATCAATGTCAAAAGCTGGTAACTCGCTAAAGGCACCATCGTCGCGAGTTGCAGGAATTAAATCGTCATTTTCGATAAAACCATCGAGACGAAGAATAATATCGCTAGCGATATATCCGGCAAAGTGATCGGGATACCCGTTGGCGATGTGAGGATAAGATTCAGATGTCGCACTAAGGTTGATAGCTTGTTGTAAGGCATCGTATCCACCTTTTGATTCGTATTCGACAATAATACCGGTTTCTTCCGTAAACTCTTCAAGCATCGGTTCAAGAGTCGAATTAATTACGGCACCAAAGCCGGTCCAGAACTGAATCGTCACTCCACGAGTGTCTAATGTCATGTCGACATTGAAGTCACGGCTTTTGGGTCCGCAAGCGCTTAACACTGCAAGAGACAAAACCGTCGCTGATGCAATCGTTACTGTTTTGAGAAATCTTTTCATATAGATTTTCCTTTCATAGAATTTTATTAATTGCTGAATGCAATCATTAACCTTTGATACCTGAACGGCTAACGCCGCGCATGATAAATTTTCTGAAGATTAAGAAGAAGACAAAGAGCGGAAGGGTAATAACCATTGAGGCTGCCACCTTAATCGTATCTTCAGAACTGTATTCGCCTTGGAATAATGACATAAGACCATTGGACACCAAGCGCATCGTATGACCAAATGTCGGGTTCGTACCACTGGCGATGAGGTTTGGCCATATAAAGGCATTCCACGAACCCATTAAGGAGAGAATAATAATCGTGACAATCGTCGGCATGCCAATCGGCACCATAACACGCCACAAGTAACGGAAATGTCCATAGCCATCAACTTTGGCAGCTAAGAACAGCTCGTTAGGAATTTGTTGAAAGGTTTGCCGTAGATAGAAAATGTAGAAGACGGATACGCCATGAACAAATATCAAAGCTGCATACGTATTCTGCCATCCCCAAGTCGCCGCTGTCTGGAAGTTAGTGATGACCATCATTTCGCCCGGAACCATCATCGTCGCTAAAATAATCGTGAAGAGAAGGTTTTTGCCCTTAAACTCTAAACGAGCAAACGCGAAGGCTGCTAAAACAGCAGTTACAACTGTAAAGGCAGTTGAAACGACCGAAACGATAATCGTATTCATATAGTAGACAAAGAAGTTATTCGATGAATCAAGAACGATGCGATAATTGTCAAATAATTGCCAAGTCCGCACGAAATTGCCTTGATCATTGAGTCCATAAACGCTTTCAAATTGGGGAACTAAACTAATAAGTTTTCTTGCCGCCTCGCTATCATAGAGAATTTCACTTTTCATTGAAGTCACTACCATGTAGAAGAACGGGAAAACGATGAAGAGTCCAAATAGGGTTAGGAAAGCATATAAGAGTACTTGGGTAAAAATCTTTTGACCCTTGTAGAGCATCATTTGCTTACGCGATGTAAAGTAAATCTCATGTTCAGCCATCTTTATGCTCCTTTCCTAATAGTGGACCCGTTTTTTAGAAACGAGGGTCTGTACTAATGTAATTGTCAAAATAACGATTAAAAGAACAATGGATGCAGCAGCAGCACGTCCAATTTGTGATCTCTGCATCATGATGTAAACATAACCGACAACGGTCATCCATTCTTTACCGCCTGTGCCACCAAAGTCATATGCTCCATTACCAAATAAGGCGATAACAGAGGTGTAAGCTTTAAAAGCTCCGATGAAAGAGGTGATAGTAATATAAAGAATTTGCGGAGACAAAAGTGGGACAGTAATGCGTGAGAAAATTTTCATTTTCGAAGCGCCATCAATTCGGGCTGCGTCGTAGTATTGTTTATCAATTGTGGCAAGACCAGACATAAAGACGAGAATCTTAAAGGCTAGTCCATTCCAAACTGAATAAACGGTAACAACAAAGAACATCGACCAGCGAGTTGCACCGGCGGCAGCTAACAACCAGTTAAAATCGAAGCCGAGGAGACTGTTTATCGGCCCTCCTTTGGAGAACATAACATTAAAAACCATGCCAAGAGCAATGGAGTTTGTTACGTAGGGAAGGAAGAAAACGGTTTGATAAAATCCTTGTAGGACCTTAATTGAGTTTAAGCAAACCGCCAAAAGCAAACTGATGATGATTGTAAGCGGAACGCTAACAATAACCATTATTGCTGTATTGAGCAATGAATTTGTAAAGCCCGGATCACTTAAAACGTTAACATAGTTATTAAATGACCAGAAAGCAGGATTCCCGCGAAAATCAGGCGATAACGAATAAGCCCAGTTGATAATCGCAAAAGATGATCCTGATCCGCCAATCCAGTTAAAATCCTCCAAGAACGATAGAAGGAAAGTGTTAATGATTGGGTAAATCATAAAAATGATAAGGAAGAAAAGAGCGGGCACTAAAGCAATTAGGGCCTTAAGCCACTCCGGCATGTACCATGTCGGTTTCGCGACCTGGAGTGTTTCGCCACTGGCATAGGAGCCAATTGACAAATTCTCAGTCACTTCGACTTCGGTACTTTGTTCGTTTAGGTTAGGTTTCTCGGTCATTGTGTTACCTTTTACCAACCGGTTACTTAATTCTCTCGCCGCTTTCTTCAAAAACGTAGAAGCGAGCCGGTTCGAAATTTGATACTTCCTTATCAACAACTTTTGCTCTTAATTCCGATGGAATAATAACTTTGACATGACTGGCGTTTTGACCATCGATTTCTCCAACGATCGAGATATCGCGACCAATGTGCTCAATGTAGTGTTTTTTAACAGATATTTTGCCGTTCTCCTGATTGAGACGGAAGGCTTCAGGTCTGATGCCAACTTTGACATGACGATCGTGAATTTCGGTCGTCTTTGTCTCGTACTTTGGTTCACCGATTGGGTTGCCTTTTTCGTCTAATTCGCGTGGCAATTCGATTTTTTCTACAAGAACATGTGGTTTTTTGTAGAGATCGCTTTTTTCGAGTTCAACGCCTTCGACAAAGAGAACGCCGTTTTTGATTTCGCCATCAAAAATATTAATTGCTGGGGATCCAAGGAACTTGGCAACAAATAAATTTTGTGGTTCGTCATAAACATATTGTGGTTCGCCGATTTGTTGAACGACGCCATCTTTCATGACAACGATTGTGTCTGAAATCGACATCGCTTCTTCTTGGTCGTGAGTGACGAAAACGGTTGTAATACCAGTTTCGCGTTGAATTCTTTTAATTTCTTCGCGTGTTTGTAGTCTCAAGCGCGCGTCGAGATTGGAAAGCGGTTCATCAAGTAAAAGAACTTTCGGTCTCTTAGAAAGAGCACGGGCAATAGCAACACGTTGCTGTTGTCCACCGGAGAGTTCTTTAGGTTTACGATCAAGGTATGGTTCGATATCAACAATGCGAGCCATTTCGTGTGCGATTGCTTCTTTATCTTGTTTCGTTAGTTTGGGACGGACATTATCTAATGGAAAGGTAATGTTTTGTCGAACAGTGAAATGTGGATAAAGCGCATAGTTTTGGAAAACAAGGCCGATACCGCGATGTTCCGGGGGAACGTTGGTAACTTCTTCATCTCCAAAAAAGATTTTGCCTTCTGTCGGTTTGTGAAGACCGGCAATCATGTAAAGGGTGGTTGATTTTCCGCAACCGGATGGGCCTAGTAGTCCAACGAGTTTTCCGTCTGGAATAACGAAGGACATGTTGTTGACCGCAATAACTTCTGGTCCCTTCTGACTTGTGAAGGCTTTTGTAAGATTTTCAATTCTTACTTCCATTATTGACCTCCTACAGGATGGTTACTGTATTTATCTAAATTGATATTAACATAAACAGGCATTTGTAAACAAGGACTAATTATTTAATTAGGGGGGCAAAAAATGACCTAATCACTACCTCTTTTTCGCCGCGACAATCATAACAAGATACGAGCAAAAGGAACGTCGATAAGAAAAAAATCGGTGCATTAACCGATTATTTTTCTAAATTAGTGTCATTTGCTGGCTGTGGCTTTTCAATATCAAGGCGAGGCATTTGATTAATTTTTTCGGTATATTCAGCCTCTTGATTTGCGTTTTTAAACCAAACTGATCGTTTCGCGTCAATCGCGACCGTTCCCGCAAGGTAATCGTGTATGGCCTTGTGTTCCTTAGTAAAAATAACTAAAGCGTACGAAACCAAAACAAATAATCCCATGCCAATTGCGAAAGCCGTGCCCCCGATGATAAGTAATCCAATTGTCACGACCATCGGAAAGAAGAAACGCATAATGAGTTGGGGAATGGAAATATCGTAACCAAGTTTGTTGACAAGACCAATACCCATAACAAGCTTACCGACTGTCTTACCATTCTTAAAAATGAGTGGCATTACAAAATAAGCGAGAATCGAGACAATGAAAATGGCCGTCAGTTCTGGAAGAAGAGTCTGCCAAATGCTAACTTGATATGCAAGTTCTCGATAGTGAGCATAAACATCGGCAAAAAAGGCACGAGTAGCAAAGTCGGTTTCAATAGTTAAAACGTAGATAGAAGCAACACCACTAATTGTGTAGTTTAGATTGCCGTTATAAAAATAGTTTAACAAGGCCAAGGATGCGCTTTCACTGAGTTCGTTATTGGGGTCTTGATTAACATAGTGAGAATTCTTGATAACCGCTAATTGATCATAGAGTTTGTTATCACTACCATCAATTTGATATTCAAAATAAGTGGCGCCTGTATTCTTGACAATATCGTAACGGGCATTGAGTTCGCTCACTTGATATAAGTTCTGTTCATCAGGTAAACCATAAATGAAAACGTTATACCAATATGGCGTAAATTTTTGCGCATCGGCAAGCGGAATCAAATCAGGAGTTTGCAAATACACAAAATAATAATTTTGAATGATGCTATCGTAATCCTGAAATTGTGTTTTATCATCGAATATATCAGTCATTTCCTTTTCTTCGTCATAGTAAAAAAGGCCGCTTTCAACTTGAATATCCATCACTTCTTTAGCGGCGTTATTAAACCCTTCATAATCGACAGTTGGGACAGCTTTGCTAATTGGTTCAAAAACGTAGAAAGATAATAGAAAAAATAATCCTAAACCAACGGCGGCAACAATTCCCAAATCGATAAGTGCTGCTACCGAACGGCGGCCAGGTCCCGAATGAATAATATTTGTTACTTTTATTTCTTTGTCCATAATTTGCTAAAGCAAGCGATGCTTTTCCTTAACCATTGTATACTACTGGATTTTGAAAACAAAATAGTTATTTAAATTTGATAATGTTGTTCTTATATAAATCTCGATCGAAATCGATATGAAGGCGAACCTCAGCGGATGTTTTTCTTTCGATGATTAAAAGGAGCACTAAAGCCATCGAAATAGCTAGGCCGCTTGCTCCCATCCAGGTTGGTGCTTGGTCAAGAAAGATAAAGGATGTAAAAACAAGACATCCCTCAATCGCGAGTAATAATAAGACGTGTAACAAAAATGCCCCCAAAGAGAATGAAGGTTTAACCCCAAAATATCTTATTTCCATGACAATTTTAAAATTATGAATATAAATAAAAGGAAAGATTAGTAAATGCGTTAGGGCAAAGCCGGCGACAAGACGAGGGCAAAGCGTAAAACCCAGGACGGTTAAGGCAATTAATATCGCTTCCAATACAAAAAAAGTGGCAAGAGACAAAATACTCTCTTTTTTATAAAAAGCGATATTCCGCTCGTAACGTTTTTGATTGATCGTCGGTAAAATGACCATGTCAAAATCTTATCGCATCTTAGGAAAAGAAAAAAGACCTAACGGCTAGGTCTTCTTAATTGTTGTTTGATTCTTATTTAAGAATTTCGGTAACTGAACCGGAACCAACGGTTCTTCCACCTTCACGGATTGAGAACTTTGTACCTTTTTCAATCGCGACGGGGTGAATGAGTTCGACAGTTAATTCAACGTTGTCACCAGGCATAACCATTTCGACACCAGCCGGAAGGGTGATGACGCCAGTAATGTCAGTCGTACGGAAGTAGAATTGTGGACGGTAATTGCTTAAGAAAGCTGTGTGACGTCCGCCTTCTTCCTTCTTTAAAACGTAGACGCTAGCAGTGAACTTGGTATGTGGTGTAACACTACCTGGCTTCGCCAAGACTTGACCGCGGACGACTTGTTCACGGTTAATACCACGAAGTAAGACACCAACGTTGTCTCCTGGTTCAGCAAAGTCGAGTAACTTACGGAACATTTCAATACCGGTAACGACGGATTTAATTGTTGGCTTGATACCAATAATTTCAACTTCATCGTTGAGCTTTAACAAACCGCGATCAACTCTACCAGTGACGACGGTTCCACGACCAGTAATGGTGAGAACGTCTTCGATTGGGAGCATGAATGGTTTATCTTTTTCACGAACCGGATCAGGAACATAGCTATCGACAGCGTCCATAAGTTCGAGGATGCAAGCTTCTTCATCGCCTTCAAGGGCATTGCGGGCTGAACCGCGAATGACTGGTAAGTCATCTCCAGGGAAACCGTAAGATGAAAGCAGATCACGAACGTCCATTTCGACTAGATCGATAAGTTCTGGGTCATCAACAAGGTCAGTCTTGTTTAAGAAGACGACGATGTAAGGAACGCCGACTTGACGAGCAAGTAGGATGTGTTCGCGAGTTTGTGACATAACGCCATCGGTGGCGGCGACAACAAGAATCGCACCATCCATCTGCGCAGCACCGGTAATCATGTTTTTGACATAGTCAGCGTGCCCTGGGCAGTCGACGTGGGCATAGTGCCGTTTGTCGGTTTGGTATTCAATATGTGATGTGTTAATCGTAATACCGCGAGCTTTTTCTTCTGGTGCTGAGTCAATTTGCGAATAAGCGGTCGCTTTGGCTCCACCTTTTTTAGCTAAGACTTTCGTAATGGCGGCAGTTAAGGTCGTTTTGCCGTGGTCGACGTGACCGATTGTACCAACATTGACGTGCGTCTTTGCTCTATTAAATTTTTCTTTTGCCATTGTTTGAATTTCCTCCTTATTACTTTGATAAATTCAACCGAATTCATATTATAGCAAACTTTTATTAAAATCAATACAAGGTATTAATTTATTAGCGTTGACTCATTCCGGATTTTTTGATGATTTCTTCCTGAACGAAACGTGGGCATTCTCCATAGTGAGAGAATTGCATAGTGTAAGTGCCACGGCCTTGAGTAAATGAGCGCAAGTCAGTGACATAACCAAACATTTCTGAAAGAGGAACATCGGCATCAATCGTCTTGGCATTACCGCGCTGTGACTCACCGGTCATTTGACCGCGACGACGCGTAATATCACCAATGACATCACCATAATAATCTTCCGGAACTGTAACTTCGACTTTCATAATTGGCTCAAGAATGGTTGGACTGCATGTCCTAGCCGCTTCTTTTAAAGCCATACTAGCCGCAATTTTGTAAGCTGCTTCACTACTATCGACTTCGTGATAACTACCATCAAATAAAGTAGCTTTTAAATCGATAACTGGATAGCCGGCAACTAAGCCTCTTTCAAGTGAATCGCGAAGACCATCACTCGTTGGGCGAATATATTCTTTTGGAACAACGCCACCGACGATATTGTCAACGAATTCAAATCCCTTTCCGGGGTTCGGTTCAAAGCGGATTTTAACGTGACCATATTGGCCGCGACCACCCGACTGTTTGATGTATTTTCCTTCACATTCGCCACTGCTCTTAATTGTTTCGCGATAGCCAACTTGCGGAGCGCCGACGTTAACTTGAACGCCAAACTCTCTTTTCATGCGATCAACGATAATATCAAGATGCAATTCACCAACGCCGGCGATAATCGTCTGGCCAGTTTCACTGTTGGTGTGAACGCGGAAGGTTGGATCTTCTTCTGATAGTTTTTGAAGAGCAACACCCATTTTTTCCTGATCAGCTTTTGATTTGGGTTCCACCGCTTGTTCAATAACAGGTTCTGGAAATTCCATTTTTTCGAGCATGACATCAAGTTTTTCAGCGGCGAGAGTATCGCCTGTAATCGTGTTTTTGAGACCGACAACAGCGCCGATATCACCAGCGTGGAGTTGTTCAACTTCTTGACGATGGTTTGAGTGCATTAGGACAACTCGGCCAATACGTTCTTTAACACCTTTTGTAGTGTTGATAACATATGAGCCACTTTTTAAAGTTCCTGAATACACACGAACGTAAGCGAGACGTCCAATATATGGGTCGGTCGCGATTTTAAAAGCTAAGGCTGCAAGCGGAAGGCTATCATCAGGTTCGCAAATGTATTCGCGACCATCGCTATAATGGCCTTTTTGGTGAGGAATATCAATGGGGCTTGGAAGATAGTCAATTACGCCATCTAGAAGTAATTGGATACCTTTGTTTTTGTAAGCTGATCCACAGAAAACAGGAAAGAACTCACCACTTAAAACAGCTTTACGAATCGTCGCTTTAATAAGATCAATTGAAGGTTCTTCGCCTTCGAGAACCATCAACATAAGTTCATCATTGAAAGCTGCGAGAGCTTCGAGTAATTTCCAACGCATATTCTCGGTTTTTTCAAGATAATCTTCGGGAATAGCTATTTCAACAGGTCCCTCACTTTTATCTGCTAAATAGGAGTAGGCTTTACGATTGATTAAATCGATAATGCCATTAAACCGGCTTTCGATTCCGATTGGGTATTGAACAGCCTCAGCATTCGCTGCTAAGCGCGAATGAAGTGTGTCGATACACATATCAAAATCAGCACCGATTGCATCGAGTTTATTGACGAAAACGATGCGGGGAACATTGTATTTGGTGCCTTGGCGCCAAACAGTTTCCGTTTGTGGCTCAACGCCATTTTTACCATCGAGAACGGTAACGGCTCCATCAAGAACACGAAGTGATCTTTCGACTTCGACCGTGAAGTCGACGTGTCCTGGAGTGTCGATGATATTAACGCGATGCCCTTTCCAGAAAGCGGTTGTCGCAGCTGAAGTAATCGTAATGCCGCGTTCTTGTTCCTGCGCCATCCAGTCCATTGTCGCCGAGCCCTCATGGGTTTCGCCGATTTTATGAATCTTTCCAGTGTAGTACAAAATTCTTTCTGTCGTTGTTGTTTTACCCGCGTCAATATGCGCCATGATGCCAATATTGCGGGTATGTTCTAAGTCATATTCACGTGCCATAATAAGACTCCCTCGTTACCAACGGTAATGAGCGTACGCCTTATTTGCTTCGGCCATCTTGTGCGTATCTTCCCTCTTCTTAACGGATGCGCCAGTTCCATTGGCGGCATCAATAATTTCATTAGCGAGTTTGTCTTCCATTGTCTTTTCATTACGAAGACGTGCGTAGTTCACTAACCAACGTAAGCCTAATGTCACCTTGCGGTCCGCAGTCACTTCGGTAGGAACTTGATAGTTGGCTGCGCCAATACGGCGTACTTTTAGTTGAACTTCAGGCATGATGTTATTTATCGCCGTGGCAAAAACGTCCATGGCTGGTTTACCAGTTTTTGTTTCAATTTTCTTGAAAGCACTATAAAGAATCGTTTGCGCGGTTCCTCTTTTACCATCAAGCATTATTTTGTTGATCAAACGCGTGACCAATTTTGAACTATAAATTGGATCTGGTAAGACGTCGCGTTTGCTCACACTTCCTTTGCGTGGCATATTTTTATCTCCTTATCAATTACCTAAATAAACGATTACTTAGGTCTTTTTGTGCCATATTGGCTACGGCCTTGACGGCGGCTTTCGATACCGGCCGTATCTAGTGTGCCACGAATAATGTGGTAACGAACACCAGGTAAATCTTTAACACGACCACCGCGAATTAAAACAGTGGAGTGTTCTTGAAGGTTGTGACCTTCACCGCCGATATAAGCATTCACTTCATATCCGTTTGATAAACGAATACGAGCATACTTTCTGAGGGCTGAGTTTGGTTTTTTCGGCGTCATTGTTCCTACACGAGTACAAACTCCGCGCTTTTGGGCTGAATTTTGCGATGTCTCCTTCTTATTAAGAGAGTTCCATCTTTTGCCCAAGGCGGGGGCTTTGGATTTGAATGTAGAACGAACGCGTCCTTGCCTTACTAGCTGATTAATGGTTGGCATTGGACATCCTCCTTTCGCTTGATTGTACGTACACAATTCCCGGTGTATCGCACATCTTACAAATAAATAGGCCTTCGTGGCCTTAATATGTGTCCTGAAAGATAATAACAACTTGGTAATATATTAGTCAAGACAAAAGTTAAATTTTATTTATGTTAATCGTTGCGTGAGTGTTGGAAAGGCTCGAGACAGTGAAGGTATAGCCAAGAGGGCTGCCACCATTAAAGGTGAAATTATTAAAGGTTGTAACGCCGAATGTATCGCCTTTTGAAAATAACGTATCATTTGAGGCCGAGGCACCATTTATAAAGGTGTTTTTACCACTGCTTTCAAGGAGATGATAAAGAAGGCAATCATTATAAGTCTTTTCGACTGAGTTGCTATGTACTATTCCGACGCGATTAGTATCTTGACTATATCCGCCATCCTCGACATAACCAAGGGGTCGCGTCTGATTGCCCGCTGCCCAAAAGGCCAGTCGTGAATCAACATGATAAACTTTTATGCCAATTTCTTGCATTAAGCGCGGTTCACTGTGCGTTGGTCGTGAGTCGTGAGCATTTAGACCGTTGGGACTATAAAACTCAAGAAGCAAGTACTCGTCCATCGCCGTCTTGTTCCAACCATCTTTGATTAGTATCAAATCGCCACTATTATAAAAGGGGCGAATCGTAATTTCGGCGCTATCAGTTACGACGTATGGCCTCGTCCAGTTTAAAAGCATTTTCGAATAACCGGTATGATCACCGATACTATAATCCATCATATCGGCACGTCCGGTTGGACCATATGGTCCTCCTTCAGTGTTGTAATAATCATCAAGTCCAAACAAATGCCCGACCTCGTGAATATAAGTATGAGTGTCAGGTCGACCATCAGTTAAATACGTTAACGAATAGCTTGACCAGCACGTCAAAATATTGTTGCGATTAATTGTATAAGCCCAAAACATTTTATTGCGGGCACTAGAACCCGTCTCCGAGGGATGAGAATAAACAAGATAAACCGGTATGCGATTAGAAGCATCTCCATCTACATAGTAAGCACTCAAATCGCCATATGTTTCCTGATACCAAGTAAGCGCGGCGTTATAGATTGCGCCGACAACCGTAATATTTGCAGACTGGTCGCGAATTTGTGAAGCTCGATAGCTTGAGCGATACCAATCCGTAACTTTTCCATCAAGGACAAGTTTGCCGTAGCTCGATTCATTGTAATAACTCGCCACTGATTGCCAGTGGTTATTATTGTCGATGCCAAAAAAAGCATTGCGAAGAACCTCTAAAGAGCCTTCTGTTCCTTCGAGAAGAAGAGTGGATGGGTAATCATCAAAATCAACAGGAATAACTAATATTTTTTGTCTTCCAGTAGACCTGATGTTTTTGCGAACGCCTTGGTGACGATACATTTCAGTAAAATCAGTAAACGATTCTTCTACTTCTTCATCATTTAAATAAGTGTATGGAGAATAGTCACCTGGTTTATAGTAGCCTTCACCCTGGATTGTCTCATGGTTATCTTGATCGAGGGCGTAATCAAAAAACGGTACGAATGGTAAAGGTGTATTTGCGCAAGCTGAAACAATTAATGAGCTCGTCAGAAATAAAGAGAAAATAAATAAGCGGTTACTGTTCTTTTTCATCTATATCAATAATACTAGATTTTATTCACACGTATAGTCGCGGATGACAAATTGACGTTTATAAAATCGATTGTATAGCCTAATGAATTACCATTATTAAGCTTATTGCCGTTTTCAAAAAACTCTGAACCATAATTGGCCATCGAAAAAGACATACCGGTTCTAAAAAGATCGGAATAAGTACCGGTATAACCTGTGTCAAAGGTGTTTGTGCCACCAGCTTGAATCATATGAACCAGTCGATAATCTGGATTGGCCACACTACGTGAAGGTGTGTTTGAATTAACTTGGTCGAAGTATCTCTGCGTCGAATCATTATAAAGGGGCAAATCACCAGGATCACCATATCCAATGAAACCTCCATAGTAATTAAAGATACCGAGTCTGGAATCGATATGTAAAAGCCGTATGCCTGGTTGCGTATAAACAAGTGGATATACGTCAGCATAAATAGTTTTTGAGTCAAGATCATTTAAACCGGTGGGTGTGATTAGTTCGAGCAACAAGAATTCGTCAAACGAAGTGCCATTCCAGTTATCAGCAATCAAGATGGCATCACCACTACTTTCAACGGGATTGATCGTGATTTGGGCGTCGCCGGTCACAACATATGGTTTTAACCAACCTAAAGCCATTTTTGACCAAGCGTTATGGTCGCCGACATTATAATCCATCATATCGATGGCCCCTAGAGGCTTATAAGTGCTATTTTCATCATAATTATAGTAATCATCTAAACCTAAAAGGTGGCCAGTTTCATGAATATAAGTGTGGGCGTCAACTTTGTTTGTTCCGCCGCCCTCGTACATGAAATCATAACTTGCCCAGGCATAGGCGTTGGGGTTAGGACTAGTTGTTGAAGAAGATTGATCATAATAATCCCAGAAAACATAAGCCCAGAAATCTTCGGAAATATTTTTGATTGTCGGTGAATTGCTATGATTTGGACAACTATAAATCATCCACACAGCATCGATATAGCCATTGCCATCGGCATCGAATTGCCGCGTTGATGAACTACCATTTGTCAATTTGTAATTATCGACAGCACTTCTTAGAAGATTAGTTGAGAAGTATTGTGTATAACTCGTGTCTAGCCTTGATGCTTGGCTAGCCGTCAGTCCGGTATTGTATTTTGGGGCTACAGTAAAATCCATCACCTGGTTTCCATAACTGGATTTTTCATAAAATGAAGAAACAGATTCCCAATATTTTGTTTGTGATGGTGTTCCATTAAATAGTATTTCTATGTCAGCCAAAGTCTTTGATGAAAAAGAATAGTCGGTGAACTCAATTGGTATAACTAAAATGTCAATATCCGTACGAGGACTAGGAACTGCATCAATACCTACATTCATTTTTAGATCTTGATATGAATGATAGGGATCGACTTCATCCGGTAAATAGTAGTTATCCCAGCCTTCTTCCAAAGTTGATGAGGAATCGGAAGAATTTTCACTGCTTGTTGTTGAAGGAACATCGCTAATGGTTTCGCTTGAAGATGGGTCAGAATCTGATGATGTATCACTATCTATTTGGGAAGCACTATTCGAACTTCCAAAGGAAATGGTGCAACTGCTTAAAACAATTGCCACTAACGAGGAAAGATATAACACTTTTCTTTTCACTGTTTGTTCCTAATTATAAAGTTCTCTTTCCTACTATATAAATCAAATAACTCTTATTTTTATTTTAGCACTCTCTGAATTCACTTGACTAAACTCAATTGAAAAGGGGAAAGTCGTGCCATCGTTCATCTTCAAACCATTGCCAAGCGGGAAGGCGGTTTTATAGTCTTGGAATGTAAATGTCTTACCTTCACTAAACAATGTTTTGTTAGTGGCTACCGCATAAGGGTTACTTAGGTATTTCACGTTTTTATTAGCGTCCACTAACGACAAAAGTTTAAATTTTGCTTGATTCGAAGCAAGAAAGGACCATGACTCAGAATTTGAAGCGCCGATATAGGCGTTTGAAACATCAAGATTATCAACATATGTTCTTGCCCTTCTGTCAAAAAGTCGAGCATCAATGTGATACATTCTAACCCCAGGAACAGTAAATCCTCGCATATTATTGCCAGGGTAAGCGGACTTAGAATCCTTCTCATTTAAACCGTCAGGAGTATAGAGTTCTATAAGAATATATTCATCAAAAGGGTTGCCGTTCCAATCAGCCGAGAGTAAAACAGAATCGCCAGTTGAAGAAGCTGGAGATATTTCAATATCAGCATCGCCCGTCACAACATAGGGATTTGTCCATCCCAAGGCAAATTTAGAAAAACCATTATGGTCAATGATGTTATAATCCATCATATCAATACCACCCATCGGTGATGTGTCACCATCGTAATCATAATAGTCGTCTAAGCCAAGTAAATGCCCTGTTTCATGAATATATGTATGACCATCAATTCCGCTTGATCCGTATCCTTCATACATAAAATCGTAACTGGCCCATCCATAGGCAAAAGGAGTAGGATTTGCAATACTTTTGTTATTTTGATTGCGATAATTCCAATAGACATAAGCCCAAAACACATCGTTTAGATTAGAAGGAGCCGAGTATATCATCCAAACAGCATCAATGTGGCCATCACTATCGTTATCAAAGTCTTTTAAATCAATTTGTGGCTGTGTGTCACGCACCCAATCAATTGCGTCTTCCATGAGAATTGAAACAGAATCAATATCCTTTTTTTCTAACGAAAGCATATCCGAAGAAGAGTAACCCGAATCAAACCAGTTTGTAACGATTCCACTTAGGTTTAATTTTCCATAGCTTGATTTTTGATAAAAACTAGCCACCGATTCCCAACTAGTGTCTTCCGCTTCACCAAACATTGCTTTTTGGATATCAGACCTTGTTTTGCTTGTCGCCGTACTTTCATAGCCATCAATAATGACTGGTATAACGAGTAAATCGACATCACCAATAGCAGGGATACTATCCATCTCCCCCGCTCTTGAAACATCATGATAAGTGATTTCCTGGTCAGGAGCGCGATAAAAGGAATCATGTTCTTCTTCATCACTTGAACTTGAAGTTTCGTCAGAAGGAAAAATAGAGGTTGAATCAGTCACACTTGAAGAGTCACCAACTGGACCACAGCCAGCAAGCAACATCGCCAAGATAGGTATAATAAAAAATGTCTTTCTTTTCATAACTATCTAAAGATAGCATTCTTCGCCATCTGATGCAATTACAATGCGTTTATCTATAAGAAAAACCTCCCACCGATGTGGAAGGTTAATCGATTTTGACTAATGATTAGGCGAGACTAAATTTTATTGTCGCATCTTCATCGTTCATGTCGGTAACTTCGAATTTATAGCCGAGTTTATTACCGTTATTAAGAGTGAAGCCGACGAAGGTATCAACACCAAAAGTGTCACCTTCTTGCCACATCATGCTGCTATTATAATTGACACGGAAAGAGCTGTTTTTTAGCGTATTTTGTCCGCTGACTTCAAGAGCGTGAATCAACCGGAAATTTGGATTAGCACTACGTGACTTTGTATTGGAGTTAGCAATATCAATGTATGAATTGTCGTCAGTACCCGTTACTTCTGAGACATAGCGAACAAATTGCCAACCGGATACACTACCGTATGTATATAGTCCAAGACGGGAATCGACGTGGTACACACGTATGCCAGGAACATTAGGCATCTTCGGATAGCTACCAGTGTAATTATAAGTAGCATCCATCTCGTTAAGACCAGTTGGACGATAGTATTCAATCATGATGTAATTATCAAGCAATGAGTTATTAACTTGACCATCTTGACGATAGGCTGGCAAGACAATCGCCTCGCCCGTGTCGGTGAACGATTTAACTGTAACTGTCGCTTCACCAGTCACAACGATTGGATCAGCCCAACCAAAGATACCTTTGGTATAAGCATTGTGATCACCAACGTTATAATCCATCATATCGGTTCCACCCAATGGACCCCAATCTTTGGAATCGTAGGTATAGTAGTCATCTGCACCAAGGGCGTGACCGGTTTCATGAATGATTGTATGCGCATCAATCTTGGCTGTGCCATTAATAATTTCTGCATCAGTCCAGTTTTTATAAACGCCAAGATCATCGTAATAACCATTTTCATAAATGAAATCATAACCTAGCCAGATAAAGGCGCATGGCCCAGGAGTGTTTTTATTAGGATTACCTGATGTGTCGGCCGAGCGGAAAGCCCAGAATAAATCGCTGTCTAAGTGCTGAATAGGGGCACTATAAACCATTTGAATGACATCGATAAAGCCGTCGCCATCACCATCATAGTCCTTAAAGAAATGGCTGCGACTAGTGTAAGGATTTCCTTCGTCATCGCTGAGTCCATCCCACAAATCGTTGATATAGTAATCTTCATAAATCCAGCTCAAAATTAACCGCGCAATACCTGAATCACCATCTGATGTTCCAAAGCTATTAACGATTTCATTGGTTGAGTACCACTGAGTTGGAGAATCGCGATGTGAAGGACGATACCATGGCATAACTTGCCCAGTAATATTAACTTTGCCATAACTTGACTTAGCGTAATAACTGCTCAATGATTCCCATTGTGTATCTTCTGATTCGCCAAAATAGGCTTTTTCTAAATCTTCACGGGCACCTTCGGCTCCACGAAGCATATCTGAGGCAGGGTAGTCGGAAAATTCAACCGGCACAACTAGGACACGGGATTCGCCTAAACGTGGCATATCGCTTTTATAACTACCTTTTCTGGCTTGAGCCAAGGTAACCGCCTCGTCTTTATCGTTAAAACGATAGTAATTATCGCCAGGTTCCGGTCCGCAGCTTGTTAATACAAAAAGCGAGAGGACGGCGATTGCAGAAATTTTGTTAGGTTTCATAAGATTAACCCCCTTAATTCATTATTAGCGAAATATGATAAATGTCAGGGAAACATTAACATAGTTAAGTCTAATAAGTGTAGTTATTATAGCAAAGAAGACTAGGTTGTCAAACGAAATCGCAATTATTTTTAATATTTTATTCAAAAAGAAAAGGCGGTGCAAACCGCCTAAACTTTTTTGTTATTCGAGATCGTCAGGACGATCGTGAACTTCAATATACTGTTGCTTAACTTCCTTCATTTTCTCACGGACCGAGAAGTTCTCAATTAAAACCTCTTCTTCTTCATCGGAAGAAAGTCCCCGTCCCGCTGGAATCAATTTTCCAGTGATAACGTTTTCTTTAAGGCCGTGGAGAATATCTGTCTTAGCCTTTAGCGCTGCATCAGTTAAAACACGTGTCGTTTCTTGGAATGAAGCCGCGGAGAGGAAAGACTTTGTTTGAAGTGAGGCTTTGGTTATACCAAGAATGACTGGACGCGCAACTGCCGGATGTCTTCCGGATAGAAGCGCTTCTTCATTCTTTTCGGTAAACTCATCAAGTTCGACGAGCGTGCCAGGGAGCATGTTTGTATCTCCGCCTTCAATGATGGCGACTTTGCGCAACATCTGACGAATAATAACCTCGATGTGCTTATCAGAAATACCGATACCTTGGAGACGATACACTTTTTGAATTTCTTTTAGAATGTAGCGTTCGACGGCAGCGACATCACTGACTTCGAGAAGTTTCTTCGGCGAGATAGCACCTTCGGTGATTTTACCACCATTTCTAATTTTGTCGCCCTTTTTAACACGGAGGCGTGCTCCGTAGTTGGATAGGTATTCTCTTTCTTCGAGATCGCTTTTAACAACAACGCGATAACGACCGCCTGTTTCCTCGATTTCGCTAATTGTTCCAGTTATTTCCGAAATCATAGATTCGCCTTTAGGAACGCGCGCTTCAACTAATTCTTGAACACGAGGTAGACCTTGCGTGATATCGCTACCAGCAACACCGCCAGTATGGAATGTTCTCATCGTCAATTGCGTACCTGGTTCGCCGATTGATTGAGCAGCCATGATACCGACAGCTTCGCCGATACTGACTTCTTTTCCTGTCGCCAAATTGCGACCATAGCAATGACGGCAAACACCATCGCGGGTTTGACAACCAAATAGTGAACGAATTTCGACTTGTTTAATACCGGATTCGACGATATTGCGCGCCGTTTCTTCGTTAATCATTGAATTTTCAGCAACGAGAACTTCGCCCGTTTTAGGATCGATTACATCGTGAATGGTATAACGGCCGACAAGGCGGTCATATAATGGAACGATAACCGTGTCACGACTAGAATCAATAATCTCTGAGACAACATGCCCATGATCAGTGTGGCAATCTTCTTCGCGGACGATGACATCTTGGCTGACGTCGACAAGACGACGGGTCAAATAGCCGGAGTCGGCTGTTTTAAGCGCAGTATCAGCGCCGCCCTTACGAGCACCGTGTGTCGCAATAAAGAACTCAGAAACAGTTAGACCTTCACGGAAGCACGACTTAATTGGAAGTTCGATGGTGTCACCTTTTGGGTTTGACATCAAACCACGCATACCTGCTAGCTGAGTAAAGTTAGAAATATTACCGCGAGCACCGCTGTCCGACATCATAAAGATTGGATTGCGGGAATCTTTTTCGAATTGCTTCGATAGGTCTCTTTGTACCGAGTCACGAACTTCAGTCCAAACATCAACGACATGATTATGTCTTTCGTTATCGGTTAATAAACCACGATTGAACATTTCCGTGATTTCTTCGACACGACTATCTCCATCTTTAAGGAGCTGTTCTTTGTCGCTAACGACATTAATGTCGCTGATAGAAATAGTAACACCGGCAATAGTCGCGTATTTGAAACCAATATCTTTCATCTTATCGAGAACGGCTGATGTTTTTGAGGTTCCATAGCGGCTAAAAATCTCGTTAATAATATTCCCCAAATGCTTTTTAGTAAATGGCGGAACTAATGGTTGTTTGTGAATGTATTCGACAATATCTGTTCCCTTTGGAACAAAGAAGCGTTGTAAATCACCTTTTAAATTTTCAGCGCTGGCATCATTTAAGTATGGGAAGTCAGCTGGGAAAATAAGGTTAAAAATGATTTTTCCAACCGTTGTAATGAGATAAGAATCATTCATTTCTTTGGTGAAACCCATCTTGACTAAGGCACTGGCGCGAATAGCGACACGGCTATGTAAGTGAACTTGATGTGTTTCGTATGCGAGCACAGCTTCATCGATACTTCTAAATACTTTGCCTTCGGCATTAGCGTATGTCGCAAAGCGTTCGTATTCTTCAACATCGCCTTTATCGAGACGGCGTTTGCTACGAGCAGCCAGTTGTTCTTTCGTTTCTTCAAGCGTCAAGTAATAGTTACCAAGAACCATATCTTGAGAAGGAGTAACGATTGGACGACCATCTTTTGGACCAAGGATATTATTGCTAGCGAGCATGAGTTCAAGCGCTTCGTGTTGAGCGGATTTGCTTAACGGAACGTGAACAGCCATTTGGTCGCCATCAAAGTCAGCATTAAATCCCGTACAAACAAGAGGGTGAAGACGAATGGCCCGACCATCAACTAGTTTAGGTTGGAAAGCCTGAATGCCAAGTCGGTGCAACGTCGGAGCACGGTTTAATAAAACAGGGTGATCGCTAATAATCCGTTCAAGAATGTCGAAGACAACTGCATCGTAACGATCGATGATTTTATCGGCTTGACGATGAGCGTTAACGTAATTTTCTTTAATTAAAACGGAAGCGATAAAGGGACGTAAAAGCTGAACAGCCATCTCTCTTGGAAGTCCACATTGATACATTTTTAAATCTGGTCCGACGGCAATAACGGAACGGCCGGAATAGTCAACGCGCTTACCAAGTAAATTTTGACGGAAACGTCCTTGTTTACCCTTTAACGAACTTGACAGTGATTTAAGAGGCCGTCCGCCGGAACCGACAACGGGCTTATTTCTTCTGCCGTTATCAATTAAGGCATCCACCGCTTCTTGAAGCATACGTTTTTCGTTCATCAAGATAACGTAAGGGGCGTTCATATCAATCAGTTTTTTAAGGCGTGTATTACGAGTAATAACGCGGCGATATAAATCATTCAAATCGGATGCGGCAAATCGGCCACCATCCAATTGGAGCATCGGACGAAGATCCGGAGGAATAACCGGAAGAACATCAAGCACCATCCATTCCGGACGATTGTCGGAATTGCGGAAGGCTTCAATGACTTCGAGACGCTTGGATAATTTAATGCGGCTTTGAGCACTACAATCTTTTAATTTGTTGTTAATGCTTTTGAATTCTTCGTTAAGGTTCACTTCTCTTAAAAGGCGTTTGATTGCCGCAGCACCTTCGCCAAATTCAGCGTTGGTATACTTGGAAATAAAATCAGAAACGGTGAAAAAATCAAACGTTTCCTGAGGATTTTGCATCCTTTCAATCAAATCTTCACTTTTAAAGAAGTCAGCACTTTCTTTGTCTAACATCGGTTGAAATTCACGAATTGTGGCCACAAATTCTTGACGTGCGGTTCTCTCATCTAAGAATTGACGATAGTACAATACATTGCTATTTCCCGGATTTAGGCAAACGTGAGCCACGAAATAGTTGATTTCCTCAAGTTGTTTGGGAGGAATATCAAGAATGAGACCAATTCGGCTGGGAATACCTTTTAAATACCAAATGTGAGTGCAAGGTGAAGCGAGCTCAATGTGGCCCATTCTTTCACGACGAACTTCTTTAGAAATAACTTCGACACCACACTTTTCACAAGTAATGCCTTGAAAACGAATCTTTTTGTATTTACCACAATGACATTCGTAATCTTTACTAGGACCAAAAATCTTCTCACAGAAAAGACCTTGGGCTTCCGGTTTTTGACTCCGGTAGTTGATGGTTTCGGGTTTGAGAACTTCGCCATGCGACCATGAACGAATATTTTCAGGGGAGGCAAGGCCGACTTGCAGAGCGGCTAATCTATTAACATCAAACATTGTTTCTACCTCCTTAACTTAATAACTCAGCTAATTCATCGCTGTCGCTGGTAATGTTATCAGCAACGCCTTCTCTTGTAAGAGAACGAATCGTGGAGTTAATCTTTCTTTCTTCGATTTGGGTTTCTTTAGCCAGAGCATCCATATCGATTTTGTTGCCCTCGGTGTTAAGCAATTTAACATCCATACCAAGCGCCTGTAGTTCTTTAGTTAAAACCTTAAACGCTTCCGGAATTCCTGGGCGAGGAATTGGATATCCTTTAATGATAGCTTCGTAAGTCTTGCGACGACCGACGCGATCATCGGATTTGATTGTCAGTAATTCTTGAAGAGTATGAGCAGCTCCGTAAGCTTCGAGAGCCCACACTTCCATTTCACCAAATCTTTGACCACCGTTTTGGGCTTTACCACCTAACGGCTGTTGTGTGACTAATGAATACGGACCAGTTGCCCGAGCATGTAATTTATCATCGACCATGTGGACAAGTTTAATCATGTACATGACGCCGACGGATATACGTTCATCGAAGCGTTCACCAGTCCGGCCATCGTAGAGAACTGTCTTGCCGTCTGGAGCAATCTTAGCTTGTTCCATGAGAGCAAAAATCTCTTCATTAGTAATGCCATCAAAAACAGGTGTGGCCAGTTTCATACCTAGTCTTTTACAAGCTAGACCAAGATGAATTTCCAAAATTTGACCAATATTCATACGCGATGGAACGCCAAGTGGGTTGAGCATGATGTCAACCGGAGTGCCATCAGGAAGAAACGGCATATCTTCGACAGGGAGAATGCGTGATATAACGCCTTTGTTTCCGTGACGGCCAGACATCTTGTCACCTTCAGAAATTTTTCTTTTTTGCACGATATAAACACGAACGACTTCATTAACTCCGGGTGGAAGTTCATCGCCGTTTTTACGAGAGAAAATTTTGACATCAAGCACGATGCCGGCTCCACCATGAGAAACTCTAAGCGAGGAGTCTTTTCCTTCTTTGGTCTTTTCTGAGAAGATCGCCATGAGAAGTTTTTCTTCAGGAGTCGGTTCAGTTACACCTTTAGGTGTAATTTTACCAACGAGAATATCGCCTTCTTTAACTTCGGCGCCGGGTACGACGATACCTCTTTCGTCCAAGAAAGCCTTTGCTTCCTCGCTGACGTTAGGAACATCGCGCGTAATTTCTTCAGCGCCTAATTTTGTCTCTCGGCACTCGAGCTCATATTTTTCAATATGGATCGAGGTGTAAGAGTCGTCTTTAACGAGACGTTCAGACATAATAACGGCATCTTCATAGTTATAACCATTCCAAGTCATAAAAGCGATCGTAACATTTTGTCCGAGGGCTAAATCGCCATTTTCCATGGCTGGACCATCAGCAATAATATCGCCTTTTTTAATTTCCTGACCAACTTTAACAACGGCAACTTGGTTAATACATGTGCCTTGGTTGGAACGGGCAAATTTTTGTAATTGATACGTTTTCGATTTCTTTTTGCTGTCCTTAACAACGACTTTGCGGCTGTCGACATAAGAGACGACACCATCACCAGTCGAGATGACCGCTAAACCAGAATCACGAGCGACAATATGTTCCATGCCGGTACCGACAAAAGGAGCACTTGGCTTTAATAAAGGTAGCGCTTGACGTTGCATGTTCGCGCCCATGAGAGCACGCGTTGTATCGTCGTTTTCTAGAAAGGGGATGCAAGATGATGCAATCGAAACAATTTGTTTGGGGCTGACGTCGATATAATCGACATCTTCACGCCGCGCCATGATATTTTTACCATCGTGACGAGCGACGACATATTCATCAAGAATAACGCCGTTATCATCAAGACTGACATTAGCTTGAGCGATAATGTGTGATCTTTCCATATCGGCTGATAAGTACTCAGATTCGTCAAGAATGCGTTGGGTCTTTTTATCGACACGGCGATATGGCGTTTCAATGAATCCGTATTTGTTAATTTTGGCATAAGTGGCCAAGTTATTAATAAGACCAATGTTTTGACCTTCAGGTGTCTCAATCGGACAGATACGTCCATAGTGAGTATGGTGAACGTCGCGAACATCCATGCTGGCGCGATCACGAGTCAAACCGCCAGGACCAAGCGCTGATAAACGACGTTTATTAGCTAATTCAGCTAATGGGTTTGTTTGATCCATGAATTGTGAGAGTTGTGAACTGGCAAAGAATTCACGAATGCTGGAAGTTAACGGACGAATGTTAATTAACGACTGAACACTGACGCTTTCCATTTCCGAGATTGACATCTTCTGTTGAACCGTTTTTGCCATTTTCGTTAAGCCGATACGGAATTGCGTTTGAATCAATTCACCGACACAACGAATGCGACGATTACCAAGATGGTCAATATCGTCGGTGTCACCAAACCCATCAATCACATTCATGAAATATGAGAAGGTGGCGACGATATCAGAGATAGTGACGCGTGGTAGTGTTTGGTTAAGATCGGTACCGATAATATTTGCGGTCACGTCTTTTTTATCACTAACATAAACTTTAACAATGTTAACACGGCCGTTTTCATCGAGGTCTTTATTAATTTTTAAATTCTTTTGATGCGCGCCTTTTTCAAAAAATTCGATATCGCGAAGATGATCAACATCCAGCTTTGTGAGGCGATAGTCTTTTTTAAATAAGACTTCACCTTCGTGGGATACAAGATCTTGAGCAAGAATGCGACCTGCTAAACGGTTATAAACACCGAGTTTGTTGCGATATTTAAAGCGACCGGCACGACCTAGGTCATAACGCTTCTGATCAAAAAACTTCTGAATAACGAATAACTTAACACCTTCATTGGTTATTGGTTCGCCAGGTTTCAATTTACGGAAGATTTCAACAAGAGCATCGCGAGATGTCTTAACATCTTTATCTTTTTCAATTGTATTAACAAGCATTGGGCGATTACCAAACAGTTTAAGAATCTCATTGGTATCTTCAAAACCAAGGGCCTTGAGTAAAACGGTTCCATTCATTTTGCGTTGACGGTCAATACGAACCCAAATCAAATCTTTTTGATCGGCTTCAAATTCGAGCCACGTGCCACGAGTCGGAATTAAATCGGCGTTATAAGTATATTTGCCGGTTTTTTCAAGATTCTTACTTAGGTAAGCACCAGGAGAACGGACAAGTTGCGAGACGATGACGCGCTCAGCGCCATTGACGACAAAGGTGCCGCTATCAGTCATTAAGGGTAAATCACCCATAAAGACTTCAGCTTCTTTAATCTCGCCTGTCTTTTGGAGTTCAAGACGTAAGGTAACACGCAATGCAGCACTGTATGTTAAGTCACGTTCTTTACATTCCAAGTATGTATAATCAGGTTTTTCGAGCCGGCATTCCTTGTAGTGAATGCGAGCATCGTTTGTATAGTTTTCAATAGGAAAGACTTCTTTTAAAACTTCGTTGAGACCTTCTTCTTTAAACCAAGTGAACGATTCGGTTTGAATCTCAGCTAGGTAAGGAAGAGATAGTGATCCAGAAATTTTTGAATAATCAATGCGATTATTCGGAAGCATTTTGTGTTTGTTTTCAATATTACTCATGTAATGGCTCCTTTTCTAATTATGTTTGCCTTGCAACGGTTAGTATCATACCAACTGATTGCCCCACGGAGGCAAACCGCCATCAATTTGCTAATTTCGTTTGAGTTGTCTTTGTGACTTGGCAAGGAAATTACAATTGAATCATTTAATCCTTCGTTTGTTTTGTCACTTCGAAGGCTGTGACTCGGATCGAATTCGGAAGCGCTTTTTGGATGCGGAAGCAAGATTATTAGCAACCGCATCCACTATTTCGCGCATTTTAACGAGTGCAAAAAAGCCGAAAATCCGCCTAATGTAAGCGGATTATGTAATCAATGTTATTTGACTTCGACTTCAGCACCGGCAGCAACAAGAGCCTTTTTGTGCTCTTCAGCTTCGACAGGTGAGATGTGTTCTTTAATATTGACAGGAGCGCCATCGACGAGTTTCTTGGCATCCATTAGTCCTAAGCCAGTAATGGCTTGAACAGCCTTAATGACGGCGACTTTGGACATGCCGACAGCCTTGAGAACGAGATTGACATCGGTTGGTCCTTTTGCTTCTGCTTCTTCTTCGACAGGTGCGGCAACAGCCGTTGGGGCTGCGGCGGTAACGCCGAATTCTTCTTCTACTGCTTTGACGAGTTCATTGAGTTCAAGAACGGTCATTTCTTTTAATGAGGCAATAATTTCCTCTTTGGTTAATTTAGCCATTTGATATTCCTCCTACTGTGACATTAATTGGCTTTGTCCGCAATGCCCTTGACGGCACATGCAAATTGGCGGACTGGTGCTTGTAGCACCGATAAGAACATAGAGATTAGACCTTCACGTCCCGGAATTGAAGCGAGGGCGACAATTTGTTTTGCATCGACGACTCTTCCTTCAACGAGACCACCCTTAATTACTAACTTTTCATTGCGCTTGGCAAATTTAGCTAATACTTTGGGTCCGGCGATGATATCGCTAGAAAAAGCGAATGCATTTGGACCGGTTAGGTGTTGAATTAAATCTTTGTGACCAAGACTTTCGGCTGCTCTTTCGATCATCGTGTTTTTATAAACGCCGATTTCCGTGCCTTCAGCGCGCAATGCACGACGTAAGCTTGTGATATCAGCGACATTCATGCCACGATATTCGAAGATAACAAGCGTTGAAGAATTGTTCATTTTGTCTGTTAATTGTTTGACAACTGCTTCCTTGGCTTTTAAGACTTCGTTATTCATCTTGTTCTTCACCTCCTTTTTTAGTTTTTCGACTATGAGGCTCCAATATACTTTGAGTGATGGACCCTAGTGGGTATATTTTATCTACCTCGGCAACCTGATTAAGCCCCTTGGCCGTTGCTGTCTATGGTATATTGTGCTTCGTAACAATTATTTAGCGACCAGCGAACGTAATTTTAATCGATGGTCCCATGGTCGTATGAATGACCGCGTTTTTGATATAAGTACCTTTAACGCTTGATGGACGGACTTTGACAATCAAATCGCATAAAGCGGTGAGATTATCGATAATCTTCGCAGAATCGAAGCTAACGCGAGCGATTGAAACATGAATGTTTCCATCCTTGTCAACGCGATATTCGACTTTGCCACGTTTGATTTCTTGAACGGCTTTTGAAATGTCGACGGCAACTGTCCCTGTTTTCGGGTTTGGCATTAAGCCTTTTGGTCCGAGAACACGGCCTAATTTACCAAGTTCGCCCATCATGTCTGGTGTGGCGACGATGACATCAAAATCAAACCAGTTTTCCTTTTGGATTTTTTCGAGCATTTCTTTGCCCCCGGCGAAATCCGCACCGGCCGCTTTCGCGTCTTCGACTTTACTGGTCACAGCAAGAATTCTTTTGGTCTTACCATTTCCATGAGGCAGATTAATCGTACCTCTGATTTGTTGATCCGCTTGTTTGGGATTGACATTAAGCCGGAAAGAAGCATCGATGGTAGCGTCAAACTTCACAGTGGAAGTCTTTTTAACAAGTTCGGCAGCTTCTTCGATGGTGTAGAGTTTGTTGGCATCGACAAGTTCTGCAACGGCCTTGTACTTTTTACCTACTTTCATTTATTTTCCTCCTAGGTGGTCCAGACGGGTATTAAACCCTCCCACTAATCCTCGTCGATCGTAATGCCCATGTTACGAGCGGAGCCCTCTATGACTTTGAGTGCTGCTTCGATATCATTGCAATTGAGATCAGGCATTTTGTATTCGGCGATTTCCCGCAATTTAGCTTTACTAATATGAGCGACTTTAGTAGTTTTGGGATTTGCGGATCCCTTGGCAATACCGGCTGCTTTCTTTAACAATTCGGCAACAGGCGTTGTTTTGATGACGAAATCGTGTGATTTGTCTTCATACGCTGTGATGATAACCGGAACGGTTTCACCGCGGCGATCGGCTGTCTTAGCATTGAAGTCCGTACAGAACTTCGGCATAATGACACCAGCAGAAGCAAGTTTCGGTCCAGGTTTGGCTTCGCCGCCTGGAAGTTCCATCTTCACGACTTTAGCGATTCTTTTACTCACGTGACATTCCTCCTTTGTAGTGAATTTGTTGTCCGTGTTG
>JAEWLX010000025.1 GCA_023457325.1 Bacillota bacterium | reverse complement strand
AGGTAAATCTGCTCATGGTTCAACGCCGCAAGTGGGCGTTAACGCTGGTATGATTGCCTTAGAAACTCTCGGTGCCTTTTATCAAAACGACATCCTTTTAAAAATCGTCGCGCAATTTAAAGATTATAATGGCAAACCTTTTCATGGCTTTGCCCACAGTAAAGATCTTGGCGAGACAACATATAATGTTGGGGTTATTAACTATGACGGAAAAGTTCTTGAACTAAAAGTCAATTTTCGCTATCCCGAAAAGGTTAATGATAATGAGTTTATTAAAAAGTTTGAAGAAGCAAGTGGTCTTACTACCGAGATATATTCGCGTAGTCCCGTCTTACTTTTTCCTCTTAAATCAAAACTTATCAAGATTTTGTTAGATGCCTATCGAACCGAAAGTTATGATAAGCGTTCGAAACCGGTAACAATGGGGGGAGGAACTTATGCCAAAGAAGCACCTAATACTGTTGCTTTTGGAGCGGCCTTTCCTGACGATAATCCTCATATGCATGAGGCCGATGAGCACATTATTTTAAATAATTTTTATTTGGCGATGGCAATTTACGCACGAGCGATTCACGCTCTAGGAAACAATAAGTGAGAACGCGATTTAAACCATGGGCCCTTCCTTATTTAGAAGAACACCGTGAAATTGTATTAACTTCGATTGAGGAAGATAAGGCCTTTTTTGCTTTCAATCGATTAGAAATCGAAATTGGCTGTGGTAAAGGCGATTTTATCGTTGAAAAAGCCGAACTATTTCCTGAAATACACTTTTTAGCAGTCGAAGTATCGGCGATGGTCGCCGCCATGGCCACGAAAAAGATTGTCGAAAAAGACTTAAAAAACGTTCGCATCATCGTTGATGACATTGCCAAAATTCTTCCTGCTTGTAAAAAGCAGATGTTTGATGCCATCTACTTAAATTTTTCTGATCCTTGGCCAAAGAAACGCCACGAGAAAAGACGTCTCACTTTTCCTGATAAGTTGTTAGAATATATTAGAATACTGAAAGTAGGAGGCCATCTTTATTTTAAAAGCGATAATGATGAGCTATATGAGTATTCATTGCAAACTATTAACGATAGTCCCTTTCAAATCATCTCGGCCACCAATGACTATCAAGAAGTTGAAAAGGGCGATGCGATGACAGAATACGAAAAGCTATTTAGAAGTGAAGGGACGACCATCAAACGGATTATCGCTAGGAGGAATTCATAAATGAAACTTACTAATCGCCAATTATCTTTGCTTGAAAAAGCGACACAATTAATAGCTGTTTCTGGCGCTGAAGATGAAGTCCGCTTGTTTTTAAAAAAGGAATTTGAAAGCAAAGGACTGCCCATAGTCAGTGATAACCTAGGCAGCATTTATGCTTATAAAAAAGCGAATCATCCCAAGGCTTTCAAAGTTATGCTGGCCGGACATATGGATGAGATTGGTTTTATGGTCCTTTATATTATGGATAACGGTTTAATTAAAGCCGCACCGTTAGGTGGACATAGTAAGGAAAACCTCGCCTCACAACGCGTTGTTCTTAAAGTGAAAGACGGTCGTAAGTATTTTGGGGCTATTACCTCGATTCCTCCTCATTTGAAAAAAGATAAAAACGGCCAAGTAAGCGAAGATAAATTTATTGATGACTTGTTATTTGATTTTGGCTTTGTCTCAAAAGAAGACGCGGAGAAAGCTGGGGTTTGCATTGGTAACTCAATCGTTATCTTAGGCGACTTTAAAGTATTGAATGATGGACAAAGATTATTAGCGAAAGCATTTGATAATCGTTACGGCATTGCCTTATTGCTTGATCTTCTTGATGAATTAGCAAATGAGCAACTACCATATGACCTTTATCTTGGTGCGAACGTTCAAGAGGAAGTTGGTTTACGCGGTGCGCAAACATCTGCACAGGCCATTAAACCTGATCTAGCTATCGTCCTTGACTGCTCACCAGCGCGCGATATCGGCGATGATAAAAATGAATATGGAAAACTAGGCGAGGGCGTTTTGATTCGCTATTTAGATCGCTCGATGATTGCTTTTCCTGAGTTGCTTGATTTACAAATCAAGGCCTGTCAAAATACTGGCGTCAAATATCAATACTTTGATTCGCCTGGTGGTACGGATGCTGGCGCGATTCACAAAGCTAATTCTGGTGCATTAACCTTAACTCATTGCATTTGCGCAAGAGGAATTCATTCACCAAGTTCCATGATAGATGTTGACGATTACTTAGCGGCCAAAAAATCATTGCTATACATCTTAAGAAATCTCGATAATAAGACACTTTTAGCCTTAAAGAAAGCCCGACAATAAATGTATCGTCTCTTTTACAATTATCATACGATTGGCGATGTCTTAATGATTCTTTTTGGTAGTCAAAAAAAGGCTAACAAACACGAAAAAAGGGACAATATAACCCTTATTTTCCATGATGATGAGCTAATCGGCATTAATATTTTTGCCATTTCCGAAATTGTCAGAATCAAAGCACAAGGAATGATTGTTAATCCTGCTAGTGAGTTTCTCGATGTAATTAATCACATTTTGCTTAATCACGGCTTATCAGCTCTTGCTTATCAAAATGAATCAGGTTTTGTCGTCGGGCAAGTTATCGAAACAATCGAGGGCGAAGAAGAAAGCGGAAGGATTGGAAAAATTGATATCGGCAGTCGTGTAATATATGTAAACTTGATTAGTTCTCAGGTAGAAGTAAATACTTTAGTAGTCATCGCTTTAGCAGGGACTATCTTAGGCAATGGTCAAAGCGTTGGAGTAGAGGAACATGGCAATGTGTTCTTTGAAGGTAAACTATGTTTAAAAAGTGATTTAAACTTGCTTAATGAAAACGAGGATGATGGTTATTTTTTTATTGACGAGTTTATGGAAATAGGCCAAGATTTTTTTGCAAAGGAGTAAGACATGGAATTAGAAATAAGATTAAAAGAACAAGGAAAAATATCTCGACTCACCAATCGAACTTTTCAGTTTGATGAAAAACTTCGGACAGGCTTTTATGCCGCGAATTACTTTTTAAGGGCCCGTGACATCGTTAAAGAACATAACCCAGGCCATATCGTGACCATGCAGTTTTTTCAACGAACAGAGCAAGCGATGGTTTGTGGAGTTGATGAAGCAATTGCCTTAATTCATACCTTCGCTATCGAGCCACAGCATATTGCGATTGAGGCTCTAAATGACGGCGATATTGTCGATGCGAATGAACCAGTCTTAAAAGTAACTGGTAAGTACGAGCATTTCGGCTTTTTAGAAAGCATGATCGATGGTATTCTTGCTCGGCGTAGCAGTGTGGCCACGAATGTATATCGCGTTGTTTCACAGTTGAAAGATACACCCTGTTTTTCGATGGCTGATCGACAAGATGATTATTTAACACAAGTTGGCGATGGTTATGCAACATATGTTGCAGGTATAAATAAAGTCAGTACTGATGCCCAAGGTTATTGGTGGGGAGGAAAAGGAATGGGGACAATGCCCCACGCCCTTATTCAAGTGTGCGGAGGTGACATTATTAAAGCTGCTGATTTGTACCGCAAAACTTTTCCAAACGAAAAGGTGACGGCCTTAATTGATTACAATAATAATGTTGTCCATGACTCACTAATGTTAGCGAGATACTTAAAGACGGATTTAAAGGCTGTTAGGGTTGATACTTCAAAAGCATTAGTCGATCATTATTTTGATAATAAAGATACATCACAATTTGATGCACATGGTGTTTGTAAAGAACTCATTTTTGCTTTGAGAAAAGCTCTTGATAGTGAAGGATTTAACTATGTTAAAATCGTTGTTTCCAGCAGCTTCGATGTTAACAAAATTACGCAATGGGTTAAGTTAGGCGTTCCCGTTGATATGTATGGTGTGGGAACGGCTTTTGTTAACAACACGACTATTGGTTTTACCGGCGATCTTGTTATGCTTGACGGAAAGCCCCAAGCCAAAGAAGGGCGTCGAAACATTCCTTCGAATCGTTTGCATGCGGTACCTTATCCTATTTATTAACGCCCTTTATGAAAACGTCTCTGTTGCTTATGAAAATATTTTCATATACTATGAATAGCACAGGGGTTTGAAAAATGGATTATTTAAAAGATAGAGTTACAATTTATGAAGTTGCAAAAGCAAGTGGTGTTTCTTTAGCAACCGTTTCGCGCGTGATAAACAAACAAGGAAATGTTACTGAAACGACTCGCCGAAAAGTCGAAGCAACCATTCAAAGATTAGGTTATAAACCAAGCGGACTTGCTCGTGCCTTGGCCACGAATGTCACAACAAACATCGGAATTGTTATTCCCTCGGCTAACTATGTTTATATAGCAAATATGTTAAATGGTATAACCGAAGTCGCTAAAGAAAAAGGCTTTGTACTGACGTTATTCGTGACTTCTTATTCAAGAAGTGATGCCATCGCCATGGTCGAAAAGGTTATTACTTCACACGTTGACGGTGTCATTATTTTTGATGATCAGCTCGACAAGGAAGATATCGAAAAAATAAATTCATACTCAGTTCCGACAATGGTAATTAACACCAAAATTACTGGTGACCGTGTCGGGTGCATTAACTTTGGTTATGAACACGCATTCAAGAAAATGCTCAAAACCCGTTATGAAAAAAACGATATGAAGCCAGCCGTTTTCCTTCATGTTCATAATGCTGGTCGTTTACTGGCCCGTATTGAAAAGTCTTTCATTGATTTTCACACCGAAATCGATGTTCCGTATCGGATATTTAATGTTGATGACTCTTCAGAACGGACCTATTTGGACTTTATGGAATATTTTAAAAAACATCGCAGAGGCTTTTTTATCGCCTATCGTGACTCGATTGGCGCCGCCATCGTTAACGCTGCGACTGATTCGGGCTTAAAGGTCCCAGATGATGTCGAGGTTGTATCGATTATTGGCACTAAATATGCAGAAATTATTCGCCCAACTCTTTCAAGTTTCTATATCAACATGCAGGAAGTCGGCAAAAGAGCGATGTATATGTTAGTCGATTTGCTTAATGGTGAACTTAACGAAAAAGCTTATAAGTTTGAATCGACATTCACCGCCCGCAACAGCACAAAGGAGTAAAAAATGACAAACATCATTGATGAACTTAATTATCGCGGTTTAATAAAAGATTATTCCGATGAAAAAGAAATAAGAGAATTACTCGCAACCCCGCAAACAATATATTGTGGTTTTGATCCAAGTGCAGCTTCAATGCATATCGGTAATTTTGTTATGATTTCTCTTTTGATGCGTCTTCAAAGAGCTGGCCACCGTGTTATTCCCGTCGTTGGTGGTGCAACAGGTATGATTGGCGATCCATCTGGCAAATCAAAAGAGCGCAATTTATTAGACAATGAAGAGTTAATTAAGAACACTAACGCGATTAGAGATCAATTAGCGAGATTTATTAATCTCGACGATCCGAAAAAAGGTATTATTGTCAACAATTATGACTGGTTAAGTAAATTAAGCATGCTTGACTATCTTCGCGATTATGGAAAATACTTTCCAATTAATTATTTGCTCAATAAAGAAATAATCGCCTCTCGTTTAGAAAACGGCATATCTTATACTGAATTTTCTTACAACTTACTACAAGCAATCGACTTTCTAACCTTATATCGTCACCACGGATGTAGAATTCAAATCGGTGGAAGCGACCAGTGGGGCAATCTCACTAGTGGCCTAGAACTAATTAGAAAAGCCGAAGGTAGCGATGTTAAGGTCGGTGTTATGACAAGTCACCTCATCGTTGATTCGACCGGACGTAAGTTTGGAAAATCGGAAGGTGGCGCACTTTATCTAGATCCAGACATTACAACTCCTTACAAACTCTATCAATACTTTATTAATGTCAGTGACTCAGACGCCATCCGTTATCTAAAAGTATTTACTTTTCTTGATAAAAACGAGATCGAAAATGTTGCCTATGAACACGAAAAAAATCCTGGTCTACGCCATGGTCAAAAAACACTAGCATATGAAGTAGTAAGCGTTATTCACGGAAAAGATAAGGCTGATGAAGCAATAAAAATGAGTGAATCGCTCTTTTCCGGCGACTTTAAAACGATGAGCGAAAAGAACCTTGTTGATGTTCTAGGTGATCTCGAAGTTAAAGTGGATGAGCATATTATTTTAGAAGATGCTTTGCTTTTAACTAAGGCGGCGTCATCGAAGCGCGAAGCTCGCGAGTTTTTAAATAACGGAAGCATATCGCTTAATGGTGAGAAAGTAACAGATGGCACGAGACCACTTTCTCGTCAGAACGCACTTCATGGTTCATATTATGTCCTGCGGCGCGGTAAGAAGAATTACTATCTAATTAACCTTAAATAGATTTACCGAACGTATAAAAAAAGACCCAATGGGTCTTTTTGTTTTTTAAAATCAAATATTAGAGCAAGCGGTTGTAGTATTCAATGATTTGCGCTTCGTTGATGTCGGCCGGAAGTTCATTACGGTCGGGCATGCGAACAAGGGTTCCTTCGAGTTTGGCGCTGTCGACTTTGACATAGCCAACCGATGATGGCTTGCTTTCAAGAGCTTCTTTAATCACTTTAAGTGACTTGCTTGACTCACGAATGCCGACCACATCATTAACCGAACAAAGGTATGATGAGATGTCAACCTTCTTGCCATTTACGGTCACGTGACCGTGATTAACAAGTTGTTTGGCGCCGCGTCTTGTTCTGGAAAAACCCATTCTAAAGACGAGGTTATCGAGTCTTGATTCTAAAATGCGGAAGAAAGCAATACCAGTAACTTCATCGGATTTTGTCGCGATATTGAAGAGACGGCGGAATTGACGTTCATTAACTCCGTACATATGACGTAGTTTTTGTTTTTCAACTAATTGTTTTCCGTATTCAGAAGGTTTTCTTTTGCGAGCGTTGCCGTGTTGTCCGGGACCATAAGGTCTTTTTCTAAGTTCTTCACCTGTTTCGAGCGTTGAAAAACCAAGACGACGTGAACGTTTGTAATCTGAACCAGTAAATCTCATGTTCTATTTTCTCCTTTCCTTATATTTCGCAATATAAAGCAAGAGGTGCAAATTCCATCCTTCGGATGTCATGGATCAAATTTCACCGTTGAGCTTAGGCTACTATTTCACAGTTGTTCCTGACATCGGACAAGGAGTATTTACATGCTGCATTACATGCAACGAATACTATATAGTAACGAAGGTGATTAGTCAATAAAAAGAGTTGCATATATTTTCGACGATTAATAATTATTAATAACGCGAAAGGCAATCTACCAATCTATGCCGATATATCTTCGTTTTTTAACTATAAATGATTAACGAAATTTAATTATACTCAATTTATAAACCTTTTCTTGTCGAACCTAGAAAAAAGCGAAATGCTTTTTGAATTTGATTGACTTGAATGTTATAATTCTTTACAAGGTAAAAATAAATGACTGATACAAATTTCATAATGTTAGTTAGTCCGACCGGCATTACCTTTATTGCCATCGGTGCAGCGCTAGTCGTCAGCGCAATTATTTTTTTATTGTATAAATTTGTTATCGTTCGTCATGTTGCTCGTAAACAAGTCCGCGAATTAGAGCGCCGTTTTGAGTATTTGCATGCTCTTTTAATTGGCCAAGATGCCCAGTATGTAAAAAGACTTGAAATCATCTCACGAACAAACTTGTTATATGTCGAGTTGCATACGCAATATCTTAAGCGTTTTAAAGAAATTCGCGATCGTTTTGATGCCCAGGCTCAAAATACGATTAATGGTTTAAAAGACCTCGTGGACGAAGGAAAGTATAAAGCCTTAAAAGTATCTTACTCTGATGGTCGGAATATTATCGAAACGTATGAAAAACACGTTAACACCTTGAATAGCGATTTAATCTCGGTTGTTAAACCCGAAGAAGAAGCTCGCCAAGCGTCTCTTTCTTTGAAAGAGGAATTAAGAAGAATCAAACAAGATTACTATTCAAAACAAGGCGATTTGCAATTAGTGATCTCATCTTTTGATGCCGTGTATGAATATATCGATGGCCTTTTTGATGAATTCGAACAATATGTGGAATCGGCTCAGTATGATGATGCGAATACATTACTACCAAACATTTCCAAAGCAATAAAAGAAGTGGGTAGAGTATTGACAAAACTACCCAATATTTGTGCGCTTGTGACGATGGTAATACCCGATAAGATCGCTTCACTGATGAACGCCTATGAAGAAATGGTAGATGCAAAGTACCCGCTTCATCATTTGATAGTTAAAAATAATATTTACGACATGAATCGCGAACTTGATTTGTTGACCAAGAAAATTAAAAGTTTCGAACTTACCGGCGTTAATAATGCCTTAGATAATATCATCGCTCGCATTGATGAGTATTTTATTTTGTTTGAAGAAGAAAAGAAGGCGCGTGTTATTTTTGATGCTGAATGCGAAGACATATATGTAATTGTCAACACGCTTGAAAAAAAGTTTATTAAACTTTGTAACACAATTCCGGAAGTAAAAAAAATCTATGTTATCAGCGGCGACTATGCTAATCGCGTCAATGAAATTCAAAGCGAAATAAATAAGGTTGGTGCGACCAAGAGGTCACTCGATACTTTTATTCATTCTTCGACCAAGCAACCATATTCGATACTCGTTAGTAAGATGCATGAACTTCGCGATGAGTCTAATCTTGTCTTATCGATGATGGAAGACTTTCAAGTTTATCTTGACTCCTTAAAAGAGACAGCCGAGAACGCTTATTTATTAATTTATGATTATTATCATCGCGTCAAGAAAGCCGAAAAAATTGTTCGCGATATATCTTTAAAAGAATTCACCGCAAAATATGAAGAATTGCTTGAACGTATTTACACTTCGCTTAATAGCGTTAACGATATCCTCAACGTTCTTCCAATAGATATTACGACGGTTTCAAACAATATTAGTTGGTTGATCGAGGAAGGCGAGCCTGTCCTCAACGAAATTGAAAGCGACAACAATATGATGGCTCTAGCTGAATCAGCTATTTTATATGCTAATCGCGACCGTCAACACTTAAGCGATATTCATCATCTTGTTTTACAAAGCGAAGCGCACTTCTTTAACGCCAACTTCGAAAAAGCATATGTCGATACGAGCAACGCCCTGAGAAAACTTCGTCAAGGCGGAAGTGTCAGTGACTAAAAAACCATTAGCCGTTACAGGAAATAATCAATGATTTATTTAGATAACGCTGCCACGACTCAGCCAAGTCGTGCCCTTCTTGATATCTATCAGCGCCTAGAAAGCGATTTTTTTGCAAACGTTAACAGCAACCACCAAGCGGGAAGAAGTGCTGAAAAATACTTATTAAAAGCGCGAACGATTATTTTAGAGGCATTAACAGTCGATGCGAGTCACCGCGCTATTTTTGTCTCTTCGGCCACTGAAGCGAATAATTTGGCCCTTAAAGGCTTCGCTCTCAAACATCAAAATCGGGGCAAACATATCATTATCAGTAATATCGAACATCCTTCGGTTTACGAGTCAGTAATACAACTTCGCGATCAGTTTGGTTTTGAAGTGACTGTTTTAAACGTAAATCATAAAGGACAAGTTCGTCCAGAAGACGTAAGAGCGGCTTTAAAAAAGACAACGATTATCGTATCGATAATGGCTGTAAATAATGAAGTGGGAAGTCTAAACCCAATCAAAGAAATTGCCGCTATTGTCCATCGGCATTCAAAAGCCGTTTTGCATGTTGATACAACACAAGCCATTGGCAAAATCTCGTTACCTTATCAAGATATAGACATGTTTTGCATTTCCGGTCACAAAATAAACGCACTCAAAGGTAGTGGGGCTCTCATTTTCAAAAAAACAATTGATTTTCTTCCCTTGTTAAGCGGAGGAAATCAAGAATTCGGCTTTAGAAGCTCAACGGTCAGCGTTGCCTTAGCGTATACTTTAGCGATAGCCACTAAAGAAGCTATTCGCGATCAGCAAAAAGTAACCACCCATGTCGCTTCACTATCTTCATATGTTCGTAGTTACTTTGCTAAACAGGACAATATTGTTATCAATAGTCCAGACAGTTCCTCCCCTTACATTTTTAATTTTTCCCTTACCGACAAAAAGGCCAGCGTTGTTGTCGAAGCTCTTTCAAACGAGGGAATTATGATTTCTTCGGTTAGTGCCTGCCATCACAAATTGGCAACCTCTTCATACGTAGTCAAAGCATTAGGACGAAGCGAAGAACTAGCGAATAATACCCTGCGCATTAGTTTTGATAAGATGACGAAACTAGAAGATATACAAACTTTCATTGAAGCCTATGAAGCGGTTATCGCGAGGATAAGAACGTGATATATGAACGTATAATGGTGCGTTTTGGCGAACTATCGACCAAAGGTCGAAATAAGATGGATTTCGTCAAACTGCTTGCCACAAACATTCGAAGAAAACTTGGCGGAACATTCCTTGATTTTCAAATCGAGACACGTTTCGACCACATTTATATTTTGGTTAATGGTAACGATCCTTATGCGATGATTAGTGAGCTTCAAGAAGTTAGCGGCATTAATTCTCTCACCCTTGTGACAAGGCAAGAAAAAAATATTGAAATCATCAAAAAGATAGCTATCGAGATGGTCAAAGACAAAGCGGTTAATACTTTTAAAGTTCGCTCGAAAAGATCGGATAAAACTTTTCCGATTGTTAGTGACGAAATCAATCGAACTGTCGCCAAAGAAATTTTACGCAATACTTCTTTAAGGGTCGATGTTGTTAAACCCGATATAACTGTAGGAATTGAAGTGCGTCACGAAGGAGCCTATTTATTTTTGGAAACCTTCAAGGGAGCGGGAGGCTATCCTCTTGGCATTGGGGGCAGGATTTTAATGATGATGTCAGGTGGGATTGACTCTCCGGTAGCAGCCTATCTACTTATGAAAAGGGGCGTTTTAGTCGAGTGCATTCATTTTGCATCTCCACCTTACACGAGCAGTGCGGTCATTGACAAAGTTAGTGATTTACTTAAAAATCTTTGCTATTACCAAGACACTATTCGCTTACACATTGTTCCTTTTACTAAACTTCAGGAAGCGATTTATGATAATGTCGATTCAAGTTACGCCATTACGGTTATGCGAAGAATGATGTATCGCATCAGTGAGAAAATAGCTAATATTCGCAAATGTCAGGCCATCGCCAATGGTGAATCGATAGGTCAAGTTGCAAGCCAAACACTTCGCTCGATGAGGGTAATTAATGAAGTGACAAATATGCCAGTTATTCGTCCACTTGTCACTTATGATAAAAACGACATTATTAAAATTGCCAAAAAAATCAAAACCTATGATATTTCTATTCGCCCCTATGAAGATTGTTGCACCATTTTTAAACCACAAAACCCCACGACAAAACCTAACTTTAATTCAACCCTTTGGCTTGAGGAAAAGTTAGATTTCGAATCACTTGTTCTTGAAGCGGTAAATGGCACAAAATCGGTCATTATTAGTGCAAATAGCGAAGATTTGTAATTATTTTACTGTAATTTGATATAAAAAAAGGCTGCGTTTTGCAGCCGTTTTCTATGTTCTAACGCTTATTTAGCGCTAGCTTTTTTGCTAACTTCAACCAATTGTTTGAAAGCTTCAAAGTCACTGATTGCGAGTTCTGAAAGCATCTTACGGTTGACTTCAACTTTGGCTAATGACAAGCCATTGATGAAGCGTGAGTAGGAAATATCGCACATTCTGCATGCAGCATTAATGCGTTTAATCCATAATTTTCGGTAGTCTCTTTTAACTTTGCGGCGATCAATATATGCATACATCAATGAATGCATTACTTGTTCTTTAGCAGTCTTAAAAAGTAAGTGTTTACTACCGAAATATCCTTTAGCTCTTTTTAATATTTTTTTACGTCTGGCACGTGTGACGGTGCCACCTTTTACTCTGGCCATTTAGGGCACCTCCTATTTGATGATGAGAAATTTTACGCGTTTCATATCACTATGTGACAATAGCTGAGCCTTTCTCAAGTGGCGTTTTTGTTTGGTTGATTTGCGAGGGGCGAGGTGTGATGTGTACGCTGAATGGCGTTTTGCCTTGCCGCTGCCCGTAACTTTAATGCGTTTCATTAAAGCTCTTTTGCTCTTCATTTTTGGCATGTTGTTTTACTCCTATTTTTTTATCTTTGAGGCGAGAATGGCCGTCATCCAACGACCTTCCAAGACTCCTTCTTTTTCGACGACAGCGTATTCTTCAACAAGACTAATAAATTTGTTGAGAACTTCTTCACCGACTTCTGGATGCGCTAATTGACGACCGCGGAAGCGGACACCAACTTTGACTTTGTTCCCATCTTGGAAAAAGCCAATTGCACCCCTTACTTTGACCATCAAATCATGAACTCCGATCTGTGGTGTCAATTGCACCTCTTTGATTTCGATAATCTTTTGGTTTTTGCGACTTTCCTTTGCGCGCTTTTGTGCTTCGAAGCGATACTTACCGTAGTTTAGTATTTTACATACGGGTGGGTTAGCGCCTGGCGCAACGCATAGTAAATCCAATTCGTAACGATTAGCTAGGTCATTAGCAGCTCTTGAGCTCATTTTACCTAATGACTCACCTGCTGGACCGATGACGAGCACTTCCGAAAAACGAATGCGCTCATTGACGAGGTCGGTGTTTGCCTCCGGACGTCTCTGTCCGGGGTTCATGGGATAGTTTGCTATGGTCGATCAACTCCTTTGTTTATTATAAATAAAACGGACGCGAATCAGCGCCCGTTATCTTTGAAACTTTCGTTTTGTAGCATTAACCAATTAACATTGTCAATCTGGTGAGAAGCAGGCGCATCTTCTTTCTACGTTTTTATCTACGTCGGTTAGTTTAGCATCGCTACGCGAAGGTGTCAAGCATAATTAATAGTGACGTTTTGTGTCGATTTCCTCAAGAATGAGTTTGGAGAAATCATCTACCGAAATATTGGTTTGCTTTTCTTGTCCATACAAGCGATAAGTTAGCGTATTGTCGCGAACTTCGTTATCGCCGACAACAAGGGTATAGGGTATTTTTCGTACTTGCGAATTACGTAGTCTGAATCCGACTTTTTCCTCTGAGTCAACAACCGTAATGCGCACGCCTTTATGATGCAATTCGTTAGCAATTTGATGTGCATATTCACTATGTAATGAATTATTAACGGGGATAATGTTAACTTGAACAGGAGCAAGCCAACTTGGAAAGGCGCCACCGTAATGTTCAATCAGGATGCCAATGAAGCGTTCTAAGCTTCCAAATAAAGCGCGATGTAACATAATGGGCCGGACTTTCTCGCCCCGTTGATCAATGTAAGTAATATCAAAACGCTCTGGCAGGTTCATATCAAACTGAATCGTTCCGCATTGCCAAATGCGTCCCATCGAATCTTTGAGTTTAAAATCTAGTTTGGGGCCGTAAAAGGCGCCGTCGCCAACGTTAACAATGTACTCTTTACCGATTGCTTTACAGGCTTGAGCAAGCGCGTGCTCCGAACGATCCCAATTTTCAATTGAACCAATAAACTTTTTCTCAGGACGAGTGCTTAGTTCAATGTGATAACTTAGTCCGAATAACGAATACACTTCATCGTATAATTTTAACATTCTGATGATTTCATCGATTGCCTGATCCTCGCGACAATAAATATGAGCGTCATCTTGAGTAAAAGCACGAACGCGGAACAAACCCGATAAGGCGCCACTTGCTTCATGACGATGGACGAGTCCTAATTCGCCAACCCGAAGAGGTAAATCCTTATATGAGTGAAGTTCGTATTTGTAAGCCAATAAGCTACCAGGACAATTCATTGGCTTAATAGCGAATTCGCGGTCATCAATCTGACTAAAATACATATTTTCGCGATAATTTGTGTAGTGACCACTTGTAATCCAAAGTTCCTTTGAAAGCATGATTGGGGTTTTAATGAAGGTATAACCTTCAAGCTCGTGTTTTTTGTACCAGAAATTTTCCAGTTCATTTCGTAAAATCATGCCGTTAGGAAGCCAAAAGGGGAAGCCAGGTCCATACTCGGAAACCATAAAGAGACCAAGTTCTTTTCCGAGCTTGCGGTGATCGCGCTTTTTGCGTTCCTCTAAAATGGCTAAATGCTTAACTAAATCCTCTTTGCTGAAGAAAGAAGTGCCATAAATCCTTGTCAGTTGTTTATTGTCGGAATTTCCGCGCCAATAAGCACCAGCTAAACTAATTAGTTTAAAATGACGAATTAGATTTGTGTTTGCTAGATGCGGTCCCGTGCAAAGATCAAAGAAATCATCCTGTTCATAAATCGATATGTTTTGAGCTATTTCTTTAATGAGTTCAATTTTGTATGGATTATCAGCAAATAGTTTTAAAGCATCATCGAAAGATACTTCACGACGAACGATGCGGTGGTTTTCTTTGGCAATTTTTCTCATTTCGTTTTCGATTGTGGCCAAATCAGCCTCTACAATTGGACTGGCAAAATCAATATCGTAGTAAAAACCTTCCTCAATACTTGGTCCAAAACCAATATGAGCGTCAGGATATAGACGTTTAATGGCATGTGCTAAAAGATGAGAAGTCGAATGATTTAGTAGTTCAATAGCGTCTTTATCGTTTTCGGTCACGATTTCAAATGTTCCTTCTTCTTTAATTGGAGCATGTAAATCAAATAGTTTTCCGTTTAAACGAAAAGCTAATGCTTTTTTGGCTAAACTAATAGCGATTTTGCTTGCGGCTTCAAAACCAGATTGACCGACTTCGATGATTAATTCATCGCCACTTGGCAGGACTAATTTCATAATGATTCTCCTTTGTAATAAAAAACGCCCATCTTAAGGACGCTTTCACGTGGTACCACCCTAATTCATATCTATGATATGCACTCAAAGCTCTTAACGCGAGTTACGTCCAATTTGTCATCGGATGCTCAGAAGTGGTTTCGCATGTCTCTTTCTTGAAGCCTCTCACCAATTGGCTTCTTCTCTGGTTAGAAAGATGAATGCGACATGGCTTCATCGTTGCGAATACAAGTATATTGACTAATTTTAATTAAGTCAATTGTCAAGCGATGTAAAAGCATAACACGCCGCCCCGATTAGACCGGCGTTTTGATCAAAATAACATACTTGCAGATTGAGATCTTGATGTCGGTGAGTTAAATCATTCCAAAAAACCTCTTTCGAATTAAAAACACCGCCAGTAAATGTGTAAATATCCGGATGATAGCGTTCTTTAATAAATGACAAAAAGTCACTCATTATATGAAGCCATGCCTCATAAACCTGCAAGGCCAAAGCATTTTTACTTTCGACAAGTTTGAAAAATTGATGACTGTATTGAATTTCTAATCCATACATTTTTGCAAGATTTGATAAACCATTGCCACTTGCAAAATACTCATAGTATTTATCTTGTCCTTGGAACGTATAAGGCGTATGTCCAATTTCAAGAGGACTATCCTTTAAACTATGGTTAACGACTAATGCGCCTCCCAAACCAGTGGAAATGGTAATAAAAAAGACGCGTTGATAGTTTTTGCCGTGGCCAAGCATAGCTTCGGCAAAACAGGCCATTTCCGCATCATTTCGAATAAAAACGGGTAGTTCAAATTCTTTGCAAAGTATTTCTCCAAGAGGAATGTCTTGAATATGAATATTCGGTAAGTCGATAACATGTCCATTATTTCCAATTGGACCAGGAATACCTAAGGAAATGGCAACTACATTATCACTATTAGAACCGATTTCTCTAATTGACTCGACGATTGAACTCACGAATTCGTCTTTCTTATATAAAATAGTGGGATGAGTTAGACTTTTAATGATCTGAAAATTCTCGTCTATAAGGGCAAAACGAGAATTTGTTCCGCCGATATCAACACTGATAACTATTCTTTTGTCCTTCATTTTTACCGATTGACCATGCTGATCAAAGCAAACAATTCTTCGTGTTTTTTACGTGGTAAGGCAAAAGCTTCGTCAAAAGAGTAATGGACGATTTTGCCATTAGAAATACCGACGCATACATTGGCGACACCTTCGATTAATCTTTCGATGGCGTAGACACCCATTCTTGTTGCTAAAATGCGATCAGAGGCTGAGGGTGAACCACCTCTTTGTAAACGTCCGAGAACTTCGGCTCTCGTTTCAAATCCTGTTTCCTGTGTAACTTTTTCAGCAAAGGAAATAACGTTGGGAAATACTTTTTCACTGACGATGATTAAGGAATGTTTTTTCTTGCCAGTCCCTAATGTTTTTATACGGTTCATTATTTCTGCTTCGGTGTAGGGGTGCTCAGGAGTAATAATCATTTCGACCCCCTCGGCAACGCCCGAGTAAAGAGCTAAATCGCCACATTTGTTGCCCATAACCTCGATTATTGTGCATCTTTGATGAGAAGCGGTCGTATCGCGCAATTTATCGACACACTCACAAATAGTATTTAGGGCTGTATCAAAACCAATCGTAAAATCACTGGACGATAAATCGTTATCGATTGTACCGGGAATACCGACGCAATTTATGCCTAACTCCGAGAGCTTTTTGGCCCCCATGTATGTTCCATCGCCCCCGATTACAATCAGTGTATCAATACCAAAATTACGTAGTTGCTTAACGCCGATTAAACGAGCAGCCTCATCTTTAAACTCCCGAGAACGAGCGCTTTTGATAATTGTTCCACCCCGATTAATGATATCGCTTACGAAATTACGATCAACTTTCTCGATGTTGCCCTCGATTAGACCTTTGTATCCTTCGTAAATTACGAACATCTCCAAACCATTTTTAATACCAGAACGAACAATGGCACGAATGGCGGCGTTCATTCCGGGGGCATCGCCACCAGACGTAAGTACTCCAACGCGTTTAACCATATTAAACACCTCTTTATTTGCTCATTCATTATATATGAAAATGACTGAAAATTCGAAAAGTATCACTTTGAAAACGATTACATCCTTTTGTGGACAAAAATGCAGTTGCCTATTTTTGCATGATTAAAAAGCCGATAACATCGTAAAACTTGATAAAAAACGGCGGTGGAAAAGTATGCACAAATGTAAAAAAAGAATTGATGGCGTGGGCTTTTTTGGTTTATTTTACCTTTGCTCCATGCTATAATTTGTGGCGTATTAGGAATCAAACATGGATTACATAAGCGAAAAAGATTATTACGAGGTGCGTTTCGCCTCTTTGATAAGTGATATTGATCGTGAGGTCCTCATCGAGCTTTATCAGCCTCTGATTGGCCATAAGAGTTCGGCGATTTATCTAACGCTCTTTTTTGAGAAAATGAAAGCAACTGACATCGACATTTTTGATCACGCGCATCTTTTTGACAAACTCCAGATTTCATCAGGAGAATTTTTCACTGCGCGGCGCGCCTTAGAAGCGGTGGGGTTACTTAGAACCTTCTTTAAAGAAGAAAACGGCATGCGCTATTACATTTATGTCGTCTACGCTCCCAAATCGCCTCGCGAGTATTTTGATGATGTTCTTTTTAAAGGCCTATTAATTAAATATGTGGGCGAAAAAGAGGCAAAACGACTCGCTTTATCATACAAAGTAGACTTTCAGGCAAAAGATTTTAATGATATTACTTCCTCGTTTATCGAGACATTTAATCCCGATTTTGATGACCCAGCATTTCGTAAGGACCTCAAGATTGACGTCAAAGGTCGCAAATCGGGACGGATTGATACATCGTTTGATTTCGATTCCTTTTTCTTGCACATCGAAAAGAGCGGGCAAATTAAGCGCGATTCTTTTTTAAAGAAAGACTTAAAAGAAATTGAACGTCTTGCCGCATTGTTTTCCCTTGATGAATATACGATGGCCGAAATTGTTATCGATTCGTACAATCCAGATAATAAGAATCAAAGACTCAACTTTCAGTATATTTCCGAACGGGCTAAGGATGAAGTTAAATTTCCCTTTTTCCATCGCAAAAGAAATGGCCAAAAAAGCATCATTAATAGCGAAAGTGAATTAGCAAGTAAAGTCAAACTGTTAGATTCAATGGCGCCGGGTGAATATTTGCGAATTAAACAAAATAACACTTCACCAAGTCGTTCCGACTTAGATTTAGTCGATGATTTATCTAAAAACTATGGTTTTTCGCACGGTGTGATCAACGCTTTAGTCGACTATGTTCTGGCCAAAGCCGATAATGTCTTATCAAGACGTTATACCGAAAAAATCGCCTCATCGCTTGCTCGAGAAGGAGTGACGACTGCAATTGACACCATGAATTACTTAATAAAAATTAATTCTGCCTGGCGGACGTCAAAACCATCAACTATAAAAAGTGATGCTAACAATGATAAAGTAAAAGAAACCGAGATTAGCGATGAAGAACTAGAAAAAATCCTCGCTTCGATTGAGAGTAAGAAAAAGGATTAACGAGCATGGAAAAAATAAAACTACCACCTTTCGAAAAAACAGAACTCGATCAATATATTGATGAAATGCTCGAGGAACTTCGCAGCGATGTTGAAGTTTACGAGATTATTAAACAAACCTTAAATCCAACTGTCAAAATGGTCCGCGAAAACATTTCAAAGTTTATCGCCTTTAAAGAAGACTATGACTATTGTCGTAAATGTCCAGGTGTCGAAAATTGCCGTAAGGCAACCCCACATTTACAACTTAAACTCGTCAATGATAACGGCATGATTGAACGCGTTTTTACTCCGTGCCATAAAATTCTTAGACGCATCGAAATTGATAGTAAGTATTTATATGCTGACTTTCCAGGTGAATGGAAGGAATCATCGACGAAGACGCTCGATAAAACAGCCGAGCGGAATCGTGTTATCAAACTTTTTAGTCAATTGTTACAAGGCGGTTCGAATCGCTGGATTTATGTTAAAGGCGGACATCGGGTTGGAAAATCATTTTTGCTAGCGACATTTGTTAATGATTTTATCGCCATTAAAAAAGAACCAGTTGCTTTTATTAATGCAACAAACCGCATCAAAGAATTAAATGATTTAGCTTTTAATGAAAAGGAACGCTTTGCTCGAAGCATCGTCGAATTGTCGAACGTTCCATTGCTTGTCTTTGATGATTTTGGCAACGAATATAAAAACGACTACGTGCGTGATACGATTGTTTTGCCAATTCTCATTGAACGGGCGAAAAACCAGCGCATAACTTTTTTCACCAGCGATTTTTCAATAAATGAAATCGGACAATTATATGAGACCAGCAAAGCTGGATCAATTCGCGCTAAACAACTATCGCGCTTGTTAAAAGAAATGTGCGAAGAAGAATTTGATTTGAGCGGTTTGTCAGTATATTAGCTAATAATTTTTTGAAGTTTGATGTGCAAAGCGTCTAAAGTCGAGGAGTTATCAACGACATAAGTCGCTTTTTCTTTATTGTGCTTCGCGTCAAACCCGGCGTTAAGGGCTAAAGAAATTTCGACTGGTAAACGGCGGGAAGCAAGACGCTCTTTTTGAACATCCTTTTTAATATCGACATATAGTGTTTCATCACAATAATCGGCAATCTTTGATTCAAAAAGAAGAGGCATTTCAACAGCGATTCTTTGGTCTTTGTTCGTCTTTTTGATTAATTCTAGAACGGCTTGCTCGACTCGAGGGTGCAATAATTTTTCAAGTCTTCTTTTTTTATTTGGATCGGCGATGATGGTGGCAATAATCAAATTTTTATTAATGTCTAATGTAGAAGTAATAACTTCTTCTCCAAACAGTTTAATAATTTCCTTTTGAACATTTTTATCTTGATAAAGATGACTCACAATTGCATCACCGCTTATCGTTAGATAACCATGATCTTTAAAAAAGGCGGTGGCAGATGATTTTCCTGAGCCAATTGGCCCGGTTATTCCTAAAACATATGGTAAAGCGGGATTTTTTTGACAATTAGGACAAAATGTTGTGCCTCGTCCACCCACGAATATTTTTCGCATTTCATGACTACAACGTAGACACGGTAAATGCTGACGTCCATACGCATTTAGTTTCGTTTGAAAGCCCCCGTCAATCCCTTGACTCGGATGATAACTGCGAATCGTTGAGCCGCCACTGGCGATTGCCATCTTTAAAACATCAACACTAGAATCAATGATTGCTTTAAGTTGTTCGATATTAATCATGCTGGCTGGTGTTTCGGGATGAATTTTTGTAAGGTAAAGAACTTCATCGACATAGATATTGCCGAGTCCTGATAAAAAAGATTGATCAAGAAGAAGCATTTTAATCGGGATCGATTTTCTTTTCATCTTTGCAAAAAGAGCATCGATATCACCAACACTAAATGGTTCGGGTCCTAGTTTTGAAAGTGGTGGATTACGAAGATAATCAGCGCGTTTATCAACCTTCATAATCCCAAATTTACGCGTGTCATTATATTCTAAAACACTGCCATCATCAAAATTGAAAATGACGCATGCATGTTTGTCATAATTTTCTTGAGCTTGTTGGTGATAGAAGTACTTACCTTCCATCCGAAGATGAGAAAGGAGGATTATTTCATCATTAAGATGAAAAACAAGAAACTTACCCATTCTTTGCAAATCGATAATCGTTTTGCCTACTAAAGAGTTAACAAAAAGAGAAACATCGCCATCGATTGTGTTACGGTTGATAACCTTAACGCCTCTAATCGTCTTTTGTAAAACATAATTAGCAAGGATATTCTTAATTGTTTCAACTTCAGGAAGTTCGGGCATATTCTTTTTCCTTATTTGGCATCGTACCAAGATTTACCGACACCGCCATCAACTTTTAATTTAACATCAAGACTGATGACACTTTCCATAATATCGCTTATCTCTTTGCGGACGATCTCGATTTCATCGACATGGACTTTAAATAATAGTTCGTCGTGAATTTGCAAGACGAGCTTTGTCTTATAATGCTTGTCTTTTAACATCGTCTGCACTTTGACCATAGCCAGTTTGATTAAATCAGCGGCCGTGCCTTGAATTGGTGCATTCATCGCTGCGCGACGAGCGAACTCGCGAACTTGATAATTACTATCGTAAAGTTCTCTTAGATAACGACGGCGACCGAACAACGTCGAAACATAACCGTCTTTAAAAGCCCGATCGACAACGTTTTGTAAATAGTCATTTACTTCGGGATAAGCATTAAAGAAAGCGTCGATAATTGTTTTGGCTTCCTTAGGAGCAATATCTAATTGTTCGGAAAGCCCCCAGTCAGAAATACCGTAAATGATTCCGAAATTAACAGCTTTTGCTTTACGACGTGCGCCATCATCATTTGTTTTAAATATTGCCTTTGCGGTAGCGGTGTGAACATCTTCGTCACGGTTAAAAACATCGATGAAAGACTGGCATTTGCTAAGCGATGCAAGAATTCTCAGTTCAATTTGTGAATAGTCTAAGGAAAGAATTTGATACTCGCTTTCGGGGTAATAAAAAGCCTGGCGAATTAAGCGACCTTCTTCGTCGCGAATGGAAATGTTTTGTAGATTCGGTTCACTCGAGGAAAGGCGGCCCGTCGTCGTTAAGGCTTGATTAAAAATAGCGTGCAACTTGCCATCCTCGTGAACGTGAACGACTAAACCGTCAATGTAAGTTGAAATCAATTTAGCGTACTTGCGATACTCAAGAATCTTTTCGACAATTGGGTGGTCATCAGCAATCTTTTTTAAAGCATCGACTGATGTCGAATCTTTGCGGTTGCCTTTCAAATTTAATTTGTTATATAACAAATCAGCAATTTGTTTTGGCGAGTTGATATTAAACTCTTCACCCGCTAAATCATAGATTTCACTTGTTAAAGTATCAAGACGCTTACGATATTGCAATCCGATTCGATTTAAGACTTGAACATCGAGAGGAAAACCCTCAATTTCCATGTCGGCCAGCACTAAAGCCAGCGGTAACTCAATCGTTTGATATAGTTCAAGCGCTTCGTGCTTTTTTAACTCTTCAAGAACACGGGGGCGAAGCTTAATTGTTAAATAAGCAACTTTTGTAGTTCGCAAGGGATTTGACTCATCAAAAAGAGACAACTCGGAATCATCTTTTCCGTGGGCATCAACCCCAAAATAATTAAGAATTGAGTCAACGTTATTTTTCAAAGTAGAATCAAGAAGATAAGAGGCAAGTAATAAATCAAAGGCTATGCCTTTTACATTAATGTTTAGCCGGCTAAAGGCAACGATTAAAGCCTTGGCGTCAAAACATGTTTTGCGAACCTTATCATCTTCCAAAATCCTTTTTAAATCTTCGTCAATAATCAAATCCTCATAAGACAGATAGTAATGCTTCTTGCCATTTGAAAGAGCAAGACCAAGTAGAGAAGTTTTGAAATAATTGTCTTCCTTCATATCTAAGAATAAAGCGACGTCATCTCCCAAGTCGAGATTATGACACGAACGTATTTTTTCATAGGCAATTTTTACATCGCGTTCCGATTCAATTTTAAATTGGCTTGGCAAACGGTTGAGAAGTTGTTTGAGTTCATATCTCTGCCCAAACTCATTAATTTTGTCAAAAACATAACCTTGATAAAAAGTATCTTCTAGCGTGAAAGGCAAGTCGATATCGGTTTTGATGGTGGCTAAGCGCTTCGACATTTCACCTGTTTTTTGATAAGCAATTATATTCTCGCCAATCTTGCCCTTAATATTTGCTGCTTGGGCAACAATCCTTTCAAATGTCGAAAATTCTTGAAGAAGTTTGATAGCCGTTTTTTCGCCGATACCAGGAATACCTGGTAGATTGTCACTGGCATCTCCTCTTAATCCCTTATAGTCAGGTATTTGCTCGGGTGTAATGC
>JAEWLX010000024.1 GCA_023457325.1 Bacillota bacterium | reverse complement strand
GCTAATAACGGCGCTATGTTTTTTTTAATCGCGGCTTTTTCCTTTTGATTTAACTTATCGACTTTTGTTAAAACGAGTAAAACAGGGATATCGTTTGCCTGAAGGAATTGCATAAAGGAAATATCGTCTTCCTGTGGAGTGCGGCGGCTATCAAAAAGGATAACGACGAGCCGGGGCTTACGGACGGCATAATAATTTTCCATCATCTCGGCAAAAGCGTCTTTTGGACCTTTGGCGACATAGCCATAACCAGGCGCATCCACCAAATAAAATTTCTCATCAATGTTGTAATAGTTTAAAAGCCGCGTGTGACCGGGCTTTGAGGACGTATAAGCCAAATCTTTACGATTGCAAAGAGCGTTGATGAGCGAAGACTTACCGACATTACTTCGACCGACAAACATCACATCGAAAAGGCCGTCGGGCCTTTGCGAGGCCGACGGCGCACTTTTGATAAATGTGACGTTACGAAAATTAATCATTATTTGACACAGGCGACATCCAAAGCGTCATCAACCGTCTTCATATAGACGATATTGAGTGCTTCTTTTACTTCCTCTGGAAGTTCATCAACCGCTTTCTTATTATCTTTCGGAACAATAATTGTTTTGATACCACTTCTTAAAGCGGCAAGCGATTTTTCGCGAAGACCACCAATCGGAAGAGCATTGCCGCGTAGCGTGACTTCGCCAGTCATGGCGACATTGGCGTCAACCGCCCGTTTTGTCAAACACGAGACAATCGCCGTCGTAATTGCTATTCCTGCGCTGGGACCATCCTTTGGAACGGCGCCTTCGGGAACGTGAACGTGAATATCATTTTTGGAAAAGATTTCGCTATCAATGCCGTACTTAACAGCATTGCTACGCACGTAATCAAGAGCGATACTGGCGCTTTCTTTCATTACGTCACCAAGTTTTCCCGTCAAGACGAGATTACCTTTGCCGGGAAAGTAATTTACTTCAATCGGTAAGATATCACCACCGTATTCGGTGTAGGCTAAACCAGTGACGACTCCAATTTGGTTTTCTTTTTCTTTCTTAGTGTTTTCAAATAATTCAACACCGAGGTGTTTTCTAACGATTTCTGGTGTTACTTCTAGTTCTTTTAACTTCGGATTTTTTACGATCTCAACAACAATTTTACGAATCACGGCCGCGATTTTTCTTTCGAGTTCACGAACGCCAGCTTCGCGTGTATAGTTTTGAATAATAAATCTAAACGCATCATCATTAAACTTGATATTCATCTTCTCTATGCCATTGGCTTTCATCTGCTTTTTAAGCAGGAAGTGCTTGGCGATTTGAATTTTTTCAAGTTCAGTATAGGAATTGACTTCAATTAGTTCTAAACGATCGCGAAGAGGTGCTGGGATGTTTTCAAGATAATTGGCGGTTGCGATAAATAAGACATTGCTTAAATCGTAAGGTTCCTCGACATAGTTATCGTTAAAAGCGAAGTTTTGTTCGGGATCGAGAACTTCTAATAAAGCACTGGCTGGATCTCCCTTGTAGGAAGTCGATAGTTTATCAACTTCATCAAGGAGGAAGACAGGATTGATGACGCCAGATTTTTTCATGCCACTAATAATGCGCCCTGGCATACTACCAACATAAGTCCGGCGATGGCCACGAATTTCAGCTTCATCAGAAATGCCACCTAAAGACGCTTTAAAGAATTTGCGCCCTAGTGCTCGAGCAATCGATTTACCAAGCGAAGTTTTGCCAACACCGGGTGGACCAAAGAAGCACAAGATTGGTGCTTTGAGATTGCCTGTCATTTTCTTAACAGCTAAGTATTCAATGATTCTCTTTTTTACTTTATCAAGACCATAATGGTCTTCATTAAGAATTTTTTCAGCATCTTCTAAATTGTCATTATCGTCAGTTTTTTGATACCAGGGAATATTCATCAAAAGATCAATATAGCTTTTAATAAGCGAAGCTTCTAATGAGGCTTGTGGCATCATTTCATAGCGTTTTAACTCGGCTTTAACTTTAGCTTTGACGTATTCGGGATAAGGATTACTATCAAGTTTTTTGGCAATGTCTTCTTCCGATTCTTCGCCAGGGGCAATTTCGCCAAGTTCTTCTTTGATGGCTTTCATTTTTTCGCGAAGAATATATTCTCTTTGATTTTTCTCGGTCGATTTTTGAATGCTATTTTGAATTTTTTTGTCAATTTCAATAACGGCTTTAGCTTGATTAATCACGTCTAAAATAAGCATCAAACGCTTGTTAACATCAAGTTCTTCAAGCAAAGCTTGTTTCTGCTCGTTTGGCATATTCAAATACGTCGCTAAGGTATCCGCTAATTCGCTGGGAGCAAGTCCTTTTGATAGTTGGCTAACAACTTGGCGAGGAAAGCTACGCGAAAGACTCGGTAACTGCTCGATTTGTTCAAGGATATTGCGGACGATGACAGCTGTTTCGTTTTGATTTTCCTGAATATCTTCAAGAATTAAGGCATCACCAACGTAATGATTATTTTCGATGCGAATGTTTTGAAACGCTACGCGCTTAGTAGCCGTAACACGAATGCGATAAAATTGTTTTTGATCGCCAAAAGATATAATCCGACATAGTGTTCCGATCTGATATAAATCTTCAGGCATTGGATCATCGATATTAGGATCTTTTTGACTGACGATAAAAAGAAGTGAACTGGCGTTATCACGACTTTCTTCGATGGCTTTCATCGAAAAAGGGCGAGCCGCCTCAATCGGCTGATTTGTATTAGGAAAAACAACTAAGCTCCTCGTCACGAGTAGCGGCAAGGTGAGGGGTGTGGTTTCTTGCATAAAGAGACCTCCTATCTATATTATTTGTTAGTTAATCGTTATTGTTAACAATAAATTCTTGAATGCGGCGAGAACGGACGTCAGCTCTGAAACGATCCATACTATCTTTAAGGGCTTTTTTCACTTCATCGATTGGCATTTTGTATTGATCGGCAATCTTGGCCAGTTCAAACTCAATTTCATCATCTTCAACGCTGATTTTTTCAACTTCAGCAATTTTTTCTAAAACGAGAACCGAGCGGACATTGTCTTCCGCTTCCTTGCGCATCGTTTCATGAACTTGCTCCATCGTTTGGCCAGTAATTTGTAAATACTTATCAAGCGTCAAGCCTTGTTGCTCAATTTGTTTGCGCATGTTTTCTTCCATGGCTTCAACTTCACCATCGATGATTTCTTTAGCTAAATCGATTTTGGCACCATCGCGAATTTGTTTGACAAGCGCTTCATAATATTCGCGCTTTGCTTCGTTTTCTTTTTGATTTTGTAGTTTAACTTTTTCATGGGCCTTTAAATCATCAAGTGTTTTAACGTTTGGTAAATTGAGATCTTTAATTAATTCTTCGTTAAGTTCAGGCACTTTCTTTTCTTTCACTTCGTGAACCTTGACCTTAAACATTGCATCTTTACTAGCAAGTTCAGGAACATATTCGGCCGGGAAAGTAACGTTGACTTCCTTGTCTTCACCAGCTTTAGCGCCGACGAGTTGATCTTCGAAACCAGGAATGAATTGACCTGAGCCAAGTTCAAGGGCGTAGTTTTCAGCTTTTCCACCTTCAAACGCTTTGCCATCGACAAAGCCTTCAAAATCCATGACGACGGTATCGCCTAATTTTGCGGCATCTTCTTTGACAACTAACGAAGCGTTATCTTTAACAAGATGTTCAAGAGCGTGTTCGATTTCGTGATCGGTAACCACCACTTCTTTTTTCTCGGCATGTAAACCTTTATACTCACCAAGGGTCACTTCTGGAGCGAGGACGAGGGTAAACTTTAATTCTAGTTCAAGGTTACTTAATTTAGTGACATCGACGACAGGGCGAGCAAAGGGACGAAGATTCTCTTCAGCGATAACCTGACGATATGTATCTTGTAGTAGGGCATTAATCGCCCGATCAAAAACTTGGCCTTGATCGACTTTGGCTTTAACCATTTCCGCTGGGGCTTTGCCTTTGCGAAAGCCTTTGATTTCGACATTAGCGGCCAATTTGTCAAAAGCATCTTTTTGGGCCTTGGACCATTTTTCCTTTTCGACCGAAACGATGATTTCGACTTTTGATTGTTCGAGTTTGTTGATTTTCTTTTCCATAATCTATGTAATTCTCCTTAATAAAAATTCAATCGCAATAAAGTATAGAATACATTAGTATTTTATTCAAACGAAACGCTGAAAAAAGTGCGAATAAACGAACTTTTTTCTCCCTTAAGCCTTAATGGGCGGGTTGTTTTGCAAATAATGCTTATATTTGCTGACGACATTCATCAAGTCATTAAGCGAAAGATTCAAACTTTCAGCTACGTGCATTACGTCGTGGCTAATTTGTAGATGCTCATAAGCAATGATAAGTAATGCTCCCAGCAAAAGGTTATCTTTTTCGCTAAAAATATCGTCAGGATAAATAATAATGATTAACTCGTTAAGTAATGAAATAGCCACTTCACTAACGGATGGATCTTTGGCAATACTTTCGATACTTTTAATCACCTTTTCGTAATGTGAACTCATAAAGGGTGGCTCGAGATCTTTGGGTACAACTTCAAAATCTCGTTCATTTTTGTAAAAGGCAACCTTTTTTCCATAGCCATCGGAAACGAGCAAAAATAAAGCGTATGTTCGCACATGAGAATTAGCGCTTTTTCTTTTAAGAAAGCGAATAATCACATCATAGAAATCGCTAATTTTGTACTCGCGGATGTCGTTTAAGGCCGCTAACAAAATAATATCTTCATTTTCCTTATCAAGAATTTTAATAATTTCTTCTTCGCTTAATTTCTTATCGAGTCGTATTTTCCTTTCGTGACGACGAATCATCAACTCCGCCTCAGACAAATACTCTTCAACCTCTTGGGAAATATAAGGCAAACTTTGATAATATTTCAACTCTTCATAAGCTTGGTCGTGTTTATTCAGGGTTAATAGCACTTCCAAATGGACCTTCATAATATTAAATAAGCCTTCCTTAAACTCGTGCTTATGTTTTTCGATTAGCAAAAGAGCATCTTCGAGCTTACCAAGGCCAAGATAGGCGGCAATGCGAAAGGAAATTGAATCGATGTCAAAAGTGTCTTTTGTCAGTTCAAGAACGAGGGTGTATTGTTTCTTTTCGATTAAGGTTTTGAGCGAATCCATATGTTTATTTTAGCATAACCAAAGGTTGATAAAAGCAAATGACATTATAGTGGATAAAGAGTTTGTGATGCTCCCCATACATATTCAGTTGGTGACATCTCAGCATTGAAACGTCTGCCGAATGAACCATAATTCAAATATTCAGCAAAAGTCGCATAGTGATCATCGGTATAAACGCAAACCGGCGAAGAGTCGTAATTAATTGCTCCTTTTTCTTGATCGAAACCATATGCCCAACAAACGAGGCGACCAACTCCGCGATCGCTCGATGAATAACTAGGGGTCAAAGCGATGTCGCACTCAAAGTACAAAGGAGAACCATAAATATCGCTTTGATATGGGACAGCTGTGGCATAGCCATCCGTACGCGTATAAGATGAAACGCAACGCGTTTTATCACCGAAGATGCTATAAGCTGAATAATAATTGTTTCGCGGGACATAATTAGATGGATAAGTACCGAAAATCGTATAGAAAGATGCAACATCACTGGGACTTGTGTATGCCGCTTCATCAACTAAACTGGGATGAGAAACGAAATAACTATATGAATAATAAGTATATGTTTTTGTGGCATTGACAATATAATTGTTTCCGTTTTGTGTAATGTCAGTAGGAACGGTAAAACTTTTGCCTTCATACAAATCGCCTGAACTAGTTAAGGGGTTAATGCGAACATCATCAAGACCCGAACTTAAATAATCAAAAGCATGAGATGGATTTTCATTAGTGTAGTCGATGTTTATTTCGTGAATGAATAAACGGCTATCTCCCGTCTCGATTTTAAAGAAATTGGTGTCTTCGACGTCAAGCGAATAAGTCGTAGCCGTCGTTGCAATATTCAATTCTCTTTTTGTCTCACGAAGTGGAGAAGAGCCATAAGAAAGAACGGGCTTTGTTCCATATAGAGATTCGGTTCGATAGGTAATCGAAATAGTCTGCATATCGTTGATGGAAGTGGTGTTATAAAAAGCACCAGGGGCTGATCCATCTCCACTACTATTAACATAAGGTAATAAGATGATGAATTCACCTTCATAAGAGATGGGATTCACGGCTCGATAATGTTCAAAATAGAAGCCGTTGGAGTAAGAACTACCATAGTTACCAGTTGGATAAGTGCCGATTTGATAATTGCTGTCTGGATTAAGAAGAAGCGAATATTCAATTCCTTCTGCGCTAATATCATTAGGACTTCTTAACAAAAACTGCATCTTAGAGGTAGAACCATTGTAATAACAATGAAGATAGCCAACTAAGTCAACTGTATACCCGTTAAACGATGTGATGGCGCTATATATATCGCCAGTGTTTTTTAAATAATCGTAATAAAGAGGGACATTAGTTGTGCCGTTTATCGTTGCTGTTGCATTTCCGTAATTAACTGAAGTTAGTAAAACATCTTGTAAAGAAATTTTGATTGTTCCCATACTTTGGGCGAATAAAAACTCTGATGAGTAGCGATTCGTTCCATTTTGCCAAAAAGCTAAGTCGGTTTGATAAGTTGTCACTGGCGAGGAATTAACATCATAATCAACGCTAATTGCCGGAGAGACGAATTCGGGCAAATTATTATATAAAGTGGGATAGCCTTCGACCGTTAAGACGCTTCCTTCCGCGACAGCGAAATCGTTTCGATAAATCATGATGCCCGCCACATTGCCATATTGATCGGTGCTTTGCATATAGAAATTTTTGTAATTGTTGGAATCTTCGTAGTATTTTGTAACCGTTCCCCACGTTTTATACTGGCCGCTTACTGATGAAGAGTTCAAATCAGTTATCACTTCGTAAAGGGATGTATAACCGTTTGCTGGATTAAAATAAGCCTCACAATTAACAACATCGCTTGATGCCCCTTGAACATTGTGCGCATCGCTATCAAAAGTTACTTTAAAAACTAGGGCTGACAAGATGATTGCTCCGCCCATAATTAATGAGTAGTAAAGATTCTTCTTGTTCGTTTTCATTTTCTTTTCAATGCTAACAAAATAAGAACCACGATTCAATCGCGGTTCATTATTACATGCTATTTCACAAGACTGTAGGCGTCTTCGTCGACATAAATTGTAACATCAGGGTGATTTCGTAAAATCGAACAAGGCACTTTTTCGCAGATTGTTCCGCGAATTAAGTTTTTAACAGCTTCAGCTTTATTTTTACCTGTAGCAATCAAGACGATCTTCCGGGCATTCATAATTGATTTGAGACCCATCGTTACGGCTTTTGTCGGAACTTCGCATATTTCCTTGAATAGGCGGGAGTTATCCTTAATTGTCGACTCGCACAAATCAGCAACATGAGTCAAACTATCAAAAGGCGTATCTGGCTCATTAAAGGCGATGTGACCATCACTTCCAAGGCCGAGTATCTGTAAATCAATACCACCACGTTCTTCAATGAGGTGATCATAACTATCCGCATACGCCAAATAATCGCCAACTCCTTTTAAGGCAAAAGTATTTTTCTTATCGATGTCAAGATGATCAAAAAGATTAACATCCATGAAATAGCGATAAGATTGATGATGCGTTCCTTCTAAGCCGATGTACTCATCATGATTAAAAGTTGTTACCTCGCGAAAAGAGACGACTTTTTCTTGATTGGCTTTGATAAGATTTCGATAAACGCCTAAAGGCGATGTTCCGGTTGCGAGTCCTAGTACTGCATTAGGCTTACTTTTAATTTGTAAGATAAATTGATCGGCAATTAGGCGACTTATTTCATCGCAAGTGTTTATTATTACTTTCAATGTTCGTTTTCTTTCTTTAATTAATTAAGTGTTGGAAAATATCATAACTCAAAGACTTTTGTATGTAAAACTTTTTATAGAAATGCGCTTTAAACCAGCTTATTATCTTGCTTATTTGTTGTCAAAAAAAATAAAAAACAGGACCGATTTATATCAATCCTGTCAATATTCAATGGCATCCTCTAGGCGATTCGAACGCCTGACCTACGGCTTAGAAGGCCGTTGCTCTATCCAGCTGAGCTAAGAGGACATATCGCTATACTAATATAGTATTTTAGCATCGACATATCAACACAAAAAAGCTTATTCTTCAAGCCTTTTTTTGACTAATAACGCCACATTCTTTGGCAGGAGCTGCTCGAGTTCTTCAAGCGTCGCTTTCTTCAGTTCGTTGATTGACTCATAATTACGATATAACATCTCAATGCGGCGCTTACCAAGACCATCGATATTATCGAGGATACTTGATTTAAAGGCTTTGTTTCGAATTTGATGATGAAAACTGATGGCAAAGCGATGAACTTCATCCTGCATTCTCATTAGCAAGAAGAAGAGCGGTTTGTCATCTGATAGCTCAAACTTCTTTCCTTCTTTATTGATAAGTCCTTCGGTTTGATGTCGATCGTTTTTATATAAGCCAAAGACGGGAATGGCCATCTCGAGTTTTGCAAGCGATTCTATCGCAGCATTTACTTGTGGAAGACCGCCATCAACAAGAATTAGATTTGGTTGCTTGAGATGGTCATCTTTAATGCGACGATATCGGCGATATATTACTTCTTTAATGCTGGCGAAATCGTCGCGTTTTTCATCGCCTTCAATATGAAATTTGCGATACATTTTTTTGCTTGGTTCGCCATTGATAAAGGCGACCATCGCCCCGACGGGTGAAGAGCCTTGAAGATGGGAATTAT
>JAEWLX010000023.1 GCA_023457325.1 Bacillota bacterium | reverse complement strand
CTTACAAAAGTAAAAGATGTGCCGACCACAACCGGAAGTCGTGATCCAATTGTCACTTGCGTAATCGTTCCGATTCCAGCCATAAAAATTGCGCCACGAATCGCCTGAGCAGTAAGTTCAGGATCTGCGGCAAGACTAAAAACGATGATGACCGGCGTGATATTGGCCACGAACATTGAAAGAACATGTTGTAAACCAAAGGGAATCGCTTTTATTAAAGGGACGCGGCCGTTGACACTATAAAGGTGTTCGGTCTTCGCGTTAGTGAACATCGAAGTGATAGTAGCCCAAAATTTCTTCATATTAATAATGATGTTTATCTTTGATATTCTTATATTCTTCAAACAATTTTAAACATTGTTTACGATCGAGTTCGATAACTAATTCGTCTTTTTTTCCGGATTCGTTAATTTCGTAAAAGACTTTGTCGCGAAAACCGATATCCTCGGTATCGACAATATTACATCCGAAATAAACTTTGGAAATATTTGCCCATAAAATGGCGCCTAGACACATCGGACATGGTTCAGCAGTTGTGTATAGTTCACAACCGTTTAAGTCGAATGTTCCTAATTTTTTGCACGCTTTATGAATCGCCATCATCTCGCCATGGCAAGTCGGATCTTGATTTTTGATAACTTGGTTATGTCCTTTAGCGATAACAAGACCGTCTTTGACAATCACACTGCCAAACGGTCCGCCGTGTCCGCTACGAATGCCTTTGCGAGCTTCATTAATGGCCATTCTCATGTATTTGTTCATTTGTTTTCCTCACAATCATAAATATATTATCACACGAAAAAATATAATCTATGAAAAAGAGACTCTATTGAGCCTCTTGTACTTACTTCTTAAATGCCTTGCGGAATTTTTGAAAGACGTTATCGCCATTTCCTTCACTTTGTCGATAAGCTTCGAGCAGATCCTTTTGCTTCTTGCTGAGATTCTTTGGTGTTTTGATATCCAAATGAATGAATTCATCGCCAGGATTTCCGCTTCGCATATCTTTAATGCCCTTACCTTTGAGTTTAAGGATATTATCTGGTTGTGTACCGGCGGGAATTTTTACTTCGACATCACCATAAACGGTTGGAACTTCAATTGTTGTTCCGAGGGTGGCATCAACAAAGCTAACCGGAATTGTAATGTGAATATTATTCCCGTCACGTTTGAAATGAGAATGAGGATTAACCATAATCTCGATAAAAAGGTCACCATTTGGTCCACCATTGGCTCCTCTTCCGCCTCGGCCTTGTATGCGAATTTGCTGGCCGGAGTTTATACCTGCTGGTACATTAACATCGATATCGCGCTTTACGCGGTTATAACCTTTACCGCTACAAGTATTGCACTTATTATCGATAACTTTGCCCGTTCCACCACACACTTGACATGTCGTTTGGCCTTCCATGATGCCAAATAATGTCCTTTGCTGCGTGCGAACATAGCCTTTGCCGTGACAGTTGCTACAAGTGTGAATATCTTTGGCACTATGAGCTCCGCTTCCACCACACGATGAACAAGTTTCATCATAGGAAACAGGAATCGTATATTTGCGTCCATTAATTGCATCCATGAATTCGATACGGATTCGCATTAGTGTGTCATCGCCTCTTCGCGGTGCACTCGGATCGACACGACGACTAGTGCCACCACCCATAAATGAGTTAAAAATATCGCCGAGATTTATATCGCCAAAACCCGCACCGCTGAAACCAGCGCCCGAAAAGGGATTGCCGCCACTTGAAGTTCCTTGTTCAAAAGCAGCATGACCAAATTGATCATAAGTCGACCGTTTATTATCGTCAAAAAGGATGTCGTATGCCTCTTGAACTTCTTTAAATTTTGTTTCGGCACCGGCTTCTTTATTAATATCTGGGTGATATTTTTTTGCTAAACGGCGATAAGCCGACTTAATTTCGTCTTTGCTCGCTCCCTTTTTAAGACCGAGAACTTCATAATAGTCGCGTTTCGTGGCCATAAGTCTCCTTTACTATTAAAGCGAAGGGGCTTATGCCCCTACGCTCGTGAATGTGAATATTTGATTAGTTTTTCTTTTCGGTGAAATCGGCATCGATAACATCATCACCGTTTTTGCCGTTATCGCCTGCGCCAGCATCAGGACCGGCACCAGCCTCAGCGTGAGGGGCATTGGCTCCCGCACTTGCCATCATCGCAGCCGCTTGTTCGAGTTCGCTTAAACGATTGCGTAAGGTGTCAATGTCGTTAGCGTCAAGAGCCGCTTTAAGTTCATCGCGAAGTTTGGTTGTTTGTTCTTTCTGCGTCGCTTCAAGGCTTTCACCTTTTTCAGCTAAAGCTTGATCGATACTAGCGATGTATTGTTCGGCTTTGTTTTTGATTTCGACTTCTTCCTTGCGCTTTTCATCAGCTTCGCGATTTTCTTCAGCCTCGCGAATCATCCGATCGATATCGGCTTTGGAAAGACCGCTCGTGCCGGAAATGGTGATTTGCTGTTCTTTTTGCGTATCTAAATCTTTGGCTGATACTTTAACAATGCCGTTAACGTCGATTGAGAAGGTAACTTCGATGCGTGGTTCGCCACGGCGCGCCGGTTTAATGCCTGTTAGTTGGAAGTGACCAAGCAATTTGTTGTCTTTTGCCATTGGCCTTTCACCTTGATAGACCATAATGTCAACCGCCGGCTGATTATCAGCTGCTGTCGAAAAGATTTGCGATTTGGTTGTCGGAATCGTCGTATTTCTCGTAATGAGCGGAGTCATAACTTCACCGAGAGTTTCAATTCCCAAGGTTAAAGGTGTGACATCAAGTAATACCACGTCTTTGACGTCGCCGGCAACAATGCCACCTTGAATAGCGGCACCAACCGAGACGGCTTCGTCGGGGTTGATTGATAAATTGGGTGTTTTGCCAGTTAGTTTCTTAACTAATTCTTGAACGGCCGGCATTCTGATTGAACCACCGATTAAGAGAACTTCGTCAATATCATTGGCTGTTAATTTTGCATCAGCTAATGCTCTTTTAAGTGGTCCTTCGGTACGAGCAAGAAGGTGCTTGGTAAGATCTTGGAACTTAGCACGGCTCAGTTTTGTCTCGAAGTTAATTGGACCAGCGCTTGACATACCGATAAAGGGTAAGGATATTGTTGTCTCTAAAGAGCCAGATAGTTCAATCTTAGCTTTTTCGGCCGCTTCTAAAAATCTTTGCTCGGCCATTTTGTCAGTTAGATCAACATTGTGAGCGATTTTAATTTGTGCTTTGATCCAGTCAGCAAGGACTTTATCCCAGTCATCCCCACCTAAGCGATTATCGCCTGAAGTCGAAACAACTTCAAAGGTGCCATCACCGATATCAAGGATTGAGACGTCAAAGGTGCCTCCGCCTAAGTCATAAACGAGTATCTTGCCCGTTTTTTTGCTTTCTAAGCCATAGGCTAAGGCTGCGGCGGTCGGTTCGTTGATAATACGAACGACTTCAAGGCCGGCAATAACGCCAGCATCTTTGGTTGCTTGCCGTTGAGCATCGTTAAAATAAGCCGGTACGGTAATGACAGCTTTTTTAATCGCTTGTCCAATATTATCCTCAGCATATTTCTTCATATAGGCTAGCACTTTTGCGCTAATTTCCTGAGGAGTAAAGTCTTTTTTGACACACTTGATATGAATCTTTTCGGATGTGCCCATTTTCCGTTTAATTGATAAAACGGTGTCGGGATTGGTGACGGCCTGTCTTTTGGCCGCGTTACCGACGATTTCCTCGCCGCTTGATTTAAAAGCGACCGCGGATGGTGTCGTGTTAGTGCCTTCGGGATTAGGAATCACTTTCACTTTTCCGTCAGCTTGTAAATAACTAACAACCGAGTTGGTGGTACCTAAGTCGATACCGAGAATAACTTCTTTTGCCATAATAATTTAACCTCCTATGATTAAGCGTCTTTATTGACGCATGTATCCTTTTTTTGTTCTCCGTCTTTATTTTCAGTCTCTGCGGTCGAGCTTTTTGCTTTACTAACGATGACGTTCGCCGGACGGATAAGGCGATCTTTTAATTTATATCCTTTGTTAAGGACGCGGATGACGAGGTTTGCCTCCCCATCTTTTTCTTCAGCTTCCACCGCATGCATCGTTCTGACATCGAAGTGCTCACCTTCTTTGGGGGCGATTTCTTTAACGCCTTCTTTTTCAAGGACAGCAAGCATATTTTGGTAGATGTATTGAAATCCGATTAAATAGTTTTTTAATTCCGGATTAGCTGGCTCCATCGATAAAGCGAAATAGAAACCATCAAGAATAGGAAGCAGGTCGCCAATGAAGCCCTCTGCGCGGTATTTTATCCCTTCGCTTAATTCGCGTTCCACACTTTTGCGCAGATTTTGCGTGTCGGCATAAGCTTTGAAATATTCGTTTTTCCAGTGGTTGGCATCCGCTTTCCACTTTGCGATTTCCGCTTCTTTAGCTTCTAACTTGTGGCGGAAGGAACGTCGCTCTTTGTCTTTACCTTCCTCGTGTTCAACTTGTTCTTCTTTTTTTACTTCGGATTTTAGTTCTTTTTCCATCCGTTTTCATCCTCCTTTGTTGGTTGTTGTTCCTCTTGATTATCGTCGTATGTTTCAAAATGCTTTTCGATTGATTCGACGACGTATTCTAAATAATTAATAACCTTTGCATAGTCCATGCGGCGTGGGCCAACGATGGCGATACTGCCTTCTTTTTGTCCTGGAACCTTAAGCTTGGCCGAGACGACAGCGACATCTTCATAATCGTTATCATCTTCACCGATGCGAATCGTCAACTCGTTATCCCCTTCCTTAGTTATATCTCTTAATAAATCGGGGGAGTTGAGCATTTGTAGGATCTTCTTCAACTTATGAATATCAGTCGAATACTCAGGCTGATCCAGGAGTCGTTCACGACCATAGAGGCTGAGGCGATCAGAAGCAAAGCGCAGGAAGGTTTCTAACATCGCTTGATATAAGATATCATGTCCAACAATCAAGTCGCTAATTAGCGGCTTAATGGCCTGCATTTTAATAACTAATTCTGAGATCGGTGTTCCCGAGAGACGGTCGTTTAATAATTTGACGCACGATTGAACATCATCAATTTTAATTTTTTCGCCAACGTTAAATGTTTTGTTCTCAACGTAACCAGTGTCAGTAACAAAGACGGCAGTTGCTGATTTTTCACTAATCGGAATAATTTGTAGACTAACCAACTTTTCTTCATTGGCGTTAGGTCCTAAAACAACACTGACGAGATTGGTCATGTGTGAAAGTATCTCACAAGACTCCTTAATTACTTCCTCGGCTGATTGAACTTTTTGATTTAAAACTGTTTGTATCCGGTGTTGAATCTCCTCATCGAGAGATTTTTCACGAAGATTATCAACATAATAGCGATATCCCTTACTCGATGGAACGCGGCCACTTGAAGTATGAGTTTTTTCTAATAGCCCATCGATTTCTAAGGCGTTCATTTCACTGCGAATGGTCGCCGAAGAATACTCGAGATGATATTCATCGAGCAAAGTTTGACTTCCAACCGGTTGGGCGGTTTTGATAAAGTGATCGACAATTAGTTTTAAGATTTTATCGCGACGGTTCATTTTTTGTCCCTTTTTAGCACCCGAATTGCTTGAGTGCTAACTATATTATATAGAGTCTTTTGGCACTGTCAAGTATGAAGTGCTAAAAATAACAAATTTTGTACAAAAATAAAAAAACCACATTTATGTGGTTATTCAGTAGAAAGATGAGTTATCGATGGCGATAATCAACAACAACTGTTTCTGTTATACGATCAAAAATAGTTCGCTCGGTATGAACACTTATCATATAAACGGCATTAACAAGAACCATTGGCAAAACCCCAATTGTCACGCCTCTTAATAATGCTTCACGCGCCGTGAGTGGTACACGATTAGGGTGCATGATTTTAATACCCATAATCAAAGAACCTAATGTAAAACCTTTGCTGATCATCAAAAAGAGAAAGGTAAAAATGATGAACAAAAGGTAGGTCGCCAGTTCAACTGCTAAGAAATAAAAATAAATAGGAATATTCGTGTTAAAAGGAATTTGAAAGTAGATGACAATACCGAGGACAAGAGGGGGAATAAAAGCAATCAAAAGATCGATTAAGTAGGCGATAATTCGTTTTTCGTAGCGGGCGATTTCCATATTTATATAATTTTTAGAAGAATGCGATCAAGAATCATTATACCTTCATCCGACAATCTAATTCTTCCATTTGATTTTAGCACAAGCTTATCTTTTATCGCATCATGCAAAATAGCAAGACGTCTATCTAATATTTCCTGACCATATCGCTGCAAATACTCATCAATAGCAAAACCTTGTTCTAGACGTAGATTTAAGAGCCAATAGTATTTCTCATCATCTTCAAGGGAAACGAATTCTTCGCTTTGGCGGCGGACGCCTTTTAAGTACTTGCTCATGTTGCGTGTGTTTTCGTAACGAATTGCCATAACATAGCCGGAAGCACCAAGTCCGACCCCGTAATATTCTTTGTTACGCCAATAAGTAAGATTATGACGAGAAAAAAAGCCCGGCTTTGCAAAATTGGAAACTTCGTAACGATCATAACCTTTACTCCTAAGAAACTCTAAAATGAGGTCATAATGATTACGCGAATCATCCTCGTTTTGTTCGGTTATGCCTTTTAGATAAAAGACGGTTCCGGAATGAATCGTTAAAGAGTAGATTGATATATGTTCTGGATTAAGGCTGATGAGTCGTTTTAAATCTTTTCTTAGGACTGCTTTGCTTTGCAAAGGCACTCCATAAATAAGATCGAGATTAAGATTATGAAAGCCCATTTGTCGTGCCTGACTTACTACTTTTTCGACATCGCGAAAGCTGTGTTGGCGATTTAGACTTTTCAAGATGGCATCATCGGTTGACTGCACACCGATTGAAAGACGGTTGACACCATACTTTTTTAGTAAAGTTAGTTTTTCAAAATCGATGTTTTCGACATTTACTTCAAAAGTGAACTCACCACCTTGATTAATCAAAGGGCTGATTTTATCTAAGAGCTTTTTCAAAAGTTCGATACTTAAAGAGCTCGGAGTGCCACCACCGACATAGATAGTGTCAACTTTATCAATCTGATACGAATCAATTTCCTCAAGCAAATTGTCAAGATAAGAAAAAGCCATTTTCTCGTCATAGAGCATTTTGGTGAAATCGCAGTAATGACAAAGATGATGGCAGAAAGGAATATGAACGTATAAGGCGTTATTTTTTGTTTTCGTCCTGATCGGACTCAGGTGTTTGTTCATTTTTTGCTTTGAGCATTTCTTCTTTAATCTTCTCATCTTCAATTGGTTCGAGGACGCGGTTTAATTCTTCTTCGATTGCTTTTTCTTCATCGATAGGTTTATCATCTTTGCTTTGCAAACCCTTGATGTGTTTCTTGGCAAAAATTACGCCAAGGACGACTAAACCGAAAAAGGCGAGCAAAGAAAAGAGAATAACTGGCGTCTCCCAGCCAGTGCTAGCTAAGTTGATTGTTAATGTGTTCATTGTTGAGCCTCTTTATTTTTTAATGGGGGTATAAACGAATTTGTTTTTGACATTCTCACGACGATAATAACCGAGTTGGGCTAAATTGTCCATTGAAGTTCTCGCCGTTTCATAAACGACATCCATCTCTTTTTTAAACATGGCAATCGTGTAGTATTTTCCTAAGGTGCGATGACGAGCATAGAATTCGGCTTGTTTGGGGCGCAACAAAGGATTTGATTCAAGTAAGTTTTTAACAACACTTTTTACATCTTCTTCCATAGGAAGCGTCGCGGGTTGAGGAACGACGACCAGCTCAGGCTTTGCTTCTTGAACGACCGGAGATGCTTTTACGACTTGTTCTACTTTCTTCTCGACTGGTTTTTCGACTGGCTTTTCACTGACAATTGGTTTTGAGCTAGGAAGATCGTTTTCAAGAGCTCGATATTCTTTCTTAACTGCTTTCATCTTCACTTGAGTAACTAAGTCAAGAAAGGATTGAACTTCATTCATCATGACGTCAATGATAGCTACTAATGCATAAGTTAAGTCGTTTGTTTTTTGAACTTCTAAAAAGATTTTACGGAAGTTTTCATTGCGCATGACAAGAAGGGACTCCATTGGTAAAAAGGCACTAACTTCGCCAATATCATTATGGGAAAGGATGCTTTTGCAAAGCAAAATCGAAATCTCTTCGTTTTGTGTTTCAAAAGGCTTTACATATTCAACAAAATAATAAGCGGCCACTACTTTTACGACAAAACTGATTTCACTGTTGTTGATGAAATCTAACAAGTCATTCATCAAGAATTCAATCGTGGCAGCTGGCGCAAAGTCATATTCACGACCAATTACTGTTTGATAGGGACGAGCATAGTCTTTTTCGCGATAGAAACTCACTAATTCGTTTTCACCTTTGATGCGAGATAAAAAATCAGCGAGAAAGTTTTCATCAATCGGATCATGATGAAACTCCTCGAAATGTTTCAATGTCTTATAGTAATCAGAAAGGCTTTCATGAGCCGAGTTAAAATTCTGACCAGTGACAATGGCGTTTAAATCAATGTCAGTGGCAACAAGATTATTTTTCTGAGCAAGGTAAGATAAAATCTTAAGGTAACCTTCCTTGACAATTGCTTTTCTTTCAGGAGCATCTTTTTCCAATTGACTATACTGACTCATCGCCCGCGTCAATTTACGTTCGAGGCTAGTAATTTTGTCGGTAATGTTGGGGGTAAAGGTAACGCGCAGTGGGCGTTTTGCGATGTCACGAAGCGACAAAATGCGACTGAACCGGCTTCGGTATTCTTCGATATTGCGCCAGATGGAATCGATTAAACTAGTGTTCAAAGCGCGCATCACATCAGTGCGAGTCGCATACGCTTCATCAGTAAAGCGAATAGATAAATCTTGATTTGCCATAATAAAGTCCTCGCTTACATGATATTAAATGAACAAAAAACGGTCAAGTAAATTAACTAAATATCTACTAAACTTATGCTAAATTATTCATCATCTATAGATAATATCGTCATAAATGCTTGCTGAGGGACCTCGACATTACCGATCGTCTTCATTCTTTTTTTACCTTCTTTTTGCTTATCAAGAAGTTTTCTTTTGCGGCTAATATCACCGCCATAGCATTTGGCTAAGACGTCTTTGCGTACCGCTTTCACATCCGCGCGAGCAATGACTTTTCCATTAATTGCGGCCTGAACAGGAATTTCAAATTGTTGACGAGGAATAATACTTTTTAGTTTTCTGACAATTGAATTGCCACGACTATATGCTGAACTACGATGAATAATGCTTGATAAAGCATCGACGACATTTCCATTCAGCAATATATCCATTTTGACAAGTTTAGATTCTTTATAATCGCTCAGGTTGTAATCAAATGAAGCATAACCCTTAGTAAAGCTTTTCAATTTGTCAAAGAAATTATAAATAATTTCCAATAGAGGTAATTCGTAGTTTAAAATCATTCTCGTGTCATCAAAGTATTCTAAGTCGACATAAATGCCGCGTTTTTCCTGACAAAGTTCCATGATTGGTCCGATGTATTCTTTCGGTGTCATTATCGCCGCTTTGACATATGGTTCTTCAATCGAAGCGATTAAAGTCGGTTCCGGAAGCTTTGAGGGGTTATCAAGGGTGATGGTCGAGCCATCGGTCATGTTAATGTGATAAACGACGCTAGGGGCCGTTAAAATAAGATTTAGACCATATTCGCGTTCGAGGCGTTCTTGAATGACATCCATATGAAGTAGTCCTAAGAATCCGCAACGGAAACCAAAGCCCAATGCCTGAGAAGTTTCTGGCTCAAATATTAATGATGAATCATTAAGACTTAATTTTTCTAAAGCATCTTTTAAATCGAGATACATTTTGCTATCGACAGGGTAAAGTCCGCAATAGACCATCGGATTGATGCGCCGATAACCAGGCAACGCTTCCTTTGCTGGCTTTTCAACCGTCGTAATCGTATCACCGGGGAATATATCTTTAATATCTTTAATTTGAGCGGCTATATATCCGACTTGACCAGTTTTTAGAAGGTCAGTTTTCACTTCGTGAGGAGCATGAATTCCTACTTCGGTCACAAGATATTCCTTAGCGTTAGCCATTAAACGAATGCGATCGCCGACTTTAACTTGCCCATTTTTGATGCGAATAAGAGCGATGACACCGCGATATGAATCATAATATGAATCAAAAATAAGAGCTTGAAGAGGAGCATCGTTATCTCCTAAAGGAGCGGGAATATATTTAACAATTGCTTCCAAGACATCTTCAACCCCTGAGCCTGTCTTGGCCGAGATTAGTAAAGCGTCTTCGACGGGAATGCCGATGCGATTTTTGATTTCGTCGAGGGCGACCTCTGGCATCGCGCTAGGTAAATCGATTTTGTTTATGACGGGTACGATAGTTAAATCATTATCAACCGCGAGATAAACATTCGCTAAGGTTTGCGCTTCAACGCCTTGCGTGGCATCAACAACCAATAGGCATCCTTCGCACGCTGCTAAAGAACGCGATACTTCGTATGTAAAGTCAACATGCCCAGGAGTATCGATTAAATTAAAGTCGTATGTCACGCCATCTTTAGCCTTATATTTTAAGGAAACGGCATTTAACTTAATTGTTATGCCTCGCTCACGCTCAAGATCCATGTTATCGAGTAATTGTTCTTTCATCTGTCTTTTTTCGATTGTCTTAGTTAATTCTAAAATACGATCGGCCAACGTTGATTTTCCGTGGTCGATATGGGCGATAATTGAGAAGTTGCGAATGTTTCTTTGATTGTAAGACATAATTTCTCTTCCGTGATATTATAGCAAGAAGTTATAAAACTTCATGCTTTTTTCCAAAAAGATTCAATACTTAAAAGCATGTCTTCCGGAGAAATTACTACATCGTAGTGCGACCACTCATGTTTAAACAAATCGCGATAACGCGTATTTAAAAAGCGGTCATCGATTAAAAGAGCCATTCCTCGATCTTTTTCGCTACGAATAACGCGTCCTACCGCTTGCATAACACGGTTCATACCAGGATTAACATAGGCGTACTCATAGCCTCGCTGTCCCAATTTATCAAAATAGTCGCGAATTAAATCACGTTCAAATCCGATTTGCGGAAGACCAACACCGATAACAGCTACTCCGATTAAACGATCATCGATTAAATCGATACCTTCGCCAAAAACGCCTCCGACAACGACGATACCAATTGTTGTTTTTGTCGGATTACTTGTAAATTTAGCTAAAAATTTATCCTTGTCCGTATCAGTCATTTCACGGTTTTGAATATAAATATCGTAATCTTGATTAAAGTTTAGAACATTTACTAATTCATTTAGATAAGCGTGGCTCGGGGCGTAAATTAAATAATTGCCCATCTTGTGCGAGACGAACGATTCAATATATTGAGCGACAAGTTTATAAGTGTCAGCGCGGTTTTTATACTTTACAGAAACAGTCGGCGCAATCATTAACAATAAATTACTTGCCTCAAAAGGTGAGGGCAAAAGTAAAACGGGGTCATCTTTGTTTCCGCCGATAACATCAACGTAATAATCATGTGGCGATAAAGTGGCAGAAAATAGTATTCTTCCTCTTACTTGGGCCAAACTCTTACGAAGATGGCGGCTGGGATCAAGACAAAAAATACTGATTCTTGCGATATCATCACCACTTTTTGTTACATAGATAGTAAAACTATCATCGATAAATTCTGCAATTTTTAAAAAGCGATTTACATCTAAGAAAAATTGACGAAAGTGCTCATCGACATATTCGTGATGATTGCGATTAATGTCTTGAGCCGCTAATAAATAAGCTTCTAGTGCGCGAATCGTTTTCGCATCTAGGCTCTCGATAATGGTTTCTTGCTCATTATTTGAATCTTTAATTTCTTTAAATAGTTTTGCGATGCGCTTACTGGCATTTTTCATCTTCTTGTGTTCAAGGCGACGAATCGCTTTGCGAGCCCGTTCAAAAGCCAGCGAATCAAGTGAGGCGCTATACATATCGCGGCCCCGATCAACAAGGTTATGGGCTTCATCAACAAGGACAAGCATCCGCGAGGCATCATTATCAAAGTAACGGCGAAAATAAACAAGGGGATCAAATAAATAGTTATAATCGCAAATAATGACATCGACATAGAGTGATAAATCAAGTTGCAATTCAAATGGGCAAATATGATGTGCCGCGGCAATTCGTGATATTCTTCCAGGATCAAAGGCGTCATAGCGAGCCAGCGACTTGGTGAGCACTTCGCGAATCTTCGTATAATAGTCTTTGGCAAACGGGCATTCATCTGGATTACAGGCTTTGCCGACACAAAAGCAGATTTTGTCTTTGGCCGTTACGACGACTTCGCTGAGCTTCACTCCTTTTTCTTTCATGAGTTCGACAGCTTGAAGGGCCGCTTCTTTTCCTGAATTTTTGGCTGTAAGATAAAATATCTTATCGTTTTTGCCTTCACTAAATGAGCGAACAAAAGGGTACAAAGTCGAAATTGTCTTGCCAATTCCGGTTGGGGCTTCGACAAATAAGGACCCGCCATTTTTGGCAATCCCATAAGCATATTTTGCTAACTCGCGTTGACCCTTTCTAAAATTAAGAAAGGGAAAGTGTAGCTGGCCAGCTGTTTCGTTGCGCTTATCTAATCTCTTCAAAATCGTTAGATAAAAGGTGAGGTAAGTTCGAAGATAACTATCGACATCACGGCTTAGTTCTTCCTGAGTAAAAACATAGTTTTTAACCATTTTGTCATTTTTGGTCTGATGAATGTAAGTAAGACGAATACCAACTGTCTCTAGATTTTTTTCTAGGGCGTACATCAAGGCATAGCATTTTGCCTGGCCGACGTGCCAGGCTTCCTGCTCGCGATGATAATCTTCAAGGTCCACTACTGTCGATTTTATTTCATCAACAATCGCTAGATCATCATTGACGATAATGCCATCGGCTCGCCCTTCGAGAAAGATGGTAAAGTCATCGACATAAAACGTGGCGCCCAGCAAATACTCAGATAAGTAATTGCTTGATTGCTTACTTTGGTAAAAAGCGTGAATTCGCGTTCCCTCATTCATGGAGCTGCGATTAAAAATACGATTATCAATATCGCCAGTTCGCAAGACAAAATCAACTAGTTGATGAACGGAGAGTTTCAGCCGTTTGTCCATATTATTTTAAAATGGATCCAATCAGGTTCTTTTGACCATTAATAAAATCTTTATAATTAAGGCGCTTGCGTCCTTCTAACTGAACATCTAGCAAGGCAATCTGCCCATCACTTAATTGAACGATAATGCCGCCTTTAAGTGAGACGATTTCCCCGAGTTGACCAGTCATTTCGGACGAATCTTTTTTTGCTTTATAAATTTTTAACTTCTGCCCATTTAACAAAAGATGAGCGCCAGGTGTCTCGCTTAAGCCGCGAATGTAATTAACCATATCTTCACATCGTAGATTAATGTCAATTTTTTCATCTTCGGGCTTAATTTTGTTAGCGAATGTGACAAGACTTTCGTCCTGTGTTTCGCCAGGCAATTTTCCGTCTAAATATAATGGCAATTTGTCAATAACTAGCCTAGCGGCAACCTCAGCCAGCTTCTGCGATAAAGTAGTGAAATTATCATCGTTATCGATATTTATCGAAGCTTTAGCAAACATCTTTCCGGCATCCATCTTATCAATCATTTCCATCAAGGTGATACCCGTCACTTTTTCTCCAGCCATAATGGCCCGTTGAATAGGGGCTGCTCCGCGATATTGAGGAAGAAGGGAGCCGTGCAAGTTTAAACAACCATAACGAGGAATATCAAGAAGACCTTGCGGAATAATTTGTCCGTAGGCAAAAGTTATAATCAAATCGGGTTTTAAAGTTTTAACAAATTCATAATCGAGGCGAATTTTTTCGGGTTGAAAAACAGCAATCCCATACTTTTCGGCAACGATCTTAGTCGGAACCTTGCTTAAAATCCCTTTACGACCAAGCGGCGAATCGCTTTGGGCGATTAAGCCGACAAAGTGATAACCATCATCAATCATTTTTTGTAAAACATAAGCCGCTATTTCCGGCGTTCCCATAAACACTAATCGGTAAGACTTTTTATTCATGAAAGCACCTCGCATCGTTTCGTTTGTTAAGTTCATACGAATAATATAATATTATAACATCTAAGGAGGTCATCACAATGATTTACAATCATATCACCGATTTAATCGGTAATACCCCACACTTAAAAATTGCCGCCCCTAATAATAATGATGTTTACGTTAAACTCGAAATGTTTAATCCTGGTGGTTCAGTCAAGGACCGCATCGCTTTAAACATGGTCAACGATTTGATTAAACGCAACATTCTTTCTAAAGAAAGCAAAGTAGTCGAAGCCACATCTGGTAATACTGGCATCGGCCTATCATTTGTTTTAGCAAGCAAAGGTATTCATCTAACGGCTGTCATGCCCGAAAACATGTCGAAAGAACGCATTGATTTATTTCGCGTTTTTGGAACAGAAATAATCTTAACCCCCGCTCCTCTTGGCATGTCGGGAGCAATTGCCAAAGCCAAAGAATTAGAACAACAAGGATATATTTATATTGATCAATTTTTAAACAAAGCCAATCCTGAAGCCCACATGATGACGACGGCTGAAGAAATAATGCGCGACTTTTCGAAATTGGATTATCTCGTCTTAGGAGTTGGCACCGGAGGAACATTAACCGGTCTAGCGCGTATCATTCGCAAAAAGTATCCAAACCTTAAAATTATCGCTGTCGAACCAGAAGAATCAAAAGTCCTCCAAGGTTTTCCGAAAGGACCTCATAAAATTCAAGGGATCGGCGCAGGTTTTGTCCCACCACTTCTTGAAACGGAAGAAGTCGATCGAATTATCGCGATTACGAGTGCCGACGCTATGCAAAAGGCTAAAGAATTAGCTCGCCAGGGATTATTCTTGGGAATTTCAAGCGCTGCTGCTATTTTGGCAACCGAAAGTATTGCCAAAGAGGTACAAAACGCTGTTATACTAACAGTGGCACCCGATGGTGGCGCAAAATACATCTCAACAGGCGCGTATGAATAAAAAAGAAAAACAAGAAGGTTATTATGCTTCGATAAAACGTCGCGATCCGGCAGCGCGAACTAATTTTCAAATCTTTTTTCTTTACCCTTCAGTTATCGCCATGCGCCATTTTCGCATCGCCCATTGGTTTTGGGTCAAACTCAAATGGAAATTCATGGGCGAATGGATTATGGCTTGTGCTAAAAGACGAACCGGGATTGAAATTCACCCCGCTGCGGAAATTGGTCGTAACTTTTTTATCGACCATGGCGCAGGCGTCGTTATCGGTGAAACAACAATTATTGGTGACAATGTAACACTTTATCACCAAGTTACCCTCGGTGGTGTTTCTTCAAAAAAAGTCAAACGCCATCCGACCATCGGCAATAACGTTGTGATCGGTGCGGGTGCCAAAATATTAGGTAATATAACAGTCGGGGATAACGCCAAGATTGGCGTGAACGCTGTCGTTCGTGCCGATGTTCCACCAGGTGTCAAAATCATAAAGTAATATACTTTAATTTTAAAAAGTCTTAAAATGTATTGTGTTGCATGCGAAAGGAGCACAACCAATGTATTCTGACTATAGCAAAATAAAACGATATTTTGCCTCGGTCGAGGATTTATTAAAGACCTCGCGCACGATGCAAGATATTTTTTTAATGTCGATTGAGAACCATCGAAACGACACCGCCATTTCCTATATCGACGATAAAAATAAAATCGTCAAATACAATTACGAACAATATCGAACGATAACTTTCAAGTTAGCGTCTAAACTCGATAAAGTATTAAACGGCATAACTAAAAAAGAAACAGTAGCTTTGAAAATGAAAAATTCACCGACGTGGATTCACATGTTCTGGGCTATTTTAAGTTGCGGCTATCGTGTTTTGCTCATCGATGCTCGTCTTCCTAAAGACAACACCGAACTGTTGCTTAAACAATCACATGCTAAGGCGATTATATGCGATGAGATTAATGAATATAGCGTCCCTCGCTTTACCACCAACCAAATCGAAGATAACGAACCCAATTATAAATTCGCTGAAACATGGGCGAACGAAGTCATTTTCTGCTCAAGTGGAACAACCGGTGAAGCTAAGATGATGGTTTTTAACGGTAATAATATGTGTCATCAAATTTATGCAGCTTATGGTATGCCCGAAACGACACGCGACATTATGTATCCCGGCACGATTAATATCATGGCTTTAGTCCCCTTTCATCATATCTTTGGTTTTGTCGCCGTTTTCCTTTGGTATACATTCTTTGGTAAAAACATTCTTTTTATTAAAAGTCTTGCCCCAAATGAAGTCCTGACAACTGCTCAGCGCTTAAGCGCTACCCACATTTATTGCGTGCCCTTATTTTGGGATTCACTCGCCCAAAACATCGTTCGTAAAGTCGCTCTCGAAGGTCCCAAAAAGGCTGCTCTCCTCGATCGTATGATCGCTTATAATACCCACAAAATATCAGCTTTCGAAGCCGGATTAGCGGCAACGCCACTAGCTTCGTCTGCGGTCCAAAAGAATGTCTTTGGCACCAAAGTTCGCTACTGCATTTCCGGAGGTGGCTACATCTCTGAAAAGACGATGAACATCATTAATGGGATTGGCTATCCTCTTTATAATGGTTATGGTATGACCGAAGTAGGTATTACTAGTGTTGAATTATCGCCCAAAGTCGAGAATCGTCTCAAAGCTTCAATCGGCCGACCCCTTGAAGGCATTACCTATAAGATTGATCCAACCGATGAAAAGGCAAGCGGCGTTAATCTCGGGGAGCTTTTGATTAAGTCGAACATTACCCATGTCCGAGAAATTATCGGCGGGGTCGAAAGAAAACCTGAACTTGAAGACGGCTTCTTACGAAGCGGCGACATTGTTTTCCGCGATGGAAGCGGCAATTACTATATAAAGGGACGGATTAAAGACATCATTATTAACGCTAACGGCGAAAATATTTATCCTGATGAAATTGAGTCGTACTTTAAATCAATTCCTCATGTTACTAACACATGTGTTCTTGGCGTTAGAAAAGGCAAAGCAAGCGATGAGACAATCACCTTAGTTTTTGAAGTTGATAACGAAATATCAACCGAAGAATTTGCTACCTTAAAGGATAAAGTACAAGAAATCAACATTGGTCTTGCTAACGAAAAGCGTGTTCAAGATGTCTACGTTATCAAAGATAAACTTCCGATTTCCAACAACTTAAAAGTACGTCGTTTCCAAGTAAAAGATTTGCTCAAACACAAACCTGAATCATTTTTAGATATGAACGAGCGGAAAACGGTTAAAACTTTCGAAGGTTTTGAAGCAAGCGTTGTTGAGCCAGTTGTCAAATCAGTTCGCGAGATCTTTTCAAAAGTGTTGCTCCTTCCGACTTTCAAAGTTGGCGATTCCGAACACTGGGTTAACGAACTTGGCGGTGACTCGATGAGTTACATTCAACTCGTTGGCGAAGTTGAAGAATGTTTTGGCATAAAAGTGGCTGAAGAAAAGTATGGCTTACTCGTCTGTGTGAACGATTTTGCCGAGATGGTTTTGACCTATCGCGGCCGTAAGAGCAAATAACAATATTTATATTGTCATTGCCATCAGTATTTGATATAGTTTTAAAGGTTAAGAGGTAATAGAAATGGCACAAATTAAATCGCAAATTAAACGCATTGGCACAAACGAGAAAAGCCGTGTTCGCAATCAAGCTTTCCGCAGCAAAGTAAGAACACAAGTTAAAAAGTTTAAATTAGCCGTCGAAGCAAATGACGCTGCTAACGCCAAAGTTGAGCTTGCCAAAGCCGTGTCTTTAATTGACAAAGCCGTGTCGAAAAATGTCATGCACAAAAACGCAGCATCACGTCAAAAAAGTCACATTCAATCGTTGATGAATACATTAAAAGCTTAAGCAAAATTTAGTATAAAAAGTTCAAAAGCATAATAGCGGTCAATAAGGCCGCTTTTTATGTTCAAATCAAGTTGATACAAAGTATCAAGATTGTTGATAATTGCCATGCGAGATAGTTTTCTTGAATCTTGAAGGGCCATTCTGATTCGAAAATCAGGAAGATTTAATTCTTTTGCGATACTTGCTTGAGAAAGCCCGCGTTGATCGAGGTAACGAATTTGACTCATGAGGCGAAACTGATTAGCGAGCATCGACACTAAAGTAATCGGTTCAACATTATTCGTTTTTAAGTCGGCAAAGATATCAAGGGCCGAAGCCTTATCACCGCGAAAGAGAGCCTTTGTTAAAGCAAAAATATTATTTTCTAATGGTTTGGCAATCATTAAAGTCACATCGATTAGATTAATGTGATTCTTATATAAGATAAGTTTATTAGCTTCATTAATAAAGGCATTTAAATCACCATTAACACGTTCAATCAACTCTTTTAAAGCATCGTTATCAATTGAAGCATTATTATTCTTAAAATAAGCCCTTCCATAATCAAACCATTTTGTTTGATCAAGATCAGGAATTATTGTGACGTTTCCGTGTTGACGAATCGCCTTTAAGACTTCGCTTTTTTCATCAAGTGCTAAACTATCGGATAAAAAGATTAAATCCACTTCTTCGTTTGGAGAAGCAATGAGGTCAAGCAATGCTTGATAATCTTGCTCTTTGTCGATTTTCACTTTGCTCTTCTCTTTTAATAAGAAGTAGGGAGACTCGATAACCACCGCTTTTCTTGCCGTTCCAAGCGGTAGCATGCTAGCTTCGAAGGCGATGTCTTGAGCTAAAATCTCACGGCCATCAAGCCGTGATAAATTAAAATCATCGATCGTGCCTAATCGTTCATCGAGCAAACGAGCAAGATTCTTTTTTAAGATTGGTGTTTGCGAACCAGCAATAAGATAAATCATTACTATTTGATTATATATCAAAAAAGAGGCTGATAGTAAGAAATCGTTCCCTCATAATCGGTTCGTCTCGTCGTAACTTCATATTTATCTAATAAAGACATGACATCGTCATGAGGATGACCACAATAATTATTCCTTCCCACCGAGATAATTGCCTCCTCGGGAGTGATTTGACTAATAAAAGCTTCGCAAGTAGATGTCTTTGAGCCATGATGGCCGACTTTTAAATAATCGACATTGAGTGTGGAATAACGAGTAATTATATCCTTTTCGACAACAATCGAGGCATCACCCATCAAAAGCCAACTTTTCTTAAGTAGAGAGAAATGAAGAACCAAAGAATTATCATTAGGGTCGCTATAAGTCACGAGATTAAGATTATTTATGACTATGTCATCAACTAGTAAAGGAAAGGCGCTTTTACCCGTGATGATGGTCGAGACCTGGTAGTTTTCGACAAGCGATGGAAGAGCACCACAATGATCAAAATCATCATGCGTTATAATTAAAAAATCAATCTTATAAACTCTTTGCTTTTTAAAAAACGGAATTAATACTTCACTAGCCATATCAAAACTGATGTTTCCTCCTGTATCGACCAAGATATTTTTCTTTCGTAGTTGTATCAAAATAGCGTCGCCTTGCCCAACATTGATAAAGTGAATCGCGCTTAAAAAGGAGTTGCGAATTGGCAAAGCGCTAATCAACAAAGAAAAAACGAGAACAAGACCCTCTTTTTTGACCCTTTTTAATCGCTTGGATTCCAAAAGATACGGTATTCGGAAAAAGAGAAGATAATAGACGACAATAAATAAAATATGTGGTTCACCGCAAATGATGACAAAATCCCACTCGGACAAAAGAAGATAGAAATCATGAAGCGTTTGCCCAGCAAAGTTTAAAAGAGGGACTAAAGGAACGCCATAAAAAGCAATAATTGAAAGAAGGAAAAAGATCGTATTAACAGGCAGTATCAGATATTGATAAACAATTTGAAAGAAATGCAATTCTGAAGTAAGCGTGATATGAATTGGAATCAGGAAAATAAAAAGGGCGAGACCCATCGCTACTTTTCTCATCTTCCTTGGAAATGAGTTTAGCCCATGTCGTAAAAACATGATGAGAAACGATAGGCCGAAACCTAGTAAAAATCCCATTTGATAAACAAGGTAGAAATCATAGATGATAAACAGTCCGCCTAATAGTCCCATCAAGGTAGCATATGTTATCTTTTTGACGAGACGATAGTCGTTGATCATGCGAAGCGATGAACCGATAAAAATGCGATGAACGGCCACTTTTTCTAAGTTAACAATATAAAGAGGCAACAATATAACAATCGATAATAAGCGAGCGATTTTATCAGATAACTTCAACTTCAATATGTATTCAAGAGCGTTCATGAGCAGGCGAAGATAAACACCACACATCGAAAAAAGAAAAACAACATTCATGCTGGAGGCGACTTTTAGCGTCTCATCATCGTAATTTTTCCGTGAAAAGAGCAAGGCATCGATTAAAGAGCTCGTTTCTTCATCAAACTTATCTAAAAAGCGATCTTTATCTTTATTGATGCGAAGCGGATTTTGAAATTTTACTTCGATAATAGGATTTCTTAATTCATAGAAGACACCCTTATTTTGCAAGTACTCATTAAAATCAAACTTACTTTCGTAGTTGGTAAAAGAGTTTTTTCTAAGTTGCCCTTTAATTTGTAAAAAATCGCCTAATTCGCGTTGAGAATCCTTTTCATAGACATAATATTTATGGAGTCCGCTTTTTAGTAAAAAGTAATTATCCTTGCTCGAAATTACAAATCCTTGATAAATGCTTTTTTCCGCGGCTTCTACTTTTTCAAGAAAGGATAAAGATACACCGCACAAAAGAAAGAAGGCAAAGATTATAGCCCCCTTCTTTTTAAATCGATAAAGACTGTAACATAGAAGAGCAATAACAACTATAACTGCGATGTAGCCAGGCATTCTCATCAGCCATAGGCCAATGACAATGGTTGCTAAAAGCAAAAAGGCAATCATGTCGAGCGAATTGTGATATAGTTTTTGATTTTTTCAAAAGTCGCATTACCAATACCCGATACATTTTTAATGTCCTCGATGCGTTGAAATGTGTGGTCAGAGCGATAAGCGATAACGGCATCTGATATGGCTGATCCAAAACCATTGACACTCATCAGTGTCTCTTTGTTGTCAGAATTAATGTTTACTTTGTTGATAGGTTCAATGGCACAGACATCGCTCATATCGTATTTAGGGGCAATATAAAACGATTGGTTGTTTTCAAGCATGTAACTTAAATCAAAGGCTAATTCATCAGCATTACTGGTAAGTCCTGATGCTGCTTCGACTAAAGTCGATAATGAACTATCAAGATCGACAATATACGTTCCCGGCTTAACGATTTCTCCTGAGATGGAAACAGTAAGCATTTCGTAGACATTTGAAGTATTATTTACTCCCCCTCCAACATCAGGATCGATGTTTTGTAAGATGACAATTAAGATGATGGCTGCGACGATAACGCCGATAATTAGTTTGATCATAACACTCCTCCTATCGATTTATAAGGAGTGACCTTGTCACAAATGAAAAATAAGAAAAAAGCGGAAGATTTCCTTCCGCAACTTTTTAAGTTTATGTTTACTTAAGCGTGCTCGATGCGAAGAATTTCGACTTCGTAAGGATTGGCGGTTTTAACAGTAACCAAGTCTCCGACTTGTTTGCCGATTAAAGCACTTCCCAGAAGAGAATCATTCGAAATTTTACCTGCAAACGGATTAGCTTCGACAGTACCGACAATCGTATAAGTGTTTTCCTTATTTAAACCAAGATCGCGAATCGCTACTTTCGAGCCGATAGTCACGCATTTTGAGTTTTTCGGTTTGTCATCGATGATTTTAGCTGTCGCCAAAATATCTTCGATTTGTTTGATGCGGCCTTCAACTTCCGCTTGACGGCTACGAGCGGCATCATAATCGGCGTTTTCACTTAAGTCGCCTTGTGAACGGGCAAAAGTTAGTTGTTCAATAACTTCGGGACGCTCGACATCGATTAAATGACGAAGTTCCTCTTTGAGTTTCTTAACGCCATCTTTTGTTAGAATTACTTTGTTGTCTACCATTAGTATCACCTCTTTAATGAGCGAATAAGATTATAGCAACATCACTATGATATTGCCACAAGAAATTTTACTCGCTTTTCTATATAAATAGAATGAAAGAAAAATTACAAACTATTTCGCTTCTTCGTCGTCGCTATACGAATTAAAAACTTCTTCTAATTCTTCGTATTCTTCGTCGCTTTCGACTTCTTCGAGGGTGCCGTCGTCAAGATATCGTAAAACCTGGACTTCGCCATCCTCTTCTTTGGGATCAAAAAAGAAAACATATTTTCGCTTGCTATCCTTGCTTTCATAAGTGAAAAGGATTTCCCGTTCATAACGTTTGCCATCTTCATCTTGAATTACGATTTTTTTGTCTTGTTCAACCATAGGTTGTTCCTCATTTCTAAGTATGATTCCAATATAACGACGGCCGACATTTTATCAATGACAGCTTTCCTTTTACTGCGCGATAAATCCGCTTCGAGCAAACGTTTATTGGCGATGACCGATGTCATTCGTTCATCGACCATCGTAATCTTTAGATCAGGTCTTTCACTTAGCAAATCATCGCGAAAGCGCAAAGTTGATTCCGAACGCTTTGAAGGTTGGCCCGACATGTGAAGCGGAAGACCGATGGCAAGTTCATCAACATCCTCTTTATCTAAGATATCTAAGACATGTTGACGAGCTTTTTTATAATTGCCTTCTTCAAATAGGAAATTCTCATAGCCATGCGCCGCAATGTGCAAAGCATCAGTAATGGCGATACCTAAAGTTTTCGTGCCGAGATCTAAGGCGATGATTTTTTTCATTTTAGGCTTTCTTTAACATCATCAAAGGCTTTTTGTAAGTTAGCGAGTGACCGACCTTGGCCTTGCGCCATCTCTGGTCGTCCACCGCCGGAGCCTTCTAGTTCT
>JAEWLX010000022.1 GCA_023457325.1 Bacillota bacterium | reverse complement strand
GCCACTTGGTTTGAAGCTGAACAATGTCGTCTTAGCCAATCGAAAAACGAGGCTGACGGATACGGATCATTAACCGCTTTTGCTCTTTCAAGACTATGTTATGAAACGCTTCTAAAAAACGGACTTGATGCCCTAAAGGCATGTAACAAGAAAAAAGTAACCCCAGCTTTAGAAAAGGTTATCGAGGCCAATACTTTATTAAGTGGGCTCGGTTTTGAAAGCGGTGGGATTGCGACAGCTCACGCTATTCATAACGGCCTTACAACTCTTCCCCAAACCCATCGCTTTTATCATGGCGAAAAAGTAGCGTTTGGCGTTTTATCTTTATTGTTCTTACACAAAGAAACAAAGTTGCTAATTGATGAAGTATATAGTTTTTGTGAGAGTGTCGGTTTACCGACAACCTTAGCCGACATCGGTCTTGAAAAGATTACTGATGAAGAGCTGGAAATGGTGGCAAATCGCACATGCCGCCAAGGCGAGTCAATTTATCACGAAGTTAGAAAGATGACACCCGAACTTGTTAAAGAAATAATATTAGCTGCTGATAAAGAAGGAAGAAGGCGCAAACATCATTAAATATTCATCTAATTAAACGATAAAAGCATTAAAAAAGCCTCGCTCGAAACGAGGCTTTTGTCTAGAAATAGATTATTCTTTTGGCTGATGAACGACAACTTGAGGAAGAGGAATCTCGATATTGTGGGCTTCAAGCGTTTCTTTAACAAGTTTACGCAATTCTCTTTCGATACTATAATGCTGCTCATTAAGTGTTTTGACCGTAATGCGAAGATCGACACCAACGGCGCTTAGATTCATTACGCCTGAAACCGTTGGATCTTCTAATAGAGTTTCTTTATGCTGTGCGCGAAAAGCTGGAAAAGCTTCATTCAAGGCCGATATCGTTTTGTCGATATCTTCCTTGTAAGCGATACTAAATAAGACGACCGCGACAGAAGGATTCTTTGAATAATTAATGAAGGTGTTGACGTCACCATTATTTAAAACCTTAATATCTCCGCGCCAATTTCTAAGCCGTGTTGTTTTAAGACCAATATCAGTGACGGTGCCCTTAAAACCAGCGACCTCGATAACATCGCCAACATCATAATGGTGTTCAAAAATAATGAAGAAACCAGCAATTAAGTCCTGAATAAATTTTTGGGCTCCCAAACCAATGACCAAACCGACAATGCCAAGTCCAGCGAGGGCCGGAAGAACATTAACGCCCCAAATAGCAAGAATGACAATGATGCCGATGATGACAAGCGAGTAATTAACAATACTAAAAATGACTTTTGATAGGGTTTTGCGTCTTTTTTGGAGTGGTCCTGGTTTATCGCCGATGCGTTTTAAGGTGATTTTGGTAATCCGTAAAATGAGCATCCAAACAAAAACGACAATTGTCGTACCAATTAGTGCTGGCACTGAAGTTGCAAAGAAAGTGACAATATCATTCCAAAATTGTGTAAGGACAGGCATGATGTCGTAATTCCATATGGCCACGATGCCAAAAGCACCAACAAGGAAAACGACTAATGAGCCTAGAAACATTAAAACGAGGATCCACTTTTTGATCGTTTCTTCTCGTCTTTTTATAAATATTCGTTCTAAGACAAAAAGGGTGATAACAAGAGCGACAATCGCAACTGTGATGATAATTTGTAATGGCAAATTCATAACATACCTCCAAAGCATTAGAAATTATAACATAAAACCATTTTACGATGTCGCAAATGTCTCTTGACAGAATTCGTATTTGTAGTAAAGTTAAGTAAATTCATTGATGAAGAATAGTAACTCGATAAGTTTTCAATAGCGAGCCTATGGTGGTGAAAGATAGGCGCAAACAAACTGAGTGAATGGTCTTTTGAGAAGCAGGGCGAAAAATTAGTAACCTGAGCCGGATGTCTCCGTTAAAAGACAACGATATAAACATCCCTTGTGATGGAGTATCGATTAAGGAGAAACAATCGTTTCTTGAATTCGGGTGGCACCACGAACATCTCGTCCCGATGTTGCGAGGTGTTTTTTTATACCTCACCAATTTCGAAAAGGAAAAGAGGAATCAATGATGGAATTTGGCAAATTTGGTGGACAAATGGTTGGTGGAGACGTTTTAAAAGCGGTTAAGGAAGTAGAAACTGCTTACGCTAAATATAAGAATGACCATGACTTTATTAAAGAATTTAATTTTTACTTAAAGGAATACGCTAATCGACCTTCCCTTCTTTATTTTGCGGAAAATATGAGCAAGAAACTCGGCGGAGCAAAAATATATTTAAAACGCGAGGATCTCAACCATACGGGAGCTCACAAAATTAATAACGTCATCGGCCAAGCTTTGTTGGCTAAACGAATGGGTAAGCAAAAACTAATCGCTGAGACTGGTGCCGGACAACATGGTGTCGCAACAGCGACAGTTGCTGCCTTATTTGGTTTTGAATGCGACATATACATGGGGCGTGTTGATGCTTTACGACAAAGCATGAATGTCTATCGTATGAAATTATTGGGAGCACGGGTAATAATCGTTGAGGATGGTCTAAAAACTCTAAAAGAAGCAGTGGATCAGGCTTTGATGGCATGGAGCAAAGAATTAGACAGAGCTTTCTATTTAATCGGCTCGGCCGTTGGACCACATCCTTACCCAATGATGGTTCGCGATTTTCAAAAAGTTATCGGAGAAGAAATCAAAGGTCAATTATTTGAAAAAGAAAAGTGTTTACCGGATTACATTATTGCCTGTGTTGGCGGTGGTTCAAACGCCATTGGTGCTTTTTACGAATTTATTAATGATGAGAGCGTAAACTTAATTGGTGTCGAAGCAGCCGGAAAAGGTGTTGACACCAAACAACATGCCGCGACAATTACCAAAGGTAAAGAAGGGGTGATTCACGGTATGAACACTCTTTGTTTGATAGAAGAAAATGGCGATATTTCGCCGGTTTACTCCATTTCGGCCGGGCTTGATTATCCAGGTGTAGGACCAGAGCACGCTTATTTACACGCGATTAATCGCGTTGTCTATCAAAGCGCGACCGATGAAGAAGCAGTGAATGCTTTTGAGTTTCTCAGCAAGTGCGAAGGTATTATTCCTGCCATTGAGTCTTCGCACGCCCTTGCCCAAGCCATCAAACTGGCTCCTACACTTAGTCAAGATAAAATTATTGTTGTCAATTTATCAGGGCGGGGTGACAAAGATGTCGAACAAATAGCCGCCTATCGTCACCAAAAAAATGACTAGAATACTAAATCAGATTCACTGAAATCATAAGTTAGTTTTCGATTATAGACGCGTTCATAGCATGCTTTCTTATAAGAATAGTCTAACTGCATCATCTTTTCTTTATTTTCCCTAAATGTCATATCGGGATCAGGATAAATTAGCGGCATCACATGAATCGTATACTTAATAGTATCTTCGATAACTTTCATGGTAATAAAAGTCGAGATAATAGGAACGTTATATTTGCAGGCGTAGTGATAGGCCCCGGGCTTGAGATTGCGCGGTTTGATATATCCTGGCCACATTTCCTGTTCTGGATAAAACAAAACTAAATGCTTTTGTTTCAGACGCTTTTCTAATGAAGGGTTGAAGTTATTCTCAAGATAAGACAAATTATGCGTGTATGGCATTGTATTGACGCTTTTTAAGAGCCAACCGAGCGTGCCGGGCATGAAGATGTTAGATTCGGCGACAACGATTGTTAATTTGCGCTTTTTACCAATCCGATTCGCGAAATAGCGGACAATTGTTGAGTCAAGGGGCGAGAAGTGATTCGCGGTGATGATGGCCGCTCCGTCATAGCCATGCAAGTTTTCTAAGCCTTCGATCTCGGTCGTTTTATTTATCTTCTTGGTAATACTATTGACGATTGAGGTTGCGATTGCTCTCTTGAGCTTACTAGTTATTTTCCGCTTTGTATTATCGTAGGGAATAATGTAGTGCGACCGCTCAAAAGAAGTAACAACATGATCACCAATCATCACTTTGTTATTCAATTCTCCCTTTTTAAGGGAGTCAATAATGTTGTTTTTAACTTCAGGCGTCAGCATACTTATAAACCCAAGACTTTTTTAAAGGTTACCTTTTCTTGCTTAGAGATTCGCACGGCGTTATATACCAAACTTTGAATGGCTTTATTTTCGTCTTCTTTGTCTTGTTTTGAAAAACGATCTTTCATCGCTTTTAGTTCATCATGGAATTCGGTTAAACTCGCTTCTTTCCAAAAGATATCGCCAAAGAGAACGCCATCATGGCGCCAGGGCTTTTCAAAGGAATTGTAGTGACAAATCTTGACGCTAGATTCATCAAAAGTATTATCAGGCAGGGGCATTTTGTTCCAGCAAATAGGCAACATGACCTTCGAATCACGGCACAGAACATTTAAATAGTCTTGATCGGGGCAAACGCTATCGAAGTTATATTTAAGAAGCAAATAGATAAACCTCTTTTCGATCTCTTGTGTCCGAAATTCTTTTAAATTCATGACAAGGACACCGGAATTAAAATATTGTTCAGCTTTGATGCCCACACCATCTTCGACATAGCGCACGAATTCTGGTGTATCAAGAACGAGGCGGTCATTGATGGCCGCGACGAGTTTGCCCTCGATGTTTGTGTTATAAAATTGTGAAATATCGCCAAGAACGACGATATCGCCATCTAAATAAATTGCTTTATCGAGATTGGGAAATAAAGTCGGAATAAACATCCGATAGTAAATAGCAACGCTATAATAATCACGAAGACGTAGTGACAAGGCTTCACGAAGCTTGTTAATTGTCGGAGCAATGTTGAAGTATTCAATCGTAAACCATTGTTCGGCTAAACGATTAATTCTTGCAGTGTTTTCTCTTTTTAAACCTTCGTTAAGAACGATGATACGATACGAATACTCCCTACTGGCGTTCCTTTTAAGAGATGATAAAGCGACGCCCAAAAAGGGAATGTAATTACCATCACAGGCGAAGAAAATAGGAATTTGCTTAGTTTTCATTTAGATAATTCTCCTTTACTTTTTTTGATTTCTAAATATTTACTGAGGATATGATCAAAGTCGTGGCAATTGTAGATGTTATGAACATCATCGATATTCCACGGCTTGACATTGATAAAATGGAATTTAGGCAAAAGACGAAACTGCATGCTGAAGTGGCGAATAACTGTCTCAGGTTTGACATTTTTTTGTTCGTTGAATTTTCGGGCGATAATCTTTTTTCTTTTTGCCATTTTGTTAAGACCAGTCTGATCGCTTAAAAATACTTTTTTGGCATTAAGCAAAGAAACGACTTTTTTAAAAAGTCCCGTTTCGCGGATTTTTTTCATGTTTAAAAGCAAAACACCCGTATTGCAATACCATGGGTTAAAAAAGAAACTGCCATAGCGGTCTTTTACGCCCGCGAATTCATAATTTGAAATATCGGTACTATATAGTTCATTAATTCTTTTGTTGATGACTGTGTCGGTATCAAGATAAAGAACTTTGTCAGGTATGATTTCAATCTCATCAAGCAGTAATCTAAGAAGAGCGTACGGCGTATAGCGATTAACTAAGTTTTTTGAATAGGCGAGAGCTTTATCGAAAATACTGCGAACATCAATTCTAATTATGCGACTATTGGAATTTACTTTTTTTAATTCTTTTTCGATGATGTCTAGATCTCTTTGCGAAATAGAAACATAATCATCGCTTAATTCCGTAAGATCCATTGTCAAAACATAAACATCGATTGCTTCATGGTTAACTTCAACTAAGGACAGAAGACTAATTAAAAGGCCATCGAAAACTTTGTAGTTTCCGGCGTAGACAATGTTCATAATTCCTCCTTTAAAACATATAAATGTTTTTCATAATTTGAAAGTTCAGCTCTCTTTTTCATTGCTGAAATAACGCTTTTGTGAAGATAAAGCTGTTTTGCTTTACGATCAAGATGAGGAGGAGCCTCAAATGGTCCATCGACATAAATAATCGTTCGATATCCTCGTTTAGTCCTTTGATAGGTGGTTGTAATGGCAAAAACTGGAGTTTCAAAGCGAGCGGGATAAACAAAACTCTTGTCATCAAAGTTTCTAATCCTTGTATAAAAAGGCCAAATATGGGCTTCGGGATATATTAAGACGCAATGACCACGATTAATAACGGTCTCAACTGCTTTAAGGAAGTTCTTACTTGAAGACATATCATCAGGAAGCGGCAGGGCTCCTAATATCTTTGTCGCTTCACCAAGAATGGGCAAAGATACGTTTGCGGCATTAACGATTGTGAAGTTTCTTTTTGGCGATAAAAGAAGACTTGGGGTAAAAGCATCGCTAAAAGAATGAGTGTGATTGGCGTAAGCAAAAAAGCCTGTTCGCCGATAAGCCTTTAATGCAGAGCGATTGACGAATCGAATCCTTCTAATTAAGCGCGCATAGATGAAGGCGATTGGCATGGCTATCATCCAGTAAGCAACGAAGGACAAAAGTTTAACAAATAAATTGTTATGGATATAAACGTAATCGCCATTGATTCGCTTTATCTTCTTGGGGGGCTTAACGAATTCATCTTTTTCGTCGAGCGAGAAATAATAGATTTCTATCTTTTTCATATTGACCTTCACATATTTTAAGAAATGACCATTAACATGCAATTGGAAATGCGAAAATAGTCCTTCCTTTGTTAGGGAGCCTCATTCCCAGCAAAAGGGAAATTGACAATTTATCGTATTTTTGTTAACTTTTTGCTAATGAAAAGAGAAATGTTATGAACAAGTATCGTGATGCGATTGCTAGTAATTTAGTTTACCTTCGCCGTAAAAATAATCTGACCCAACAAGAATTGGCCATCAAAATAAATTATTCCGACAACGCGATTAGCCGCTGGGAAAGAGCGGAAGTAACGCCGACGATTGAAACGCTTGAGATTGTGGCTGATTTTTATGGCGTTACGGTCGCTAATTTGATCGATGAACGTTTTTCATCTAAAGACGAAAAAAGCGAAAGCGGTATCGTCCTTAAACGCATCTTTATTGCCTTGTTTTCAATTTCGATTGTTTGGCTTTTTGCAATTATAAGTTTTATTTATGTCGAGATGTTTAAAGATTCTCTCGGGGATAACGCTCGACATGCCTGGTTAATTTTTATAAGTGCCTTTCCAATTAGTTGTCTGCTCGCTTATTATTTCAATCGTTTATGGGGAACTAAACTTCTCAATTTAATTATATGGTCTGTTTTTGTTTGGACAGTACTGACCAATGTCTATTTATATCTTCTTATGATAAGTAATCAAAATTTCTGGCTCATTTTTATTTTAGGAGCTCCTGCTCAATTAGCGATGATTCTATGGTATTTTATTCGGCGATAATAGATTTAGTATTACTAAAAGCTTACTGAGTGTAAAATTTTGAAGGCGATTAGCCAATCAAGGATTTAAGATGACTGGACAAGAAACAATTCTTGTTTGTGACGCCCGTTTTTAATATTATTAAACAGTAAACAATGATTAAATTTATAAAACCAAATAAAAAGTACGCAGATGATATTTTTGCTTATAAGAGGGAAATGATTGCCGCTAACAATCCTTTAAATGGTGTTCGTTCCATCGAAAACTTTGATAATTACGATGAATGGGAGAGTTATTTGCAGCGTGTCGAAGACCTTGACACGATCGACTATCAGAAGCAACTTGTCAAAACGAGTCAATATTTACTTGTTCGCGAAAAAGATGACAAGGTTGTAGCCACGGTTGAAATTCGCCATATGCTAACCGATTTTCTTTTTGAATGTGGTGGCAATATTGGTTATTCAGTGCGCCCTAAAGAAAGAAAAAAAGGATATGCGAAACTCGCACTCAGACTCGCGCTTAAACAATGTAAAGAAATTGGCTTATCGAATGTTTTGGTGACCACTGACTTCGACAATGTCGGCTCAATCCGCACGATTATCGCAAATGGCGGTCTTTTTGAAAACCAAGTGTATTGTGAAAAATACGGAATAGATATTCGTCGTTATTGGTTTCATCTTTAGTATTTATATTTATATATAACACGCAATTATAGAAGGCGTTTTGCAAACTTTTCTTTGTTGATTACAAAGCGTCAAACATTATAATATATATGTATAATGCATAAGGAGATAATATGTCCAAAATCCTAATTGTCGCTGGCGATTTGGCTGCCGGAAAGTCAAATCTTGCCAGAAAACTTTCAGCACACCTGAAGGTGCCTTACTTTAGTAAAGAACACATCAAGGAAATTCTCGGTGAAGAAATCGAGTATTCCAATCGGGAAGACAACAAGAAGTTATCTAACTCGTCGATTGATCTTCTACTTCACATCTTGGAGCGGGTAACCGCCGTCGGAGAAAGCGTCATACTCGAAGCTAATTTCCACAAGGATGAACTAGAAAAGGTCAAACAATTATGCGAGTTTAATAACAGTAAGGTTGTCCTTCTTTATTTAACGGGCGATATTGAAGTCTTATATGATCGCTTCCTTTATCGCGAAATGTATAAAAATCGCCACCCCGTGCATTTGACTCATCCTCTCCGTGACGTAAAAGAATTTGAAGAATACGTAAGCAGATGGCGCAATGAAGAATCAGTACTAACGCGCAATTATATTGACGTATCCGGTTGTGACCGCGATGTCGTCTTTGCCAAAGCCCTTGAGACACTAAACGCCCTTGAAGAAAAGGGCTCATAATATATTAGAAAGGAGTTTCTATGGAAACGGAAAAAATTCGCAATATCCTCTTTTTAGGCCACCAGGGAAGTGGCAAAACGACTTTAGTCGAATCCCTAGCAAGCATTATTTTAAAATCTCCTAAAGGAGCAATTGAAAATAAAAATACAATTAGCGATTACACCGATGAAGAGAAAGTACGCCTTAGTTCATGTAATCTCTCCGTTTTATCACTTGACTATAATGGCCATCGTCTTAATTTGCTTGATGCTCCAGGTAACGATGACTTTGTCTTTGATATCATCGGTGTTTTAGATATGGTCAAAGGTGCCGTTTTAGTAATTGACGCCACCAAGCGCATTGAGGTTGGCACAATTAAACACTATAACTTGCTTAAAAAGCATGGCGTTCCAACTCTAATCTATGTTAACAAGATGGATAAGGAGATGATTGATTTTGACTCCTTACTTGAAGAAATAAATCAGAAACTTGGCAAGAAAGCCGTCTCGTTTGTTTATCCAATCGGCCACCAAGAAGCCTTTGACGGTTTTATTAATGTCGTAACTTTAAAGGCCAGAAAGTATGACGGAAAAGAAACAATTGATGATGTCATCTATGATGACAAAAAAGAAAAGATTCTTTCACTTCATAATATTATTGCTGAACAGGTAGCCTTGACTGATGAGGCCCTTCTTGAAAAATTCTTTGGTGGTGAAACGCTGACGATGGAAGAAATTCATCGCGGTCTCCATTCCGCGGTTATAAGTGGTGAACTGACACCTGTTCTAGTTGGCAGCGCCAAAAAAGATATTGGCATCAGCACAATGTTAGAAATGTTAATTGAATATCTTCCCAATCCAGCCGAGCTAAAACCATACGCTGGTGTAGATAAAGATAATAAAGAACTGATTCGTAAGACACTTCCAAGCGAACCTTTCAGCGCCTATGTTTTTAAAACTTTCTTTGATCAATATAAAGGGGCGATTAATGTTATTAAAGTCGCATCAGGCGTTTTAAATCTAGGCGATACTGTTTTGTGCCCCAATACACAGCAGACAATGAAAGTCTCGCAGATGTTTTCCTTATTAGGAAACAAGCAGACTCCGATTACATCGGTAGCAGCTGGCGACATCGTCGGATTATCAAAACTTGACAACGTCGTTACTGGCTATACGCTTTGTGATAAAGCTAATCCCATCACTTATCCACGCGCTAAATATCCGACCAGCGTTTATTATCGGGCTATTTCAGCGAAAGTAAGCAAAGATGACGAGAAGCTTTTTGGTTCCTTAACGAAAATACAAATCGAAGATCCTTGTCTTGATGTTTCCCGCCGCAACGAGACTAAACAATTGCTCATTGGCGGTCTTAGCGATTCACACCTAAATTACATTTTGGAACGTGTCAAAAACATCTTTAATATTCAAGTTGATGTCACAGCTCCCAAAATTGCCTATCGCGAAACCGTTAAAAAAGAAGCAACCGCACCGGGAAGATATATTAAGCAATCGGGTGGAAGCGGCTTTTATGGCGTCGTCGAAATGAAATTTGGACCAAGCGGTAGCGACAAGAATGTCTTCGAAGAGACGGTTTTTGGCGGTGCTGTTCCGAAAAATTACTTTCCAGCCGTTGAAAAAGGGTTTATTGAATCGACCGAACACGGCCTTTTATCGGGATTTCCGGTAATTGGCATTAAAGCTGTTTTACTCGATGGCAAATATCACCCAGTTGATTCAAACGAACTCGCCTTTAAAATGGCTTCGATTCTCGCTTTTAAAGAAGCTTATATGAATTGTGGTCCAACCCTTCTTGAACCAATTATGAAAATCACCGTCCGTGTCGGTAATGAATTTACCGGCAACATTATGAATGACCTTAATCAGCGCCGGGCTCGTGTCTTAAGTATTGACGAAAAAGGTCACGATCAACAGGAAATCACATCTTTGGTCCCGGAATCAGAAATTCTTGATTACGCTATTCGCCTACGGGTTTTGTCGCAGGGCAGTGGTTTCTTCAATCGCGAGTTTGATTCTTATCAAGAAGTTCCTTCTTATTTGGTTGAAGGAATTGTTAGCCAGTACAATAACGATAATAAGTAATCTCTATTAACCCTTTTGTAGGAGGTAATAATGATGAAAAATAAAATGGTTAACTTTTTTAAGGAGTCGTGGCGTCCAACCGTCTTTATCGCAATTGTCTGCCTTGTTATCTATCTTCTTTCCCTGCTAGCTGGACCAAGTACTTATTTTGTCTTCTGGGGCAATGTCGCTAATAGCGCAAGCGCCGTTAATGCCTTTGCCTTTGTTCGCGACACAACTAATTTCAACTGGACATTTATCTTTATTTTTGCGGTTGTTGTTTTCGTTTATGCATCGGAGTTAAAAAAGAAAAACTACCGTGGTATCGTCGCTGGTTTGGCTCTTTATGGAGTCCATTGGCTTTACGAAATCGTTAATGCCATTATTGGCAAAGCTGCTGGTCATGCCTTATGGACCGTTTCTAACACGAGTACATCTTTTATCCTTTTGATTGGCGTATCGTGGGAGCTATCGATGATGTTTTCTTTAGCGGGAATCATCATGTCGAAACTACTTCCCGAAGATCCAAAAATGAAGATTTTAGGAATTAATAATCGTTGGTTTTTTGCAATTGCAAATGCGGCCTTCTTTGCTCTTTTTGAGATCTTTCTTGCGGGAACGCCAGCCTTCATTTGGGTCTATCCATGGTGGGGTGCTATTCCCGTCTTTATCACAACATATATTCCCTTCTTCTTAGCGGCTTTCTTAGTTCCTGACGCTAAGGTCAAGACACAGCGTGTTTTCTTGATTGCAACATGGGGAATGGTTATTATTCTTTTAGCAGTCTTAATTCCTGCCGGAATAATTTAAAAATAGCAACTTATTAAAAATGGGATTGTCACGCGACAGCCCCATTTTTCATTGCAAAAACTGCAAAATGTCATTCTTTTGCGGCGATATTTTCTTTTCCGTTTTTACTAACTTGCCGGGCTTTTTCAATTCTTTCGAGAATATTAGACATAATTTGAATGTAGAGTTTTTCTCCAAGAATCTCATCTTCCCAGTGATGGTCGATACTTGGATTATCATTTACTTCGATAACAAATACCTCACCATCTTTCTCTTTAACATCGACTCCATAAAAGCCATCACCAATCGCATTGGCGGCCTTTAGAGCGACGCTTACAACTTCTGAAGGTGCATCTTCAACTAAATATGTTTCGACGGGGCCGACACTAGCCCGACTCTTGTTAGCGTTCCAGTTATAAATCTGCCAGTGGTTACGGGCCATAAAATACTTACAGGCATAAAGGGGTAATCCATCAAGAACACCGATGCGCCAGTCAAACGAACTGGGGATGAACTCTTGAACAATCAAAAGAGCACTTAAGCGAAATAAATCTCTAAGCTTATCTTTTAACTCCTCGAGAGTAGTAACTTTAAATACTCCGCGCGATGAGGCACTATCCGGACGTTTAATAACCATCGGGAAGGTGAAATCGTTAATAATCTTGGACAAAGGCGTTTTGGAACTGACGATTAATGTCTTCGGCGTCTTGATATTTTCACTTTTCATACATTCATGAAAATATAGTTTGTTAGCACATCTTAAAATTGACCAAGGATCGTCGATTACAACTAAGCCTTCGGCATAGGCATAGCGAGAAAATTGATAGGTGTAATTATCGACATTAGTCGTCGCGCGAATAAAAAGGGCATCGAACTGAGGAATTCGCGAATAGTCAGCTTTGGTAATCAATTCGACATAAAAGCCGACTTTGTGAGCGGCATCAACAAAACGATTAAGTGCCGTTTTTCCTGACGGTGGGGCCGGTTCTTTTGTGTCGACAAGAATGGCGAGATCGTATTTGTACTGTTTAATTTTTGAGATGGCAAAGCGATTATGCGAAAAATAGCGCTTCGCATCGCTAATAACCTTATCATCAACAACGATATCATCAAGGGTTAGGATGCGTATTTTACTTAAGATCCAGTGTGTTTTCTTGACAAATTTGAGTTCGAGTAGTGGTGTTTCAAATAGTCTTGCCATCGCCCTTCCTAATTTTTCAAAGCGTGGAGGTTTGGACTCTCCAAAAATGACAGTCATCGTAACTTCTTTTTTTGACGAATATTTAAATGTATCTTGAATCTGATCATAGAGTTCATCGCCAAGTGATTTGGTAATTGTTTCATCGGCTGCGTCTTCTAATGTTGCCACATTCGGAATTGCTCTTAAACCACGAGCTGAGGCAAGAAGAGAAACATAATAGCCAATCGTTTGATAGCCAAGTCTCGTGCACATATTGAAGACGCGAAGTTCCTTGGCGTATTGAAAACTATCCTCGTTGAGAAACGAATCAGCGGTGACAACTTCGAGATTTGGTATCGTTTTAAGCCATTCACATGGTTTATCAATGACAACAACATTGGCAGAATAATGACTTTCTTTTGGGCACTGTTTTATGACTAGTAACATTTTGTCAGCATGTTCACCGCTGGCGTAGTAATTCTTAATTACTTCTATTTTGCGAAAACCAAATGATCGATACCAGTTAATTGTCGCTATGTCTTGACAATCGACCTCAAGACTTATTTTTTCAACATTGGCCATCTTGGCTTGATCGATAATGTGGTAAAGCATGGTTCGACCTAATGATTGATGGCGGTAAGACGGTAGAATGGCAATCGAGTAAATACGCCACGTCTTGCGAAAGCGAAAGACGGTTGCGCTTCCTGCTTGAACGCCATTCACCTCAATTATATAAACTTCCTGAGTCGGGCTTTTAAGACTATGTCTTAATGAAGATAAAGAAAAACGCCGATGCGGCGCGAAACACTCCTCTTCAAGTTTTTGTAAAAATATTCGATCATCGGCCTTGGATTTTCGTATATTTGGCATTGTTATGGGGCGATAAATGTCTAGATGGTGTTACTGCCCCTTATCACCTCGAAAACACCTGAGAATATTATAGACTTCGTTATAAAAAGTAGCGATGGAATTCGTTAGTTTTTAACAAGAAAAAAAGCAGCGATTTATCGCTGCCTATTTCAGACATCTTATTTATGGGAATCGCTAATCCGTTTTTTCAGACATTCGCCACAATAACCATAAATTTCCATCTTGTGATTAATGATCGTAAAGTCTTTATCAGCGATAAGCGGTTCGTAATTAATAAGCGGGCAATTCTTGATAGCATACATTTTTCGGCAATCAAGACAAATAGCGTAATGACTATGCTTATGAGTCGCTAGTTCATATAAGGAAGACTGGTTTTCGGTAATATCGATTTTGCGGACGATTTCGGCTTTTACTAAGGCTTCAAGTCCACGATAAAGGGTTGAAGGCCATACCTTCGTTTCGCCCTTAAGAATTTGACTTGTAATATCAAGAGCTGAAAGGGGCGTTTCAGCTTGGCGTAGAATATCAAGTATTGCTTGACGAACGCGTGTTCTTTTTAAATCTTTTGGCCATTTTGTATCATTCATTTTTTGTTCCCAACTTACGAAGACGGATTTTATTAATTAACCATTTAATGAGGACGACAACTACAAATATTATAGCACCGATTAAAACGATGGTTGCTCCAGCCCTTTGATCGGCGTAAAAGGCCACAACTAAACCGACAATCGTATATAGAAGACCAAAACCAATTGAGATGAAAAGAGTTGCGAAAAACCCTTTTTCAAATTGCATAGCGCATGCCGCTGGTAAAATCATTAAAGAAGAAACGATTAAAGCACCCACTGTTTTTGAGGCGATACCTACTGTTATCGCTGTTAGAAGCGTGAAAATGAAGTTGATCAACGACACTTTGACGCCTGATAATTTAGCCATTCGTTCATCAAGAGTTATGAGATACAAGTCTTTGACGATTGCCATAAAAACAAGAAGAATAACGGCAGCGATCGATACAATAAGAATCAAATCATTTTGATTTACGAGGGAGATGCTACCAAAAAGAAAACTGTTAAAATTCATGCCACTTGGAATATGGGTAGACAATAACCCGGCAACAGAAATACCGATTGTCAATACGACAGCCATTCCTAAATCGCGGTTTTTTGGTAATTTCTTTTGAATCGCTTCTATCGCAAAGACAGCGATAATACAGGCGACGATGGCCCCGACAATCGGATTAAATCCGATAAGCAAGCCGGCAGCCACACCAGCGAGTGAAGTGTGAGCAAGAGTATCGCCAATCATTGATGAGCGTTTCAAAACCATAATAAGTCCAATTAAAGGAATGATAATCGCGAGGGCAATTCCGACAATAAACGCTCTTTGCATGAAAGCATAATCAAATATATTCATTTTCCTTGCTCCATCAGCATTTCGCTATCGAGGTTTAAAACCTTATCGCAATGATATTTTGAACATTCTTGGCTATGAGTTGAAATAATGATTGTCGTTTCTTTTTCTTTGCTAATTGATTTTAAAAGAGCAAATAGCGATGACGAAGATTGTTCATCAAGGGCACTTGTCGGTTCATCAAGAATGAGGATTTCTGGCTCATTTACCAAACTTCTCGCCAGAAGAACCTTTTGCATTTGCCCTCCAGAAAGTTTGGAAAAGAGGCGATTATGATATCGTTCCATGCCAACGAGTTCCAATGCTTTCTTAATTTTTTCTTTTTGAATTTTATTCAAGAAACGAAATAAACCCAACTCACTATGAAGGTTTGAAGCGATGAGTTCTTTAACAGTGGTGGGGAAACTGGCGACATTTGAAGTGGCGTTTTGCGAGAGGTAACTTATTTTTGTCCAGTCTTTAAAATTCTTTAACTCCTCATCAAATATACGAACAGTCCCCGAGGTTGGCTTTAACTCGCCGAGTATAATTTTTAACAAAGTTGTCTTCCCTGTTCCGTTTGATCCAAGGATTGCTAAAAACTCTCCTTTTGGGATGGCTAGGTTTACGCGAGCGAGTACGTGGTGTGTTTCATATGAAAAAGAAACATTTTCGATGGTGATGACATTCATATTAAATAAACCCTTTCGCTAAAGCGAACAAATTATCTTTCATCAAACTGAAATAGTCTTCGTTTGTCATCATTTGATTTGCGCTTAGTCCTTCAATTGCGTATAAAATTTCTAACTCAGCATTCGTCTCTTCGAGTACCGTTAAGACGGCATCGCTCGGAGTTAACGATTCAGCATAGATATAAGGGATATTGTTTTGATTTACGATATTGATGACATTAGCGATATCTTGTTGTGTTGGCTCTTGTTCACTATCGTGTCCAGCGATAGGTAGCGGTAGTAAATCATACTCATTAGCTAAATAGCCAAAAGCGGCATGGCCTGTAACAAGATAAGAACCAGCTCCTGGTGAGAGCAATGTCTGATATTGCAAATCTAACTCATCAAATTTATCGGCGAATAGTTGATAGCGATTTTCATAGTAAGAAGAATGCGCGGCATCAACCTCGACTAAAGCTCTTTTGATGTTTTCCATCTCTTTTTTGGCGTTTAAAGGGCTGAGCCATACATGAGGGTCATCATGGTCC
>JAEWLX010000021.1 GCA_023457325.1 Bacillota bacterium | reverse complement strand
TTCGCAGCCAACATCAGGTGATTCGTCAAACTCCGATACATCAAGTCAGCCAAGGCCAACGACAGGAACGGAAATAGTAGACTTTTATGCAATCAATGATTTTCACGGTGCGATTAGTTTTGATACTAATTTTGGGGAGCCAGGATTATCTCGTATAGCTACATATTTAAAAGAAAAGAAGGAAGCCGCACCGGACAATAGCGTAATTTTGAGTTCTGGCGACATGTGGCAAGGTTCTTATGAGTCTTACCATAATCGTGGTGCTGTTGTTACGGAAGCTATGAATGATATCGGTTTTGATGCGATGACAATTGGCAATCATGAGTTTGATTGGGGCACTAGTGACATCTTTGATAATCAAGATATCGCTGATTTTCCACTTTTAGGCGCGAATATCATGGAGTATCCAAACACCAATGATAAATCGCCAATTGGGGAGAGATTTGCTATTATTGAACGCGGTTTTTTAAAAATTGGTGTTATCGGCGTTATTGGTCAAGATCAAATTACCTCAATAAGTAGTCGTATTATGCAGGATTTATATTTTGCTGATCCGACACCGATAGTGAAAAGTATTAGTCAAGAACTACGCGATGAACATAATGTCGATATCGTCGTGTTGTCCATTCACGCTGGTCAAGAAGAAGTTCATTATTCAATCCCTCAAGGAAAATATGTCGATGCCGTTTTTTGTTCGCATACGCATCAAGCAGAAACGCAAGTCTTGTATGGCGTACCTTTCATTCAAGGTGGTGCAAACGGTAAACACGTTTCTAACATCAGACTTTCCTACAATTACGAAAACGGACAAGTAACGCACATCTCATCACAAAACACCAGTCAGGGACAATTAAGTTTCCTGTCACCTGATAGCCAAGTCCAATCGATTATCGAACAATATGGCGTAGCCTCAAACGTTGATAAAAATAGAGTTGTCGGAACGTTGTTAGGCAATTTGGGCCGTTATGACACCTTACCCAATATTGCTAACTATGCGGCAGCCATGAAAGCTGATGAGTTAGGCTATGATATTGATTTTGCGATGACTAATCTTGGGCGTAGCGACATTCTTTCTGGGACTGTCACCTATGGTGATTTATTTAAGGGCCTACCTTTTGATAATTACATGTATATTGTAAGAGCCACAGGGCGGAACATAAAAAGTCAGTCCAGCTATAATTATTTTTATCGCGTTAATGACTATTCAACATTATCAAATAATTCTTATTACACAATTGCGATTGTCGATTATGTCGTGCTCCATCAGGATATCAACAAGGAGTACAACTATTTTAGTGACTATAATCCAGATACTGATTATATTGACTATTTAAAGGACGACGCTACCTCGCTACCTTTTTATCCTCGTGATTTGGTTGACGAAATATTTGCAGATGCAGAAAACAATACTATCAATCCTTATGATTATACTGGCTCAAGATATTCTGATTTGACCGTCTAAAAAGCAAAAATAACAAAATAATTATCGCTAAATAATGATATTAATCTTATTTTATTATAAAATATGTCAGTGATTTCCTTTAAAGGGGAGTAGCGAAGCCTTCATTCCGTCAATACGGCATATGCCCGGGACTAGGCCAGTAATGAGCAAGACCTTTAAAACCTTATTTGAAAGGAGCTTATTATGTACGAGACTAAAACGATTGACGAACTGCTTACTGAAAATGGTGTTGATCCTAAAACAGGGTTGACAAATGAAGAAGCCGAACGAAGACTTTCGCTAAACGGCAAAAACAAATTAGTAGAGAAAAAGCGCAGAAGCGTTTTTCTCACCTTTTTATTACAGCTTCATGATCCGATGATTTATATTCTGATTGCGGCCGCTATTATTTCAGCAGTAGTAACGATTATCGAAGGTCACAATGATTGGGCTGATGTCATTATTATTTTGGCAGTTGTTTTCTTAAATGCCACCATTGGAACCATTCAGGAAGTTAAAGCTGAGAACGCTTTAGAAGCTTTAAAAAAGCTTTCTTCACCAACCGCGACGGTGAGGCGCGATGGCAAAGTATTTGAAATAAAAGCCGAAGACTTAGTCGTTGGCGACATTGTCATTTTGGAAGAAGGACGTTCAATTGGTGCGGACATGCGTCTTTTAAAAGAATATAACTTAAAAACTGATGAATCGTCATTAACCGGCGAATCAACACCGATTGAAAAAGACTATCAACTCGTCTTCTCGGATCCAGTTGGGATTGGCGATCGGCTTAACTCCGTCTATATGTCAACGCCAATCGTATATGGACACGGTGAAGGAATTGTCGTTGCCACAGGAGAAAAAACCGAAATTGGCAAAATCGCCAAAATGCTAGCCGATGAAAAAGAAGAGGCGACTCCATTGCAAAAACGGTTAGCTGATTTGTCAAAAATCCTTGGCATTATCGCCGTACTAATTATCGTCGCTATTTTTGCTGTCGCTCTTATCCAGCGTCGCGATCCACTAGAAATGTTTATTACCGCCATATCGTTAGCAGTGGCCGCGGTTCCTGAAGGACTTCCAGCCGTTGTCACAATCGTTCTCGCTTTAGGTGTGCAACGGATGGTTAAAGTTAATACGATTGTTCGTCGTCTTCCCAGCGTCGAAACCCTCGGCGCAGTCTCAGTTGTTTGTTCAGATAAAACGGGAACATTAACTCAAAACAAGATGACGGTTGTGAGGGCATATGTCGATCACAAGACGTTAGACGCTGAACATTATGCTGGTGAGGATATGCACTTTTTAGCAAAAGGAATGTCGCTATGTTCTAATGCTTCAGTTGATAGTGGTGTATATGGTGATCCGACCGAAATTGCCTTGGTCGAACTTGGTAATAAACTCGGACTTCGCAAAAAAGAATTAGAAGAAGCTAATCCTCGCTTAAACGAATTGCCGTTTGATTCCGTTCGCAAGATGATGTCAACGCAACACGAAGATAAAAAAGGACCACTCGTCTTTACAAAAGGTGCCCTCGATTCGGTTATTAAACATACAACACACATCTTAATTGATGGAGTAGTTCGTCCAATCACTGATGAAGACTATGATAGAATTCACGCTGGTAGCGCCAATATGGCCCAAAGTGCTCTGCGCGTTCTTGCTCTTGCTTATAAGCAAAGCGAGCAATTAAGCGAAGACAATTTAATCTTTGTCGGTCTCGTCGGAATGGTTGATCCGCCTCGCCCTGAAGCTGGCGAAGCCGTTGCCATCTTTAAAAAGGCCGGCATCGTTACCGTCATGATAACTGGCGATCATCGCGATACCGCATTAGCGATTGCTCGCGAATTAGATATTGCCAAAGATGAGTCGCAAGTTTTGTCAGGTGATGATCTTTCAAAAATGTCGTTTGAACAATTACAAGAAGCCGTTAAGAGCGTTCGCGTATTTGCCCGCGTTTCGCCAGAAAATAAAGTAAGCATTGTTAAAGCAATTAAAGCTAATGGTTACATCGCCGCGATGACGGGCGATGGCGTTAATGATGCTCCTTCGCTCAAAGCGGCGGATATTGGTATTGCCATGGGTATTACTGGCACCGATGTTGCTAAAGGCGCAGCTGATATGGTTTTGACTGACGATAATTTTGCCTCGATTGAAAAGGCTGTTGAAGAAGGTCGTGGCATATACGCCAACATTAAGAAAACAGTTTACTTCCTATTATCTAGTAATATTGGCGAAGTTATTTCGATGTTTGTCGGAATCGTTCTTGGTTTGCCGATTCCCTTGATTGCCATTCATATCTTATGGGTGAACCTTGTTACGGATACACTTCCAGCCATCGCTTTAGGTTCTGATGAGAAAGCCGATAATATTATGGAAGACAAACCACGCGATGAAAAAGAGTCACTTTTTGCTCGCGGTGGCTATTTCTTTATCATTACTTATGGCTTTGTCATTGCTACAATTACGCTTATTGGCTTTTTACTATTCCCAACAATTCACATTGTCGAAAATGGAATGGCCTTTACACTGGCTAATCTTAAGCAAGTTTATGAGATAGATGGCATGCTCAGGTTGTCACAAAGCACAGCCTTCAGCGTCCTCGGTGTTTCGCAACTCTTTCATATGATTGGTATGACTAATACTGAGAAGAGTTTTGTTCATGTCTTTAAATCAAAGAACTGGTTGCTTTTAGTTGCTTTTGTCTTCGGCCTAGGCATGCAAATATTAATTACTGAAGTTCCATTTTTGGAAAGTTTCTTCAGTACGGCTGAATTGACATTTGTGGAATGGATGTATGTTCTTGCTCTTTCGGTTGTGCCCCTTGTTATTCACGAGATTATCGTTTTAGTTAAATTCATCAAAAAGGTCATTAAAAAAAGAAAAATCTTAAAGGCTAATTAATCTAACTTATCACTTGAAAAGCGGCTTGATATATTTTACTATTATTAAGCCGCGCATGCCGACTTAGCTCAATCCGGCAGAGCAACTGAATCGTAATCAGTAGGTTGTAGGTT
>JAEWLX010000020.1 GCA_023457325.1 Bacillota bacterium | reverse complement strand
GGAAGAGTGGCGCGAACATAGGTTTGTTGTTCAGGCCTTGCTTGTGGCGCTTGATCGCCATCCATAAAAAAGACTGCCTTGCGAAGCCCTTGATTACCGCTAAACGATTTGACTTGAAAGTCTAAATCACCATTGCCAGGACGATAAGGGGGAATGGCTTGGGCATCCGGTGCAGGTTTTGTCACCGGGGTTACATCAGGATAAACTTGGGCCCTTGCTCCATCATCACGACTTGGCTCAACTTTAGAAATTACGCTTGGTTTAGGAGCGACGATAATATCTGGTTGTTTAGGTGAAGCGATAACAGGCTTTTCATTAACGGAAGGAATCGGAGCTGTTGCTTTTTTATTTTCTTGAAAAACAATATCTTCGAATTTATCGGGTTTTTCTTTTCTAATCTCTTTGTAATAGTAGGCTTGTTCTTTGTGTTTTTTTCGCTTCTCTTTGAGGCGAATGTACACGACTTTGACTTGACGATTAAAAATAAGACCAACGCCAAATAGTAAAATTAGACTCGTGATAATAATTGCTCCGATGCGGGACAAATAATTGAAAAGGGCCGCTAAGAAAAAGCCGATATATCCCCCACCAGTTTCAACGCTGAAGATTACGCCGGCTGAGGTGTCTGGCATCCGTTTTTGAAAAAGAGCGATGAAATTATCAACTCGCAAATGTTCAGCTTCGGAAACGATTAAATTTGAAGTAAGCGCTAAAAAAGCAAAGACAAAAACAACCATGCCGACCAGACTTATGTCGAAGCGAATTTTGAATAGTTTACGACTAAACATCAAATAAACGCCAAAAGAAAACAAAGCGATAAAGAAAGCCCAAAAACCAAAAGAACCAAAAATCGACACCGATATGCGGGCGATACCTTGTGTCCCTTGGGGAAGAGGTGACAAAATCGCGATGACGGCAATTAAAGCGATCATCAATCCGATGACGCCGAGCATCGATTCTTTAGATACTGGTTTTATCTCACGTGTTTTTTTCATGAGTGCTTACATGTAATTATACTTGCGCGTCAAAAAATTAAAAGAACTTATTGGCGCTAAAAGCATTAATGCTTGCTTAATCAATCTCGATAATTAACGGCAAGATCATCGGATTTTTGCCATTGGCGCGGCGAATATAGCGGAAAATGGCATCATTAGCAGCGTTTTCAATATCAAAAAGGCGATAGTTGTTACGACTAATTCCTTCCTTAACAACAGACAGGAAAATTTTTGTTACTTCTTTTAAAATTGTGTCGGAGTCTTTTAAAAAGACAAAACCCCGCATTTGCACATCAGGACCAGCAATTATCTGGCGACTTGCTTTGGAAATAGTCACGCCGAGGACAACGACACCATCATCGCTTAATTGCTGGCGTTCAGTAATAACACCGCCCTCGACATCGCCGATGCCTTTGCCGTCGATTAATAAGTCGCCGACTTTAACTGGTTCTTGTAAAATTTTAGCGCGTTCTTTGGTAATTTCTAAAACCATGCCATTGTCGAGAACAAAGACGTTTTGATGGCTGAGTTTTAGGCCCATGCCTAGCACTAAATGAGCGTTAGCTAATAAATGGCGATAACTACCTTTTACTGGTAAGTAATATTTCGGTTTTAAGGTGGCGACAACCATCTTAATATCTTCTTCGGAGGCGTGCATTTTTAAGATATCTTTTTTACCAAGTGCCTTAACCTTGACGCCTGAACGATAAAGGTCGTCAATTGCTTGCGTGGCAAGGGCCTCAACGTTTGGACTAGCCGGCGCGGCCACGACAAATGTATCACTTGGATTTAAGATAATGCGCCGATCTTCTTGAAGACCATTGGCAAGGTTGGCGATCTTTTTAAATAGGCGATCGCCAAAGCCACACATTAAGACGATTGTTTCATTCGCCCGAATGCGATTAACATCTTCAATTGCGACATAATTATTTTTAGGAATAATAAGTTGATTAACCTTTTGCATATCCTTAAAAATATCGGCCGTTTCACTATCATAAAAAACGATTTTCTTGCGGGTTTTTACGGCAAGATTAATAATCTCATCTATATTATAGATGTTACGAGAGAAAAGGGCGATGAACAAACGGCCTTTAACTTCTTCGATAAATTGTGACAAAAGAGGAGTAATTTTATACTTTGGTGCCGTATAACCAAGCCGGTCGGCATAGCTTGATTCGGTCATCAATAAAACAGTTTCTTTTTCTGCAATCCTTGCGATTGCGTTCATGTCGTGAAGATAATTATCAGAGGCATTATTTTCGACGACGTAATCGCCAGTAAAAACAACATTTCCTAGCGAGGTATCAATCGCCACTCCCATCGATTCAGCAATGTTATGAGCAGTATGGAAAAAGTGAAACATTCTTCCGGCAATCATGACATCACTCGTTGGTTTTACGACTCGTAAATCAAGGTGTGATGCATCAAAGCGAATATGGTCGAAAAAGGATCGTACCATCGTCAAAGTGACATCGCTTCCATAAATAGGCGCTGGAACTTGCTTATGGATATAAGGCAAAGCCCCAATTTCATCATCGTGACCATGAGTCAGGATATAAGCTTTGACCCGCTGTTTATTTTTTCGTAAATAGTCAAAATCAGGAATGATATAATCAATTCCTGGTGTCGTCTTGTCGGGAAAGCGAATCCCACATTCAATTACGAAAATATCGTCGTTAATTTCGACGACTTGTAAATTTTTGCCGTCTTCATCAAGACCGCCTAACGCAAATACTCTAATTTTGTCTTCCATTATTAATTTCCTTATAAACTCTTAACTTCTAAAGTCCGACCCGCTAAATCGACAAGCCGCACTTCGTTTTCGTCAAGTAACATGTATGTGTGAGGGTAACCACCTTTAGGGAACGATAGTGAACCAGGATTTAAGATGGTTACACCATCAACCGAAGCAAGTTGTGGTAAATGCGTATGTCCATACATTAAGACATCGCCTTTTTTTAACTTTAAAGCTTCTAAATTCATATTGTCGCCATGAATCAAAACGAGGCGACGATTATTAACAACAATTTCATTTTGCCTTGGCAATGCAAAGGGCAAAACATCAACATCGATATCGGCATCGCAATTACCGCGCACAGCAATAATTTTGTCACGGAAAAGAGTTAAGATATCGACAACCGCTTTCGGACTATAATCTTCTTTGACGGGATTACGGGGTCCGGAATATAAGAAGTCGCCTAATAAGGCGATGAGATCCGGTTTTTCTTGGTTAATGACACGTTTTAACTCTTCAGCATAAAACATTGAACCATGAATATCGCTGGCAATTAAGACTTTCATACATTACTCCTCTATATCTTTGGTGGCAACAACATTGACCCCAGTATCGCAGATATTATGTATTACAACATCACCAATATGAATTGGTGCTTCTACCATTACTTTATCAAGTTCGCTCATACAATCAAACATTTTTCCCTTTGGGACAGCTTGACTTGTTTTGACGCTGAGCCGAACAGCGTTTTTCGATTTGATTTTAACTGTTGATGTTAATACTCGCGTTGGATTTGTCATCTCCGTTCTGGCGTATGCAATACCACGCGGGCAAAAATTGCCTGTTACATTTAACTCATCATCAACTTGCAAACGACAGCCACGGGGACAAAGGATACAAATTAATTCTTTCATGTTCTATCCTCCGTTGAGACGATTAGTTCACCGACTTGTGTCGCAAATAATTCCTTAGGCAAACGAACTTTTTGCATTTCGCTAGGAATTATAATCGGTTTGATGATTTTTTTAATAACTTGACCGTTAAAAGTAAAAGTCAAAACTTGATTTTTCAAAGGTTTGTTAACTCTAAATTTGATCGTCAAGTGATCTTCAAGATTAGCAAGGCGAACGCGATGCGGGACGACATATAGGATATTCTTTCCTGGCGAAACATTAAAGCAAGGCGCATTTAAATCCCATTTATCATAAATATAAGCGGCTGCGCCTTTTCCGCACGAACGCGACTCAGCGGTGACATAATCAACTAAATCATGGACATGAAGGACATTGCCGGTACTAAAGATACCGGGAATATCACTCATATAATGCTCATCGACAACCGCTCCTCGTGCTTTTGAAACAGGCAAGCCAAGTTTTTTTAATAAATCATTGCTAGGAATGAGTCCGATCGATAATAAGAGGGTATCAACTTCAAATATTTTTTCCGTGCCGGGAATCGGATTGAAATTGTCATCAACTTGACTAATCTCAATTTTTTCTAAACGACTTTTGCCTATCGTTTTCGTCACGGTATGTGATAAGTATAAAGGAATGTCGAAATCATGAAGACATTGAACGATGTTGTGATTTAAACCATTACTATAAGGCATAATTTCACTGACGCCGAGAACTTTAGCCCCCTCGAGGGTCAGACGTCGCGCCATAATAAGCCCGATATCACCACTTCCGAGGACGAAGACGCGCTTACCAACAAGGGCTCCCATCTCGTTTAAATATAGCTGCGCTGTCCCGGCGGTGATGATTCCGCTCGGGCGCTCGCCAGGAATTTGAATAGCACCGGCACTTCGTTCATAACAACCAGTTGCTAAAATAACAGCTTTAGCCTGAATTTTAACAACCCCTTCAATTGAATTTGAATAGGTAACAACCTTATCTTTTGTCAAATTAAGAACATTAGATTGAAAACGAACTTCAATTTTTCTTTTGCGAATTTCAACGGCAAGACGACTCATAAATTCCGGACCAGTTAGTTGTTCTTTAAATTCTTCTAGGCCAAAACCATTATGAATACATTGATTTAAAATACCGCCAAGTTGCATACCTTTTTCGATAATAATGATATCTCTAACACCATCATCATAGGCACCAATCGCTGCGGCCATCCCCGCTGATCCACCACCGATAATCACTAAATCGCGCTTTATCATAATTTGCACTCCTTAGTTGAACACCTTAAAATGTTGGACCCGCCTTTGTCATATAAGACATCCGTCAAATCAACTCGATAATACTCGCTAAGATATGTGACGATGGCTGGTTGACAGAAACCGCCTTGGCATTTT
>JAEWLX010000019.1 GCA_023457325.1 Bacillota bacterium | reverse complement strand
AAAAAGCGCCGCAGTTACCTTAAAAAAATAGTAAGTTAGTCGCCTTTAAAACAAATAAATATTATTACATCTTCTTTTTTCGTGTTTTAATGAAAGTAACATAAACCATGGGAGGGAATATGGAGTTTAAAACTAATCGCGGACTACTTAAGTATCTTATCTTTTCGTTTTTAACCCTAGGTATCTATGGGCTTTACATCATTCATGCGGCTGCGAAAGAAACAGACGAAACATGCAAAGAAGACGGCAAAAATACAAAAGGATTGCTGTTATACATTCTTTTTACCATTTTAACCTTAGGTATTTATGGCTTAATCTGGTCATATAATATCGTCGAAAGATGGGCCAAGTTTATACGTAATCGCAATCAGACACCACGACTTAATGGCGGTGGCATGTATCTAATCTGGTTAATTCTTGGTGCCTTTATCGGTATTGGACCATTAATTGCCCAGTATTTATATCTTCACACTTGGAACGACGTCAACGAAATTCATAATAAAGAGTTGGCCGCGCCCCAAATCGCCACAAAATAGTTTTTGCTTGTAATTTAGACAAGACGGGTTCGCCCGTCTTTTTATTTATAAAAGCCACTAACTAATTCTAACTAAGTATGGTTAAATAATAGATAGATTATTATTAGTAAGGAGGTCGTTATGCCAGCAATCATGACCCACTTCGCTTTTGCCAAAATGCGGGCTGAAGATAACATCGATAATGATGTCTTACACTTGGGGGCTCAAGGTCCAGATGTTTTCTTTTTTTACGGTTATAGTTTGAAAAAACGGACAAACATCAAAGATATTCGTTCCTTTGGCACGCACTTACATCATATTGATATTTCCAAGGCTTATTTTTATTTACTTAATTACGCAGAAGGAAAAAAAGACCGCGAAAAAGAAATACTGAAAACCTTTATTCGTGGTCTCTTTCTTCATTACATTATGGATCGTAATTGCCATCCTTATGTTTTTTATCGGACTGGTTTTAGCGATAAAGACGAAGATAAGAAATACTTTTTTGCTTCACACGCTTCCTATGAGTCTTATATCGATACTTTGATTAAGGAACGCTTTAATCTTAAGGTTGCTCCGAAAAAAGCGATTCAAGCCGACAAGAGTAAAGTAATCCTTATTTCTAAGATGATGAGTGACCTTGCTAAAGATGTCTTTCATAATGACATCATCAAAGAAAATTCATATTACCTAGCGTGGAAAGATATGAAGTTTTGTCAAATTATCTTTTATTCGCCTTTAGGCGTGAAGAAAAGTCTTTTTAGACTGATAGCCCCTAAAGGAGCAATTAACGCCATGACGACCCCTCGCAAGGTCAAACGCAACGATTTACTCGATGTCTTAAATGATCGTAAGTCTGAATGGCGCGATTGAGTGACAAATAAAGTTCACCATGACTCCTTTTTGGAGTTAATTGCCGCGGCGTCCAATGAAGTTGATCGCCTTGAGCAAATCCTGGCCGGTCAATATAGCGAAGAAGATATTAAACGTTTTGTCGCAAACACTGATCACGATGGCTTTGAAGTTGACTCGATCAAAAAATACTATGAATCAATCTGGGATAAAGTCCCAAATCTGAGGTGGTAAAAATGAACAAAGTTGGAGTGCGAAATTGGTTTGCTCTTATTATTGCTGGCTTGGTCGGTCAATTCGCTTGGACGATTGAAAACATGTTTCTTAATCTTTACATTTTCGAACAGACCCAAGATGCCGGCTATGTGCCGTGGATGGTCGCCTTTAGTGCGGCAGCGGCGACGATTACAACCCTGTTGATGGGCGCCTTGTCAGATCGCCTTGGTAAACGCAAAGCGTTTGTCTCGTTTGGCTATATCGCCTGGGGCCTTTCCGTCTTATCGTTTGCCTTCATTACGACTGATAATATGATGATTCTTTTTCCCGCATCTAATGCCGCAATGCTTGCCGGCGTCTTTATTATCATTCTTGACTGTTTGATGACTTTCTTTGGTAGCACTGCTAATGACGCGGCTTTTAATGCTTTTGCCACCGATATTTCCACACCGCAAACAAGCGGCAAAATCGAATCGGTATTAGCGATTCTTCCTTTAATTTCGATGTTAGTAATCTTTGGAGGTTTCTCCGGCATGGCCAAAGACGAAGGCTGGTTTACCTTCTTTTTAATCTTTGGTCTTTTGACGCTTGCTTCAGGCATAGCTTCATTGTTTCTATTTCCTAAAGATATTGCTCGTCGTAAAAAAGAAGAGACATATTTTAAAAATATCTTTTATGGTTTCAAACCGAGTGTTGTTAAGGCTAATCCCTTACTTTATATAACGCTTCTATCCTTTTTAGCTTTTGCTATCGCCATTCAAACCTTTATGCCTTATTTCTTGATTGTCATTCAGGAAAACTTAGGTTTTGTCGGCTTAGATTTTACGATTATTATGGGTAGTGTCTTATTGGTAGCGTGTCTATTTACCGTCTTAATCGGTTTGTTCATGGATAAAATCGGCAAGAATAAGATTTTTTTACCTGCTCTTGGCGTTACCCTTGTTGGCATGGTGGGAATGTTTTTTGCAAAGGATATCGTTTTCTTAATTATCGCCGGCATCATCTTGATGTCAGGCTATATGATTTCAACCGCGGTGCTCGGCTCGAAGATTCGCGATTATACCCCTCGTCAAGAAGTAGGCTTATTTCAAGGTATTCGCATGATCTTTGTCGTTCTTATTCCGATGGTGACCGGTCCCTTTATTGGACAGGCAGCATATATGAATACGGGCGAGAAATATCAAAATGAATACGGTATATCAGTTAAGCTTCCTAATGAGTACATCTATTTAGCGGCTGCTATTGTTTTACTACTAGCCATCGCCCCAGTTATTATTTTAATAATAAAAGATAAGCAAGCTAAGGAAAAAGCCACCCATCATGAAGAAGTCAAATAATGTCCCTTTAAGCGAATATCCGCGCATGCAGATGGTGCGGGATTCTTACTACTGTCTTAACGGCGACTGGGATTATCTTATTAATACGAGTGATGACCTTCCCTCAACCTTTTTTTCTAAAATTGTTGTCCCCTTTTCTCCGGAAGCGCCTTTATCCAAAGTCGGGCGCATCGTTAAGCCAGATGAGTATTTAATTTATCACCGGACATTTAGCCTAAAAAAAGGTTTTAATAAGGGTCGCGTCTTCTTACATTTCACGGCTGTTGATCAAATCGCTAAAGTTTATTTAAATAACAAATTACTCGGTGAACATGTCGGAGGTTTTTTACCCTTTTCTTTTGAAATTCAAGACGATTTAAAAGACGAAAACGATTTAGTGGTTATCGTCAAAGATTATAGCGATACCTCGTATCATAGCCGCGGTAAGCAAAAGATTAAACGCGGGGGTATTTGGTACACTCCGCAAAGCGGAATCTATTTGCCGGTCTGGCTTGAAAGCACACCAAACGACTACATTTCTCGATTAAAAATCACTCCTTTGTTCGATGAGAAAAAAGTCGAAATTATCGTGAATTCTAACGTTGATAAGGAAGTAACAATCACTTTAGAAAAACGAACGACAATCGCAAGGAGCAATACGCCAATTGTTATCGACTTAGTGAATTTTCATCCTTGGACAGTTGATGATCCCTATTTATATAAGTTTTCGGTCAGTCTTGGTTTAGACCAAGTTTCTTCATACTTTGGCATGCGAAAGATTTCGCTTGGTCTTGATGAAAAAGGCATTAAACGCTTTCTTCTTAATAACAAGCCCCTCTTTCAAAGTGGCCTTTTAGATCAAGGATATTATCAAGATGGCTTATTGACCCCGCCATCAGATAAAGACTACATCGATGACATCATGCTCGCTAAGAATCTTGGCTTTAATATGCTTCGCAAACACATTAAGATTGAATCACCTCGGTGGTATTATCACTGTGACCGTCTCGGCATGCTCGTCTGGCAAGATTTTGTTAATGGTGGTGAGCAGTATCCTTTCTTATCAACCGTTGTTCCGGTGTTGCTTAAACATCATAGCAAAGATGATAAATATCAAAAGTTTGGTCGCTTAAACGAAGAAGGGCGTAGCGAATTTATCGATGAAGCTTGTCAGACGATTGAATATTTATATAACTCACCTTCGATTGTCTTATGGACTATTTTTAATGAAGGCTGGGGGCAGTTTGATAGCGCTTTGCTTTTAAACAAAATGCAAGAGAAGGATAAGACACGCCTTTTTGATCACGCCTCGGGATGGCATGATCAAATGATTGGCGAGTTAAAATCAGATCACGTCTATTTTCGTAAGTATGTTTATAAAGCCGACAAGCTTAATCGCGTTAATGTTTTATCAGAATTTGGTGGCTATCACCTTCGCATTCCTGGCCATGCCTATAGTGATAAGGACTTTGGTTATAAGCGCATGAAAAGCGTTGAACAGTTAAGCCAGGCAATCGTTAAGCTTTACGAAACGGAGATTATTCCCGCCGCTAAGCTAGGTCTTGCCGCTTCTGTTTATACGCAATTAAGCGATGTCGAAGATGAGCTAAATGGTTTAATAACCTATGACCGTAAAGTCGTCAAAGTTAAGCCCAACTTAATTCGCAAAATTAATTATAAATTAACAAAGGACCTTTAATTCTTTATAGTAATAATATGCCGACCTTAACAAGCAAAGCAAAATTCCTAATATCAATCAGCACTATTTTCGCCCTCGTCGGCGTGACTTATTTAGCGGTTGGTCTGCTTAAGAAGTTCATTCCCGAAGGTGGTGTTAGAAATAGCACCGATGAAATCGGAAATCGCGTTTTATTAAGCAAAGGCGAGTTTACTAATGAATCGTATAGCCCTGACTGGACGAGTCGTGAACTTGGCCCTGATCTTATAAATTCAAAAGCCTACTTCAAGGAAGAAGGCCAGAATTTACTTTCGCCTAACTTAAATAATAACTTTACAAAATATGTCGAGATTTCAATCAGCGAAGTAAGTGGGGGAAGTGATGGTGCTTTTCTTCTATCTGGATATGATAAGAAAGGTGTTTTGCTTGAAGAAGTGACCATTTCTAACATCATCGAAGCCGGACAATATAACTATCGCTTTGCTTATGATCATGTTTTTATCGATTATCTAACGTTAA
>JAEWLX010000018.1 GCA_023457325.1 Bacillota bacterium | reverse complement strand
ACGTGTTACTCACCCGTTCGCCACTAAGGTATTGCTACCTTCGTTCGACTTGCATGTATTAGGCACGCCGCCAGCGTTCATCCTGAGCCAGGATCAAACTCTCAAAAGTTTATTCTAGTTCAAAATTATTATCTGGTTGTATTTTTGTATTATTAAAATTGACGTTAATGTTGTTTGTACATCTGTTCAGTTTTCAAAGATCAGCTGCATACTATACGCTAGTATAGGCCCTCTCGGGCGAATTCGCATGCTTAAATAGGTTACCATCCCTACATAGTAGTGTCAAGAACAAAAACTTTATTTTTTTACTTATTTACAAAGCTCTTTCTTAACGCACGCCTTTGTCTTTATATAATGAAGATAAAAGGACAAAATTGATGATTTTCTAAAGAAAAAAGACCGAATCGATGATTCAGTCTTCATTTCTTCTTTAAATAATTTAGATTTCTTTTTTCCAAAGTCCGTGCAAGTTGCAATATTCATAAGCGGCTTTGGCAACTTCGCCTTCAACCAAACAGAAAGTAGCAACGGGTTCTTGACCAGGATTTAACTTTGTCCGACGGATACCGAGATTTGTTTCAAGGTGAATCCACTGAATAAAGTGTTCGGGTAGCATTGGGTGCGTAACTGAACCGACTTTAACAACGACTTTGTGGCCATCGACTTTAACTTCAGGAATATGTTTTTCGAGGGATACATTTTCTTGTGTATCAGCTTCGACTTCTTCCATTTCTTGACCACAACAAACCATTGGCACGCCACTATCAACGATCGATTCAACGAAATTGCCACAGATGGGGCACATAAAGAATTTTGACATTTAAGATACCTCTTCTTTCCTAATACTAATTTTAACGGATTGGAACACTTGTTTGAAGTAATAAATGAATTGAAGTTCTTTATCTTCTTGTTACGCGCGAAAGAATAATAGCTATCCGCATAAACATATAGATAAAATCAACATAGATATTAAAGGCGCAGTACAAGGCTAAATTATTCGTCATGCTGCCTGATTCAATAATTTTGCGAATGCGCCAAATATCAAAGGCAGTAATTAACATAATCGCTCCAAAAGAAGCAAACGTCACAATCCACTCAACCATGCCACTACCAATAAACCAGTTGATTAATGAAAGGAAAATAGAGCCAATAAGAAGACCCATGCCGACGATTAATAATCCAGATAGATTAACTTTGGAGTAATATCCGACCGCAGCCATAACACCAAAAACGAGACATGTCAGTCCAAAAGTCATGCCGATCAAATACCAATCAAGGGTTAATGTTAGGGCTGAAAGTAAAATGCCCATGGCAATAGTGTATAAGACAAAAGGCACAATCATGTTTCCGCCACGACGGAAGACGCGAAAAGTAATCCAAAAAATGAGTGCTATTTGTAAGACGGACGCACCAATAATCAAACCAAGATAAATGTCGTTTCCAACATTAATGGGAATAACGCTAGTAAATAAATAACCGGTTAATAGAGCAATTCCTGCGGTAATTAAAAAGCCAATTGCCGCATAGCCAAATATAACACCGAGAAATCTGCTTCCTTCGGTCGTTTGCACTTTTTCATATCTTTGATAATTGTACATTTCAACCTCCTAAATAATATTGTTAATAAGTTCTTTAAATGATTCGATGCTTAACGAAGCTCCACCGACAAGGGCGCCATCAATATCAGCAGTTGTTAAATAAGCTTTGACATTATCAGGCTTAACCGAACCGCCGTAAAGAATGCGCATTTTGTCTGCGACTTCACCATAGTTTTTTCTAAGTAAAGCGCGAATGTAAGAACAGATGTCTTGAGCGATTTCCACCGAAGCGTTCTTCCCTGTTCCAATTGACCATACAGGTTCGTAAGCAACGATGACTTTCTCTGCCAATTCAGCAGATATTTCACTAAATCCAGCCTCAATTTGCTGCTTTATTACTTTTTTTGTGTTTTTCTTCTCAAACTGTTCGAGTGTTTCGCCAACGCAATAAATAGGCGTCATCTCGTTTGAAAGAAGGGCCTTCATTTTTAGGTTGCAGTTTTCACTTGTTTCGTTATCATAGCTCCGACGCTCAGAGTGGCCGATAATTGCCCAATTGACATTAATTTCTTTAAGCATGGCAATAGAAACCTCGCCAGTATAAGCTCCTGAAGGTTTGTAATGAACATTTTGTGAGGCAACAATCATATTAGGATTGTATTTTTTAACGACGGGAAGCGAAAGATACGCGGGGGCGACACCGATTTCGATGCCATGTAAATCAGCCAATGCTGATAAAGCTAAAGAACCCAAGGCAAAAACCTTGGTTTCTTCGCGCGTCTTATTCATTTTCCAATTGCCGAGTAATAGTTTTTTTCTCATCTTTTTACCTACTTAAGAACATCGATGCCGGGAAGATGCCCGTCATTTTCGATCATTTCTAACGAAGCTCCTCCGCCGGTTGAGACGTGAGAAAAGGAGTTGGTATAACCAAATTCGCTGACAGCTGCCGCTGAGTCTCCACCACCACAAACGGTAAAAGCATTGCGCAATTTTTCAACTGCTTCACAGACGGCAATGGTACCACCAGCAAAATCTTTTTGTTCAAAAACGCCCATTGGGCCATTCCAGAAAACCATTTTTGCTTTGGCAATTTCTTGCTGGTATAATGCCGCTGTTTTCGGTCCGATATCCATTCCTTCAAAACCTTCAGGAATGTTGGAGTCTTCAGTAATAATTTTGTTAGTCCAACCTTCAAAGGCATCAGTTGCAATCGAATCAAGCGGTAGAATAATGCGGCCATTGGCTTCTTCATAACACTTTTTAGCATATGCTAATTGTTCGTCTTCGCATGGAGATTTACCAATTGAACGACCAAGTGCCTTAGCAAAGGTATAAGCCATTGCTCCACCGATAAGAATCTTGTCGCATTTCTTAAGCAATGAATCAATAACTTTGATTTTGTCAGAGACTTTAAAACCACCGAGAATTGCGATGTACGGGCGATCACTTTCTTTAACTTCAACGCAACGGATTAGATTGCGAATTTCTTTTTCAACTAGATATCCAACGGCTACAGGTTTACCTTCAGCTTTAAGAATTTCGGGAATACCATAGGTCGAGGCATGAGCGCGATGGGCGCTTCCAAACGCATCCATAACATAGATATCAATGTTTTCAGCCCATTTTTTAGCTAATTCGACATCATTTTTCTCTTCGCCCTTTTCATAACGGGTGTTTTGAATTAAGACAACCTCGCCTGATTCAATTGTCCGTACAAAAAAGTTTGTGAGATCACCAGTTGTCTCTGGACAAAAGGCAACAGGTTTTTTAAGAATTTCTCCTAAACGAGCAGCGACCGGAGCAAGACTATTTTTCTTTTTTTGTGCTTCGACAACTTCTGGAGCTTCCTTGTGTTTAATCTTGCCAAGGTGTGAAAGCAAAATGACTTTCGCGCCATGAGAAATGAGGGCTTTGATAGTTGGTACAGCTTGAACGATGCGATTATCATCACGAATCTGACCATCCTTTAGTGGGACATTAAAGTCAACACGAACAAGAACTCTTTTCCCCTTAATATCACCTAATTGATCGATTGTAAGCATAATAATGCCTCCTTTTTTAAACAAAAAGGTGCCTTTGATATAGCACCTTTACCGAGAACTTATTTTATTCCTAAAACTTTAGCCATTTCTTTGGCAATACGTAAGTATTGGCAAGTATAGCTGTATTCGTTATCGTACCAAGCGACAACTTTAACAAATTGCTGTCCCTCTGGATTTGAGAAGACGGCAGTTTGTGTGGCATCAAAGATCGAACCAGCGGTTGCACCAATGATGTCGCTACTAACGACTTCATCTTCGGTATAATCGAGAACATCCTTGAGATAAGTGTTGGCCGCTTCTTTCATGGCCGCATTGATTTCTTCAACGGTGACATTCTTTTCTAATGACAAGGAAAGGTCAACTAATGAACCATCAATGACCGGGACACGGAGAGCACCGCCTTGTAGGCGACCCTTTAATTCCGGAATGACGAGGTTAATTGCTTTGGCGGCACCAGTTGTCGTTGGAACGATGTTGGCGGCGGCGGCACGACCTCTACGGCTATTGCCTTTTTTAACTAAGTCAAGTGTTGTTTGGTCATTGGTGTAAGCGTGAACGGTCGTCATGTATCCACCTTTAATGCCAAATTTATCAACGAGGACTTTGGCGACAGGGGCTAAGCAGTTCGTTGTGCAAGAAGCGCCCGAGATAACTGTCATATCTTTTGTTAGTTTGTCTTCGTTAACACCATAGACAAAGGTTGGTGTTTCTTTATCGGCTGGCGAAGAGATAACGACACCCTTTACACCGCCTTCAGTAATATGAACGGAGGCATCAGCTTTTCCCTTAAAACGGCCGGTGCATTCTAGAACAAGCTCAGCACCATAGTCTGACCATTTGATTAGTTTGGGGTCAGGTTGGCCAATGACAGGAATTACTTTTCCCTTGTAAACAATTGCATTTTTCTCGACATCGACTGTAATGTCGTTGACACCGAAACGTTTGTGAGCAGTGTCGTATTTTAGAAGATAAGCTAATGAAGCCGCATCCGCTAAATCGTTGATAGCGACAACTTCAAAATCACCAGTCTCGTAAGCCCTTCTGAAGGCGAGACGGCCGATTCTTCCAAATCCATTTATTGCGATCTTAATTGACATATATATGTCCTCCTTTTTTTTCTACCGCGTTTATTATATAGGAAATAGTCCTTTTATTTAAGTAAAATAACATTGTAAGCGTTTTCTAATTTTCGTTAAGAAACGCTCAACAGCCATAAAACGAATGTTTTATACGAAGGGAAACGATGTGATTCCCTTAAATAATGTTTCTAAGCTCATTTCAAAAGCAAAGGCAATTTTTTCAAGAACCTTAAGTGAGGGATTTCGTCTTCCATTTTCTAAATCTGATAAATAGTTGCGATTTAAATTGGAACGGAAAGCTAATTCTTCCTGATTCCAGCCACGGCTAGTCCGAAGTTTAGCTATCTTGCGACCCAGCTGCATGTTAGTCTTCATTTTTTTCTCCCCGATAACGTTTGGCAAGACTGCTTAAAGCCCGAAAAAGATGATTAATATTTGATTTAGTGACGACTTTATCTAATCTTTCGCTCATTAATGATGCTAATTCATCCATTGTCGCGTCTTCGTGTTCTAAACGTATGTTGGCTAGGAGACGCTGTTTTTCGTTCGCAAGATTATTGACCCCTAAAATCTTATCGATAACGAGGAGGTCGGCAATTTGCTTTTTTGATGACTTCATCGTTTTGGCATAATTCGCTGTATCGAGATTTTGAAGACGGTTGCCAATATTGGCAAATTCACGATCGATGCGAATATTTTCAAATTCAAGAGAGGCATCGGTGGCCCCCATCAAAATTAGAAAATCGGCAATTTGATCTGATTTTTTTAAATAGATGACGAAATTATCCCGTCGTTTAATGATTTTAGGATTAAAGCTACCGCCCTTATATTTTTCAATTAATTTTAAAAACCACTTCGCATAGTTTTCGTCATTAAGGGCAATTTCAAAATGATAATTGGAGCTACGTGGACTATTGACCGAACCAGAAGCCAAAAAAGCACCCGCTAAGTATCCGCCGATCATGTCATCATTAAAAACGATGCTTTTGGCAATTTTGCCTTCAAGAAAAGATATTTCTAAATCGCCCATGATATATTCGGCTTCTTGGTCGATGATAATATTGTAGGTCGTGCGCTTTTTAAACTTCATTGTTTTCTCATAAGAGAAGCGAACATTAATCCCGTAAATTTGCTGAATAATGAGATAGATAAATTTAGCAATTTTTGCATTCTCAGTTTGTAAAAGAATCGCAACATGGCGATTCTTGATTTCCATGCGACCATTAACTTTTATGAAGGCCGCAACTAAGGAGCGTAGACGTTCTTCACTGAAGGGTTTGGTAACAATTTCTTCTTTGACTTTACGAGTAAACGAAATCGTTGGTCTCACTTTTTATATTTCCCAATATCGCGATGAAGACAAAGAGTCCGATATTTACTTTCGTATTTCTTGGTGAGATATTCAGCGATGGCAACCGAACGATGTTGACCGCCACTACACCCAATACCGACAACAAAGAAATTGCGATCCTCTTCTTTGACTTTGGCAAGATAGTAATTTAAATATTTCTCAATGTTTTTTAATAGTTCCTGAGCTTCTTTGTCTTCAAGAACAAATTTTTTGACTGGTTCATCGAGGCCCGTCAAATCTTTCAATTCAGTAATCCAGTAAGGATTAGGAACGATTCTCGTATCAAAAACCATTTCCACATCAAAAGGAATTCCGTGTTTAAAACCGAAAGATACGAAGCTAATTGTTAAATTTCCGCTTTCCATGCCACGAATATTTGTGAAAATAAATTTTCTTAACTCAGTCGCCGTTTTTCCGGATGTATCGACATACATATCAACGTCTTTTTGTAATTTATCCATTAAGACACGATCGCGAGCAATGGAATCTGCAAGGGAAAGACCATGGGCCTGGGCTGGGTGAATATGACGAGTTAAACGAAAGCGTGTTAAGAGTTCGGCCTCAGAAGCATCAAGCGCTAAAAAGGTGACGCGGAAGTTTGCGTTTTCTCGAGCTTTAGTGGCAGCTTTAAGTGCTTCGTCAATCGCCACAACAATGACTGTGCGACGAAAACGAACCATATCATCTTCAAATGCTTTAAACAATTTGGGAATAACGGAAAAGGGTACGTTTTCAACGATATAGTAGTCCATCTCTTCGAAGGCTCGAACAGCCGTCGATTTTCCGGCACCAGATACTCCAGTTAAAATAATCAATTCAATCATAAAAATTACCTTCTAACACATATCATAACATAACATGTTACAAAAAATAGTTGTTTCATATCAAAAAATTAAGGACGCAAATGATGAATAGCAACTAAAAAGGATTGATAAATGGCTATTTTCTAACTTTGATATAGCGAATTGCCGTTGCCGCAGCAATGCACCCGTCACCGGCCGCCGTTACAAGCTGACGTAACTTTTTATCAATTGTGTCACCAGCAGCTAGAAGACCAGGAACGTTTGTTTCCATATCTTTGCTGACAACTAAGTAGCCGTTCCTTGTTTCAACTTTGAGATTAGCAAGGAATTCCGTTAATGTTTTTTGCCCGATATAGGGAAAAACGGCACTTACTTTGATTTCTTGTTCTTTATTTACTTTTAAGTCACTGACCAAAATACTTTCAACATGGTCAACACCTTGAATTGACAAGACGTCGCTATAAGCGAGAATATCAATATTTGCTCTTTGTAAGACGCTTGGTAGTTTGCTCGATTCAATATCTTCGAGACGAACTTTGCTGATAAGATAGACTTTTTTGGCAATGCCCGAAAGGTAAATAGCTTCATCAAGGGCCGTATCGAGATGACCAACAACTGCCACTTCCTTATTGCGATAAAGCGGACCATCACATGTCGCGCAATAAGAAACACCACGATTTAAAAATTCTTTTTCACCAGGAATACCTAGCTGCTTCTCAATCGTTCCGGTAGCGATTATTACGACTTTTGCCTCAATAAAATGTTCTTCGGTTTGAACAAGAAACAAGCTATTGTCTTGTTTGGTAACGTTTAAAACATTGCCGTATTCAAGTTCAATTCCGTTTTTATCGGCCTGCTCCATGAGTTTGTAGGCTAACTCAGGACCACTGATAGCTTCGAAACCAGGATAATTATAAATATCGCCAAGCTTGGCGAGTTTACCACCAAAAACATTACGATCAATTGCCATAACGCTTAGATTGCTACGTTTTAAATATATACCGGCAGTAATTCCGGCAATTCCCCCGCCGATAATCGCCACGTCGATTTGCTTATTCATTATTAATCACCTCAATAAAATTATGAAACGAATCAATATAATAGTCAGCCTTTACTTCTGATGGGATATCGCGCGGAGTCCAAGTCACAAGAGCGATATCAACGCCCGCATTGCGCGCCGTCAAATAATCAGTTACGGTGTCACCGACAAATAAAACTTCCTTTTTGTTATTGATACCAAAGAAATCCATCGCCTTAAAAATGCCTTCAGGATCAGGTTTTGCAATTTTAACATCATCATGGGCAATTAATAAATCAAAAACACCTTCAAGTTTCATCAAACTAATTGTGTATTGTGAGGGGTAGCGACGCTTGGAAGTAACAATTCCCGCCTTGATTCCCCGCTCATGAAGTTGTTCCACTAATTCGCGAACGAAAGGAAAAGCCTTCACATGCTTTTCATAGTTTGGAAGCGATAGACGATGAAATTCATCAAAAGCGAATTGAGGATCAAGGTGCGGAAACTCACGTTTTAAAGTATCGAAGATAGGGGGACCGGAAAAGGTGAGCATATGGTCAATCGTCGCTTGATAATCAGGCCGATATAGGCGATAAAGCTCGATGAAAGTAGCGACAAGCATGCCGTCTGTATCGGCAATTGTGCCATCCATATCAAAAAGGACAAGTTTATACATAATTAAACCGTCTCGTAGTTTCTCGGTTCAAGGTTCTTCTTTTTACGAATGTAATCATAAACATGGAAAGCAATAATACCAACCACACCTGCACCAATTAATAAGAAGGAAGAAACCCAGGATTCACCATATTCAAAATTGCCATCACGAAGTGGTTCCATGATTGCGCGAGTCGCCCCATACCAAATTAGATAGCCCATTGAAAGGTCGCCGAGCGAAAGCCATTTTCTGAGCCCTTTGCCCACGCCATAAGTAATGACAAAATAACCAAGAATATTCGTCACTGATTCGATTAAGAAAAGGGGAAGATATATATTACCGACCGCAGCATGTCCGCTCGTTGAACTATAAGCCAAATTATTAGTGAGAATGGAAGGCAAAAAACTCCATGACGAAGCAAGGACTTGATTACCATGTACTTCTAAATTAAAGAAGTTACCCCAACGACCAATCGCTTGGGCGATTAAAATGGCTGGAACAATAACATCCATCGCCCAGCGAATATTGACATATTTGCGGCGCACCATCATAAAAGTGACTCCGGCGATAATGCCAAGAATCGCTCCGCCCATAATGGCCAAGCCACCATCCCAAACTTGTAAAACAGCGAGAAAATCATTGGCGTAGCGATCAAATTCTAATACATAGCAATACCATAATCTCGCCCCGACAAGGCCAGCGGGAAAAGCAATATAAAACGTCGTGTCGAGAATGCCGTGACGTTTAAATTTTTTAAAGAAGAAGTGATCAGCGACGAAATAAACAATAATTGCGCCACTAACGATTAAAATCCCATAAAAGGCAACAGCAAATCGCGCAGTATGATTGAAGGGATCAACAAAACCATCAGTAAGAGAAATGCGATTAGCCAAAGGATATACTAAATGAGCCGCGACTCCTTCACTAGCAAGCGCCAAGAAGACAATGATGACCGGGATTGAGACATACATGAAAATGCGAACGAGCTTGATAATTTTTTTGTCAAGAGTTGGCTTATAAAAATTTAAACCAAAGGTTGCATACAAAACAGAAAGGCCAAGACCGAAGAAGAAACTTCCAATCAAAGACATAGCGTATTGACCACCGGTTAGAGTCCACCCTTTAGCAAGAATTAGACCGAGCATCGTTAATAAAGAAAAAAGACTAGCCGCGCCAATCGCGCCTCCTAATCTAAATAGTTCGTCTTTTGACAAAACTGTTTGTTGTTCGTTTTTAACGATTTTCTTGAGGGTTAGATGTAAAAAAACAAAAGATGCAAGAACGAGAATTAAACTAACATAACCGAGTGCTTTCATAATAATTACCTGTTTGAAAGAATAACACTATAGGCGTTATTCAACAACCTTCTTTCCATAACCTTTTAAAATTTCTTTTAAATATTGCCCAGTATAAGAGTCGGGACACGAGGCAATATCTTCCGGAGTTCCTTTTGCTAAAATGCGACCGCCTGCATCCCCGCCGTCCTTACCAATATCAATGATGTAGTCGGCGACTTTGATGACATCGAGATTATGTTCGATTACTAGTACCGTATCGCCATTATCGACAATTTTTTGCAAAACTTCGACAAGACGTTTGACATCATCGGTATGTAAACCAGTTGTCGGTTCATCAAGGATATATAAGGTTTTTCCAGTTGGTCTCCGCTGTAATTCAAGAGCTAATTTAACGCGTTGAGCTTCACCACCGCTCAAGGTTGTCGCTTGTTGTCCTAATTTAATATAACCTAGTCCCACATCAAATAAGGTCTGAATTTTACGACGAATCTTGGGTCGATTCTCAAAAAAGAGCAAGGCATCTTCAACCGTCATTTCTAAAACTTCGTATATACTTTTACCTTTATAGGTAACTTGAAGAGTTTCTTCGTTATATCGCTTGCCGTTACACTGGTCGCAACGAACATAAACATCTGGCAAGAAATTCATGGGAATGCGCGTCACACCTGCACCTTGACAGTTTTCACACCGACCGCCGATTACATTAAAAGAAAAGCGACCTTTATCAAATCCTCGCGCTCGAGCTTCGATTGTCTCAGCGAAAAGGGAACGGATATCATCAAAGACCTTCGTGTAAGTAGCCGGATTGCTTCGTGGCGTTCTTCCGATTGGCTCTTGCGAAACATTAATAACTTTATCAATATTTTCTAAACCCAATATATCGTCGTGTTCACCCGGGTATGTATCGACACCCGTTAGTCTTTGACTAATTGCCCGATAAAGAGTTTGGGTGACGAGTGATGATTTGCCACTTCCAGAAACACCAGTAACGGCGATAAAAGTGCCAAGAGGAAACTCGACATCAATATTTTTTAAGTTGTTACAACGAGCCCCTTTTACAGTCAAATAGCAATGATTGCCTTCTCTTCGTTTGATAGGTATGGGAATTCTTTTTCGCCCAGATAGATAATCGCCCGTGATTGAGTTTTTCGAATTAATAATATCCTTTAAACTTCCTTGGGCGACAATAGATCCACCATGAATACCTGCCCCCGGACCAATGTCGACAATATAATCGGCCTCACGAATTGTTTCTTCGTCATGTTCGACAACAATTAGTGAGTTCCCGAGGTCGCGCATTGATTTTAAGGTTGCTAGTAACTTGCGATTATCTTTTTGATGAAGGCCGATGCTTGGTTCATCAAGAACATAAAGAACACCCGAGAGGCGGCTGCCGATTTGCGTTGCCAAACGAATGCGTTGCGCCTCGCCACCACTCAACGTCATTGACATGCGAGACAATGTTAAATAATCGAGGCCGACATCACTTAAAAATTGCGTGCGATTGCGAATTTCTTTAATGACTAGCTGACCAATTTCTTTTTCAGTGGCGTTTAAAACAACATCTAGCTCATCAATATAATTGAGTAATTTTTTGATTGGCAATGTCGTTACTTCGTAAATATTTAATTTATTAATTCGGACGGCAAGAACTTGGCTGTTAAGACGAGCCCCGTGACATTCTGTACATTCGCTGTCGCGCATGTAGATCTCATAGTAATCTCTCATCATCGAACTACTTGTTTCTAAATAGAGCCGATCAATCTTTGTTTTGATACCTTCGATATATCCCGAACGGTGGTTCTTATTTCCGCTTACCGAAGTAATGGCGTAAGTAAATGGCTTGTCGCTTCCGAAAAAGATAATTTTCCTTTGATAGTCGCTTAACGATTTAAAAGGAACATTGAGATCGATTTTATATTGCTCGCATAAGTATTTGAATTCTTGCCAGTCGATGTTTTTACTATGTACGACATTCTTGTAGTAACGTATCGCACCTTGCATAATCGACAAATTTTCATTAGGAACGAGCAAATCAAAAGCTGCTTCGCGATTAATGCCTAAACCTTTACATTTAGGACAATACCCCAAAGGAGCATTAAATGAGAAGAGTCGTGGCTCTAATTTCGGCACCGAAAAGCCACAGTATTTACAACTATGATGTTGGCTTAAGAGTCTTTCATCTTTATCCGTTAAAAGAATAGCGTAGCCATGTGACCAGTCCAAAGCGAGTTCAATTGCATCATAAATTCTCGTGCGGACATCACTTTTGACAACTAAGCGATCGATAACAATATCGATGCTGTGACGCTTATTTTTTTCGAGCTCAGGAATTTCATCAATTCTACTAAGTAAACCATCAACGCGCAGTCTTTCAAATCCCTGTTGTCTAATCTTACTGATTGTCTCGGCGTGTGAACCTTTTTCACTGCGAACAATCGGGGCGAGAATTTGCATTCTTGTGCCTTCTTCATAGCCAAGGGCGATATCAACCATCTTAGATGGTGAAAAGGAAATAATTGGTTCGTTATGTGTCGGACAATACGGGACGCCAATACGGGCAAAAAGAAGGCGAAGATAGTCATATATTTCCGTCACGGTGCCGACTGTTGAGCGAGGATTATGAGAAGTCGTCTTTTGATCAATTGAAATCGCTGGTGAAAGACCTTCAATCGAATCAACATCCGGTTTATCGACGTTACCTAAAAACTGACGGGCATAACTTGATAAACTCTCGACATAGCGTCTTTGACCTTCACTATAAATTGTATCAAAGGCCAATGTTGTTTTTCCGCTACCTGATAAACCAGTAAAAACAACCAATTGATTTTTCGGTATTTCTAAATCGATATTCTTCAGATTGTTTTCGCGAGCGCCTTTAACAAAAATTGTTTTCCGTTCCATATTATCCTCAAAAGTTTATTTTACCATTACTTACTCAAGCATTCTATGAAGACACTGAAAAATAAGAAAAATTTTTCCTAGAAAAACAAGCAACGATTACTATGGAAAAGAAAAATGAATAGATTATAATAGTATTGCTTTACATGGCGGGACGTAGCGCAGCTTGGTAGCGCACTACCTTGGGGTGGTAGGGGTCGAGGGTTCAAATCCCTCCGTTCCGACCATTTTTTTATATCTTTGTCATTAAAAAACCCGACGAATCAAGATGTTCATCGGGTTTTTGCTTAGTTTTAAGCGTATTGCTTATAAACCGAACTTCTTAATCATTTCCCAGCGCTTTTTAGCATCTTCTGCCGATCTAGCAAGAAGGGCATCAGCATTTTCAGGGTTAATGCTAGGTAGTTGCGAGAAACGAGTCTCGTTCATGACGAAGTCTCTGAACTTGCTGAAATCTGGTTCTTTGCAGTCGAGTTGAAGGGCTGGTAAGCCTTGTTCACTACGACGAGGATCGTAACGGAAGGTAGTAAAGTAACCTGCTTCCACCGCGGCTTTTTCCGTTTTAATTGAATTAGTCAATCCACCCTTAATTCCGTGATTAACGCATGGTGAATAAGCGATGATGAGCGATGGGCCATCATAACTTTCGGCTTCTTTAAGTGCTTGAATGGCTTTCATCGAATTAGCACCAAGAGCAATTTGCGCGACATAAACATGTCCATAAGTCATTGCTTGTAAGGCGAGATTTTTCTTAGCGACTGATTTACCACTAGCGGTGAATTTTGCAATTGAACCAACTTGCGAAGACTTTGATGATTGCCCGCCAGTATTGGAATAGACTTCGGTATCAAGGACAAGAACATTGACGTCATCGTTATTGGCTAAGACGTGATCTAAGCCACCATAACCGATATCATAGGCCCAGCCATCGCCACCGATAATCCACACTGACTTGTCAACGAGATCGCGTTCATGTTTTAGAACACTCTTAACATTTTCGTCCTTGCTTGCTTTAACAAGGCGGACGAGTTCTGGAACGATTTTGCGAGATTCATCTCTATTTTTGATATTTTCTAAGTATTTGCGAATGACTTCCTTGAGTTCTTCTTCGACTTTCTTGCTGGCAAGGGCTTCATCGAGAATACGTGAAATGAGTGATAACTTATAATTAGTAGCTAAACGCATACCAAATCCGAATTCGGCATTATCTTCAAATAAGGAGTTAGCCCATGCCACACCTTCGCCATTAGCGTCTTTAACAAAGGGAGTAAGCGGCGTTGAACCACAGTAAATTGAAGTACAACCGGTAGCGTTAGCAACTAGCATATCGCGGCCAAATAATTGTGAGGCAAGACGATAATATGGCGTCTCACCACAACCAGCACAAGCGCCGGAAACTTCCATATATGGCATCAAGAAACCGACGCCTTTAACGGTTGTAAGCGGGAATTTGTCGCTCTTGTAAGTTGTGTGTTTGTAAAGATAGTCCGCTCCTTCTTCTTGAGCAAATTGGCTCTTCGCCTCGGTCATTTCAAGGGCAATGCGTCCAGCTTTATTAGCCAAACATTCAGCCACACAAACACCACAGCCAACACAGTTTTGTGTCGAGACTTGAATGCGGAATTTAAGGCCTGCAACTGATGGTCCACCGACAGCATCGCGGACATCGTTTTTAACAATATCAGGTGCTTTCGCTAGTTCTTCCTCATTAATGAGGAATGGGCGAATAGTCGCGTGTGGACACACAAAGGAACAAGTATTACATTGGATACAATTTTCTTTTATCCAACGTGGAACAAAGTCGGCAATTTTGCGTTTTTCTTTAAAAGTAACATTGTTATCCATCGTCCCATCGATTAATTCGTGTTCGACAAACTTACTGACCGGAATCGTATCACCATCTAATGAGCCAACGATATCAACATAATTATCAAAGTAGTCATCACCAGTTTTTAAACTGACACGCTTATATGGTAGTTCGACCCATTTTGAATCGACCTTCACTTCGCGCAGTCCTTGGGTACCGGCATCAACGGCTTGATTGTTCATATTGACGACATCTTCGCCTTTTTTACCATAAGCTTTAAGGTTGAGTTTCTTCATCCACTCAATTGCTTCAGCGTAAGGCATGATGGCAGGATTAAGATAAAAGAAGCTAGCTTGAAGAATGGTGTTGGTATGACGGCCAAGTCCAATTTCGCGAGCGATTTTATTCGCATCGATGACATAGAACTTAGCATTTCGTTTGGCGAGTTGATGTTTGACGCGATTAGGAAGCATCTTAATGAGGTTTTCATCATCCATGTCGGTGTTAAGTAAGAATGTTCCGCCTTTTTTAAGGTTTTTAATCATATCAAACTTAACAACATAGGTGTCAATCGAGCAGCTAATAAAATCAGCATTGCCAATAAAATAGGTTGAGTGAATTGGTGATTTTCCAAAGCGAAGGTGTGAACGTGTCACGCCACCAGCTTTGCGGGAATCATATTGGAAATAAGCTTGAGCATATTGTCCAGTTGCATCACCGATGATTTTAATCGATGATTTGTTAGCCGAAACGGTGCCATCGCTTCCAAGACCATAAAATAAACAAGAGGTATAGTCG
>JAEWLX010000017.1 GCA_023457325.1 Bacillota bacterium | reverse complement strand
GTTAAAGACATCCTTAAAGAACGTGGTTTCAAGCGCATCGATATGACAAGAGCGGGTGGAACGATCTCCTCGCACTGCGGTGAAAATTGTCTTGGTATTCTATATATCAACGACGGCGATAAATAATAATTATTTATAAACTAAAAAGGCATCGATTCGCTCGATGCCTTTTTTGCGTATTTAGTTAAACTTATTTGCTCGGGGCAAAGGCCATTAAGCCTTCCAAAACGCCACCGACGATAAGAAGGACGCTCATCGCGATAACCGATCCGCCAAGTTTAATGCTGGCCGGGTAGTTGGGATTTGCTTGTCCAACAAGGGTTGGCATTAACAAGAAGATGATGCCGGCAGCGACAAAGAAGACAGCGATAGCACCTAGGACAATTCTTTGTACCTTTAAAGGAACAAAAGCCAAGATAACAAGTAATGAGCCAATGGCTAATAAGAAGAAAGCGACAATAACGGCGATTGCTGGATTACTTTGTCCGTAACCCCAGACGACTTGATAAAAGTTACCGATATTGCTAGCAACACCAGTGCCGGTGTAGTTAGGAACATATAAGGCGACAGCGGCGCCAAGAGGCCAAACAATACCTAGTAAGGCAAGAACGAGAATGTTTACGAATGGAATTAGTTTTTTCATTTTTGAGACTCCGTTTCCGATCAATACAAATAAATTGTATGCGATACAATACTATCTAAACAAACGCCAATTTTCAATAGCCACTTACTTTTTAGGTAATAAAAAGATAGGAATCGCGATAAATAATGTTTAATAATTGTCACTTTTATTAACCATTTATTCTACATATAATATATATGTATGTACGAGGAACAATTATGAAAAAAATCCGTCAAACACTTTTCTCGCTTTTTTCGGTTCTCATTCTTTCGTCTTGTGCGGGTGGGACCGAAGTATTCACTTTCGAAGACTATAAGAAACCAGATCTCGATTATGTCCAAGATTTTCGCGTTTTACAATTAACCGATATTCACTTTGGTTTAGCGACCAACTTCGCTGAAGAATGGGTTTACTTTGATAAGGTAATTAGCCAGGCTGACCCCGATGTTATCATTATGACCGGTGATATGTTTATGAACGCCTCAGTCGATGTTGTTAATCGTCTTTATACCTATATCGATAGTCATGATATTCCTTGGACCGTTACCTTTGGTAATCACGACCGTCAGGGATTTTATACTCCCCAGTTTATCGAGGGGCAATCAACTTACGACAAATACGATAATTGTATGTATGTTGATCCTGATGATGACATTAATGGTCATGGTAATCACTATATTAATCTCGTCTCAGGCACTGAGGTTGAATGGCAGTTATTTATGTTAGATTCTGGTTCATATTATCGGACAGGGGCAACTTATAAATATGATGTCATTCACGAAGATCAAATCGCCTGGTATGAACATGTCGTTAAAGAGACAAACAAACTAAAACAAGATGTCGATGATTTTTCATTAATCAACCCTGCTGATGTTATTCCCTCCGTTGCCTTCTTTCATATTCCCTTATTTGAATATGTTGATGCCTATGAGGCTTGGGAAGCATCGGGTTTTGACGAAAATATGGGCAGTGGTGTTTATAACGATTCTGGTGTTTGGCATGGCCACTATAATTCTGGTTTCTTTGAGAAAGCAAAAGAACTGAATTCGACCAGGGGCATGTTTGTCGGGCACGACCACACGAATAACTTCGCCATTAATTATCAAGGCATTACCTTAAGTTATGGCGTTAAAAGTGGACGCGGCATTTATCACGATCCAGACATGATCGGCGGGCAAGTCGTCGTTCTTTCCGATGATGGCACAATCGATATTGAGCGTGTCTTTGTGGCGTATTAGGAGGCAAGACCATGAAAACGAAAACATTATTTACTGTTACTAACATCTTGCTCTTCTTTTTTGCCGGGATTGCCACTCATTTCTTCGTTATGGTTATCTTTACCGATGCGATTAACGATTTCCGCGCTTTTATCGATTACATTCCTTTATATTTAACGTTAATTGTTCCTATCTACGCTCTTATTGCTCTTAATCGCATCGCTAAAGTAAAAAGCGATAACGTTAAGCTTCGTAAGATCAAGCGTAGTTCAATCGTTTTATTATCAATAAGCGCAGTCGCTTTAGTATATGGTTTAATTAATACATTTGTTTCTTTCGGTGGTAATTTTATTGCCGGTGGACCTTCAAAATACTTTCCACTTTCTTTTATGCTCCTTGATGCGGCCTTTATTTTTATCTTTATTTATGTGCTCATCATCTTCCGAAAGGAAAAAGTTGAAAAAGAACAAGCTGGTAATGTGTGCTTTAAGAAAGTAATCGCCGATGTTTTAAAACATTTATATCTACTCTTTGCTCTTTATTTCCTGGGAACATTTGCCTTTGCTTTTTATGCCTTTGATTTAAGCGGAGAACATGTCTTAGGCACGCTTCCAACTTATTTACTATTTATCGTTCCGTCGTTATTTATCATCGCCTCAGAAATTATCAAAGGCGAAGTCGGTGAAGTTAGATATCCCAAAGCGCGATTTATCTTAGGAATAGTCGGCCTTATTGCTTCGGTAGTATTAAGCGCTTGGATGTTTATTTATCTTGCAATCAAACCAAACTTTGTCGTTGATGCGATGACGGCGAGCTTTCCTTTGACTTTTGCTAT
>JAEWLX010000016.1 GCA_023457325.1 Bacillota bacterium | reverse complement strand
GTAGTCCGGTTTCGCTTTGATCTTTCGAATAAGGTCTAATCCATTCAACCAGATTTTCATCGTGGTTATTAAAGAAAGATGTAATGTCGCTAGGAAGATATGTCGGTGTAATTGTCACTCCATAACGAATTGTTCCATCATCTGGTTCTAATAAGCCCCCGAGAATATCAAAAAGAGCAGTTAATACTTGTGTGTTATCAGCGATAAAAGCAACTTTATCGCCGCGATTAATCGTAAATGAAAGATTCGAAAACAGCCCTTCCTTACTAAGTTTTTTGACTTCTAAAACATTGTTGCCAACTTCTTTTTCGAACTTCCATTCAACAAATGGATAACGACGGCTTGAAGGCTTTAAATCATCAATATTTATTTTATCTAATTCCTTCTTACGTGAGGTCGCTTGTTTCGATTTTGAGGCATTTGCTGAGAATCGAGCAATAAATTGTTCAAGTTCTTTGATTCTCGTCTCTTTTTTGATGTTCTCGCGTTTTGATTGTTCTAAAACAAGCTGGCTTGATTGATACCAAAAATCATAGTTACCTACATATGAAGTAATCTTGCCAAAATCGACATCAAGGATACGGGTGCACACTTTGTTTAGAAAGTGACGGTCGTGAGAAACGATAATAACGATATTTTCGAAATTGTATAAAAAGTTTTCTAACCATCGCGTTGCTTGCATATCAAGATCGTTAGTTGGCTCATCAAGAATGAGAATATCAGGATTTCCAAATAAGGCTTGAGCCAGCAATACTTTAACAATTTGCCGTTGATCAAGTTCACCGAGTACTTTATCTTGATCTTCTGTTGAAATGCCCAAAGAATTTAATAGTGTGCGAGCTTCACTTTCAGCTTCATAGCCATTTAGTTCGGCGAATTCAAGCTCTAACTCAGCAGCCCTCATCCCATCGCTATCGGAAAAGTCCGCCTTTGCGTATAGTTGGTCGCGCTCCTTTTGAATTTTTACGAGCTTTTGGTGCCCCTCCAAGACAGCATCTATTACGCGAAAATGGTCATAAGCATGGTGGTCTTGTTTTAAGGCCGAGATTCGTTCTTTATCTGTTATAACGACTTCACCCTTGTTAGGCTCGAGTTCGCCGGTAAGAATTTGAAGAAAGGTTGATTTTCCCGTTCCATTAGCGCCGATTATTCCATAGCAATTGCCTTTGTCAAAAGTCATGTGCACGTTCTTAAAAAGAACGCGACCGCCAAATTGTAAAGTAACGTTATCTACGAGCAGCATTTATTTGAGTTTTCCTATCTTTTGAAAATAACTAAGCGTTTTTTGTTGAATTATATCAGCATTACTCGATAATCTTGCCGGTATTTTCCTAATAACCGGAAGACCACTGATGGCAAAAAGACCGCGCGGAATAAGATATTTGCCGTGCGAATTATTATCACTTGCTAAAAGAACAATTCCTAGCGCTGATTTTTCGGGATGATTCATAAATGAATTCATAAAACTCTTTGCCACTATCGAGAACCACTTTGGAAAAGAAGTAGATACACTACCGACAATGTTTGTTGCCGCCACACCTGGGTGCATCATAGAGTAATGGACATTGCTATCATCCTTTTTCATTAATGAATAGTGATTGGCCATCATGAATTTCTTAGATAAAGCGTATTGACGATATAAAGTGAGCTTCTTTGAAGTAAAATAAGTCTCCAAATTCTCATATTTATAACGGCGATTGGCTAGTGAACCAACACAAACAACATTAATGTTGGGCATCTTTGAAAAATATGGTCTTAAAAGTTCGAGTAAATAAAAGGTTCCTAAATAATTTGTGCCCATCGTCAAGGGAAGTCGATCACTTGTTTCGGCATCTTTTTTGGGATGGAAAATTCCGGCGTTAAAAACGAAGGCATCAATTGTCGGATATTCTTTTTGTAGTTTCATCGAAAACTCTTCGATACTTGCAAAAGATGCTTGGTCTAATAGCAAAATATCTACTCGAGCATCTTTGCCTACTTCGATAATTTCTTGACGTGCCTGTTCGGCTCTTTTTTGACTCCGACAAGCCATCACGATGTGCGCGCCTTTATAGGCTAGGCAACGTGCAGCGTAAAAGCCGATACCACTATTGGCACCCGTTATAACAATTGTTTTATTCGTTAAATCACCAATATGTTGATTTAAGTACTCCGCGTATTTTATGCCGTCCATAAGCCTAATTCATAAACGATGACAAGAGCTGCAACTAAAACGGCGACGACAATCAAGGAAATGATGGCGAGGGTAACAATCTTGCGATCAACTTTGTTGGATGGGTCAAATTTCGGCTCATGATCGGGCCGAGGTGTTAATTTGTTGTTCTTGTCAAAATTAGCCATCGCTCTTTACTCCTTATGTATTTTACCAGTTTCCGCGTTTTTTTCTATTAAAAAAACAAAAGGTAAACGAGATTAAATGAAAATACGCTTAATCCTCGTCTTCGTCTTTTTTGGCGAGAACTTTGACACGGATTTTTTCGACAGTGAATTCATCGGCTTGAACGACGGTTATTTGCAAATTTTCATATTCGAAATAATCACCGATTTTGGCGAAGCGCTCAAGAATTGAAACACACCAACCACTTACAGTTGAATAATCAGCATCTTCATCGAGATCAAGTTCGACAAGCTCAAAGAAATCCTCAATATTCATCGAACCATCAATTAAGAAGACACCGTCTTCTAGTTCGGTTGCTTCTTCATCGATTTCATCCATCTCGTCCCAAATATCACCGACCAACTCCTCGACGATATCTTCGAGGGTAACTAAACCTTCGGTTCCCCCATATTCATCTTTGACAATAGCGATGTGATTATGGCTTGCTTTAAAGTCTTGAAGAATGGCGGAAATATTGCGCGAACGAGGCACAAAAGTAACCGGAGATAATAGTGAGCGAACGTCAATTTTATTGTTTCCTAACATCGCTTTAAGCAATAGCTTAGTTGGTAAAATGCCGATGATGTTATCAATCGTTTCTTCATAGACAGGCACTCGTGAGTACATGAAGATATTCTCATCATTTATTAAATCATTAATGTCGTCTTCGATATCAAAGGCAAAAACATCAACCCGTGGGGTCATGATTTCATATGCCTGCGTATCCATAAAAGTAATTGCTGACCTCAGAAGCTCGCCTTGCTCCTCGTCAATAATGCCTTCTTCTTCAATTGTGTCGACCATTTCTTGGAGTTCGTCATCGCTGACCGTTTCTTCCTCATCTTTTGCTTTTCGATACAGAGGTGAAACGATTAAACGCCCAATTGCACTGGAAGCATAAACAAAGGGAATAAACATATATTTAAAAACTAAAATAGGATAAGCGTATAGTTTTGCTAAGGCGTGCGAATAAATACGGCCGATAACCTTCGGAATGATTTCGGCAAAAGTAACAATCATCAGAAACATAATTCCCGTGACTAAGATCGGACCACCCAAATCAGCCAAAATAGAAATACTAGCTAAAGAAGAGGCGCCGATATTGACGAGATTATTAGAAAAAAGAATTGTGGTAATTGTCTTATCGTATTCATTAGCGAATTTATAGGCCAGCTTTGCTGTTTTACTTCCCTTTTCGGCATCTTTTTTAAGACGTAAAGTATCAACGGTACTATATACCATATCTGCCGAACTGAAAAAGGCTGAAAAAGCAATGAGTATAATTATAAAAATGATTATTAATACTTGCGCGGGAGTCATTATGACTTCACCTTGCCTTTCGCAAGTTTTGGGCTCACTTCATTAATATCACCGACCAGTTCTTCAAGAACATCTTCCATTGTTACCATGCCTAAAACAGTGTTTTTTGAACCGCGGACAATGGCGATATGCGTATGGTTTTTCTTAAAGCCTTCAATCATTTCGTCCATCATAATTTGGGTGGACACAAAATATGGTTTGCTCAGTGTGGATTCAATAGCGATATCACGCTTTTTTAAATATTTATGAAGATATGTCTTAACATGTAAAATGCCAATTATATTATTGATATCCTTACGATAGATTGGAATCCGTGAGTAATTCGTCTCAAGCAGATACTGATTTAACTTTTCGTGAGTCAAGCCTTCGATATCGATCGCAAACATCTTACTACGTGGCGTTAAAACTTCTTTGACTGATGTATCAACAAAATCAAAAGAAGCGTAAATAATATCTGATTCGTTTTCTTCGATTAAACCTTCTTCTTCGATTGATTCGACAATATTTGTAAAGTCATCGCGGGTTAAGGTGGGTCGCTCTTTAAAGCGGAAAATCTTATAGACAAGCCATACAACAGCTTGAAAAATGATAATAATTGGGAAAAGAATAATGGAAAACCCATAGATTATATAGCTGACAAACATCGCAATTTTGTCAGGCATTGCTTTAGCAATCAACTTCGGAATAGTATCACCAAAAAGGTAGAACAGCATAGTAGTAACAACCGTTGCGATAATGGAGGTAACTTCATCCGTTACACCGGTGTTTTTTAAATACAAAAGAAAAAGCGTCGTCGCAAGGACAGAAGCTAAAATTGCAACTATATTATTACCGATTAACGTTGCGATTAACGTTCGATCATATTTTTCATGGATTTTAACGACTAATTTCGCACTTTTGCTTCCTTCATCGGCTTTGACCTTCATGCGGAATTGATTCATGGCCGCAAAGGCCGTTTCTGTCGCCGAGAAGAAACCTGAAGCTATAAGTAATAGTAGAATAAATAAAATGTAGAGCCACGATCGAGGGTCAGGCATCGACAACCAACTCCTTTATTAGACCTCAACGCGAAAGAAATATTAACATATTAATTATTTGTTAGCAATTAAATGCGCGTATGTGAATGTTTATCTATTTAACTTTACCTAAGACTTCGTGGCAATGGCGACAGCGCGGTTCATATGCTTCTGATGCTCCAACGACGACGATAGGGTCGAGCAAATGAGCTGGCTTACCATTAACAATCCTTTGAGTCTTTGTCGCTGGCGAACCACAGCGAACGCAAATGGCAGTTAATTTAGTAACGTATTCGGCACGAGCCATTAAATCTGCGGTAATCATAAATGGCTCACCTCGGAAATCAGTATCAAGACCTCCAAGAATTACACGAACTCCATCATTTGCAAGATGTTCACTAATTGTAATGATTTCTTGATCGAGAAATTGTATTTCATCAACGACGACTGCATATGTGTCTTCTTGAAGATGAGAAAGGATATCATGAGCCTTATCAATTAAAATTGATTTACGACGGGAATTGCTATGACTTACAACCTCATCAAGCGAATAGCGATTATCAATTCGGGGACGAAAAACCAATACTTTTTTCTTGGCATATTCTAGTCGCTTGATGCGGCGAATTAGTTCTTCGCTTTTGCCGGCGAACATTGGGCCGGTTACTACTTCAATCCATCCTGGTTTTGTGATTGTATCCATCTATAAAAATCTCCTGCCCTTTATTATGACAAATGGTCTTCGTTTAGACAATTGGAAACAAAGAAAAAAGGCGATATAATCGCCTTTATTTTTTTGAATGATGTTTAGGCTTTGATTTCTTTAACCCAATTATGGAGTTCGACTTTGCCTTGTTCGAGACCATTCTTTTCCATCACGTCAGCAATAAGTTGTTTGGCACGTCTTAAGCTGAGTTCTGATTTGACCTTGAACACTAATGGAATTTCTTTATAAATACCTTTGTGTCCAGCATCTTGAACTGGCAGTGTCGTCCTTTCATAATCTTTTGGATCAAGAGCAAAATACAACTTTAAACTCTTACCAGCAATCGTAATTTTAACGTATGTTTTGGTATGGAGTCTGAAGGTATCGCCCGAATTGGAGATACGACTCTTAACGCCGTAACTCATGATTTCGCTCTTCAATTCATTGAAGTTCATTTTCATTTCCTTGTCGACACTTTGAATGCGGGTTTGGAAAGGAATGCGAACATAACTAACTTTCTCCTCGCTATCCTCTTCTTCTTTTTGAGCCGGCTTCGCTTTGGGTGCGACAACTGGTGGCGCAACTTTAACCGGAGCTGGAGCAGGTTTGGGTTCAGGTGTGACAACTGGTGCAGGCGCAACAACTGGTGCGGGTTCTGGTTTAACTGCAACTAATCTATCAACCATTTCCGCCATTATTTGCCTCATTTCATCAGAAGTAACAGGTTTTACTGTCTCGACTGGTGCGGGTTCTGGCTTAGCGACTACTTTTGCTAATTCATCAGCAATGATAGCGCGAATTGAATCCTCACTTACATGTTCGGCTTCAGGTTCAGGCATCGGCTCTGGTTCTTTCTTAACGATTAGTTTTGCTAATTCATCAGCAATCAGACCTCTAATTTTATCTTCGCTTAATGGTTCACTAACTGGTTCGCTTTTTGCCGGTAAAGGAGCAGGAACAGCGACGATAATCGGCGCTGGTTTTTCTTCTTTTTCCTCGACCTTTAATTCTTGACGAACCAT
>JAEWLX010000015.1 GCA_023457325.1 Bacillota bacterium | reverse complement strand
ATAATTGTCGGGAAATACACCAATCTTCCACATTTTCCATCCAGTTAGTGAATATTTTTTGAAAACGTTTAGGGATGAATTGAACACTACTATCTTGTAAAGCGCGATCGGCTAGTGGACGCATTTTGACAAACCACTGTTTGCTGAGATAAGGCTCAACCACAACATCGGTTCTTTCACTATGACCTACGGAGTGTGTTATTTTTTCGACTTTAACAAAAAGGCCATTATTTTTAATATCTTGCAGTAATTTGCTACGACATTCAAAGCGATCAAGACCATTATATTTACCTGCTTGCTTGTTCATTGTCGCATCAATATTCATGCAAATAGGTCTTGGTAAATCATATTTTTCTGACAGTGCGAAATCATTGGGATCATGAGCTGGTGTACATTTCATCACTCCTGTTCCAAATTCCTTGTCGACATATTCGTCAGCCATAATCGGTAGGTGCCTGCCATCAGCGGGGTTAATTACTTTTCGGCCAATCAAATGAGCGTATCTTTCATCGTTAGGATTGACAAAGACGGCGACATCACCAAACATCGTTTCCGGTCGTGTCGTCGCGATGACAACTGATTCATCACTATTGACGACAGGATAACGGAAATAGTAGAAACTGCCTTTTACATCCTTATGGATGACCTCAATATTTGAAAGGGCCGTTCTTAGTTCGGGATCAATATTAATTATTCTTTCTCCGCGATAAATAAGACCTTTGTCATATAAGCGTTTAAAAACAGTGCGAACGGCGAGATCAAGATTTTCGTCGAGAGTAAAACTTTCGTGGGCGTAATCAAGAGCGAGGCCAAGTTTGGCCCATTGTTCACGAATTGAGAAAGTGTACTTATCCTTCCACTTCCACATCTCTTCTAGAAACTTTTCGCGGCCGAGTTTGTATCTATCCTTGCCTTCTTGGCGAATTAGTTCTTCGACTTTAGCTTGTGTCGCGATGCCGGCATGGTCCATTCCTGGAAGCCAAAGGACATCGTATCCACAAGCTCTTTTGTAGCGAGCAATAACATCCTGAATAGAATTATCCCAAGCATGACCAAGATGTAGTTTCCCAGTGACATTAGGCGGAGGAATCACTAAGGAAAAAGCTGGTTTAGCAAGTTGACCAGATTTAAAATATCCACGGCTTTTCCATGATTCGTATTTTCCGATTTCGACCTTCCGGGGGTCATAGCGTTTTTCTAGTGCCATACACAATACTCCTTAAAAAAATAAAAAGCGTCCACATAAGGACGCTAAATGCGCGGTACCACCTTAATTCATATCAAATGATATGCACCTCAAGTCCCGTAACGTGGGAAACGGAATATTCCTATTCTTCCTCCAAGGCGACAACATTAGAACTTTTTTTCATCTTTCCACCAAACGATGAATCTCTAGTTAAAAAGTGCTAAGAACTCCTTTTCATCGGAATAACCAAATTATAGTGGCTTTTGCTTTACTTCACAACAAAAGACAATCACATTTGTAAGTGGACAAATAAAAACTACGGTACAACCGTAGTTAATAAAATTAAGTAGTAACAATTATCCCATATATGGATAATCACTGAGATTGGGTTTTGATGTCGAGATACCGGAGTATTTAAATTTCATCGTCAAATGGTTATTGTCATCCATGAAACTCTTAACAAGGACAATCATGTATTTGTCAATTTCCATCTCGGCGTAAGCGTTTTCGTTTTCGGAATCAACATATACTTTTAAATAAAGACTGCCTTCTCCACTCGAACGATACACGTTGCGCGAATCTTCCTCGCTGATGCTAAGTAGTAAATCGCTGATTGCGACAGATCCATAGATATCAGCGATTAAGGTTTCTTCTAAATCAACGTTATCGCTAAATAAATCGCCTTCAAAATAAGCGTGACCTTTTGTGGTGTTGGTTTCTATAACATAGTAAGTTTTATTCTCATTGGCTTGATAGTAAACCCAACTCTTAACAAGCTGACTCACTTCACCTATAGTAGCCTTTGCTTCTGAATAATAATACTTCGCGCTCAAATCAAGCGTCTCAATAGCGTTCATTTCGATAATGGACGATTCGACCTCCATTTTTATGTCTTGCGTAACACTGAATTTCGTTGGGGAGGCGAAATCTTGAGATGAATAGTGTTCTTCGATGTCTTGAGCACGACTAGTGGCTTCTTCCTTGGTAATTGGTGAACCTTTGCATCCAACAAGTAATAAGACAGTAAACATCAATGGCAAAAAACGTGATATTGATTTCTTCATGTTTGATTATCTCCTTTCAATACCGACAATTAAATAATATATTGAAATGGCGAAAAAACAATAATCGACCAGCCAAAAGACGCATTATACAAATTTTGTAACACTTGCATAACACATACGAAATATTTTTCGGTGTGATTTGCTATAATTACTGACAATGAATGAATTAGCTATGATTGATAAAACACCATCACTAAACAAGAATAGTTTAATAGAATTCTTGCGTTTTATCATGGCCTGGAGCGTACTTATTTTTCATGGTTTTATGCCCTTCACCGCTAAGTTTCTTGATATGGGCATATCTTGCGTTTCCGTCGACTTCTTTTTGTTACTGGGTGGTTTTCTTTTTGCCTCGACATATCAGAAAATTGAATCTCTTCCTTTTAAAAGGGGGTTTATCGCACTTTTAGTAAGAAGGATTAAACGCTTGGGGCTTCCTTTTTTAATCGCTTTGATTTTTGCTCTTTACAATACGATTTCGATGAACCATATCGGCTGGCTTTTTGGCTATTTGTGGTTTATACCCGTCGAGATAATCGGACAGCTTGTTATTTATTCCTTAATAAAAATATTAAAAGACAAAAAGGTCTTGATTAGTGTTCTCATTTGCTTTGCCATTCTAGGTTATACATATTTCTATTTGATGCCGCCTGAATACGATCTTTATCCCCAAGGCGGTTACGCCATCTACTTTGATAATCTATGGCCGATTCTTGGTTATCCACTGCGTGGTTTAGGCGGGGTCTTTATTGGCTATCTTTTAACATTGATGCCTAAGATTAAAAAGACAAAGCTAAAAACGACTTTGGCCATTATTAGTTTCATTGCCGTCCTTGGTGTTTCCTTTTCGACATTTTTCCCATATAAAGAGCAAATACTCCTCGTTTTATTTGCTTCTAGCATTTACTTTTTGTTTCAGATTAACTTCTCTTTTCCTCTTTTTAACTTCTTGGGAGCAATCAGTTTCGGACTATATATTTTCCAAACAATCGGCTCAACGCTAAGAACTCAGCAAAACGTAAGTCCTGATGTTGTATTAATGGTTATTATTCTAGTCAGCATCCTCTCTCAACCTCAGGCCTTTAGCGATTTACTAAGGCTAAAAAAGAAAAAAGGAGCGCCAAGCGCACCTTAATAACTAAATAAGATATTTACAATTAAATTGTAAGGATTGATGAAATAGCCGCCCTAACAGCGTTCAGTGTTTCGCTTTGACGAATGCTTGTCAAAAGATATTCCTGCCCTTGATAATATGCTAATAACGGCGCTATGTTTTTTTTAATCGCGGCTTTTTCCTTTTGATTTAACTTATCGACTTTTGTTAAAACGAGTAAAACAGGGATATCGTTTGCCTGAAGGAATTGCATAAAGGAAATATCGT
>JAEWLX010000014.1 GCA_023457325.1 Bacillota bacterium | reverse complement strand
AATCGATTTTCTTATTGATGGGCATTTCCTCACCACATAATAGTATTTCTTCTACATCACCATTTTTATGAGCGACATAGCCAACTACTTGATTGTCTTTTTTAATTAGTTCAAAGACGATGCCGTCCTGCCACATTGAATTAAGATATTTAGTATAATATTTCTCATCGCGCACCACATATCCTTCATAATCTTTAATACACGCACTATACATACCAGATAGTAAGGAAGAATCATTTGTCTGTTCAAGGCCACATTCAAATGATTTTGGATAAGATTTCAAACTGATATTATAAGCATAATGAACAAAACCATAATCTAAATAAAATTGTGGATTAGCTGGATATAAAGATATTAAGCAATAACCTTTTTCTCGCATTGCATAAAAGGTTTTGCTCATCACTTCGCGCATCAATCCTTGCCGACGATAGTTTGCGCTTGTGCTGGCCGCCACGACAAAGGGAAGATCAAATATCTGAGCATTAAAAACAAACTTTTTCATAAGAATGTGAAGAGCCGATACGATGCGATTGTCTCGTTCAATATAGACCGCTCTCCGCAAACGATAAATGTGTAAAAAAAAGAAATCGACATAATTTTTAGAGTCGTCAAACGATTCTAAATACAAATTATAAAGTTGGATTGTTTTGCTATCAAAAATACAAGCGTACTTTTTTTCTTTATAAAGAGGATTGAGGGCTAGCTTTGCCTTTCGAAGCTGTGGCAAACCGATATCTTCTTGTCTAGATAATATGCGGCATGAGCGATAGTGTTTTGCTGTTGTTAATTGCACGAGAATTGTTCCGCTTCCGATATAGTTATAGTCACTTTTCTCAAAGAGGATAACGCCATGGTCGAAAACGCTTATTACTCCAATACTTAAGCCGACAACGATGTCGCTAACAACCAAAATATCACACAACAAATCTAATTCATCTTTATGTTTCAAAGCATGAACAATGGCGCCGAAGTCTTCATCAGCACCGCCTTCTTCCTCGTAGCGTTTTAAGAAAGAAAGAACCTTATCAAAATGCATATCTTCATAGGAAAGTAAGTCATATTTATATTTCTTTTTAAATTGGGCGATGAGATTTCGTTTTCGCGAAAACTTACCACCACTCATATCCGCTAATTCCTTAGGATCATATATGTATTCAGAATAGTAATCATCGTAAAGAAAAAGACATCCCTGATTTTTACTTGCTTCAATCATTTTTTTCGAAAGTCCGGTTACTAAAGCTTCTGGAAAATTATCGCGAATGTAGTTAAGACCTAAATTAAATTCATCCTTACTACGGCAGATTGGCGGGAAAAAGATCCATTCGTTTTCTTTTTCGAGGCTCCGAATAATGGCTATCTTGTCCTCAATCCATAAAATCTCAATTTGATGGTCATAATTCCACACGAACATGTTTTCAAATACAAGTTCACTCGAAGAATAGTTGCAAAAATAGAAAGATTCGCGCAAAATATCGTTTATTTTACTCTTATTCTCATATTTAATAGGTCTGAATTGAGTCATGTTAATAAACCTAATTATAATATATTTTCTATACTTATAAATCGAAAAACAAAAAGAAAAGGCACTCATTAATCGAGTGCCATTAGCGAAATGAAATACTATTGAATTTCAATCATTCGCTTAGATTCAACCTTCTTGGTTTCTTTTGGAACCGAGACAGTTAGAACACCATTTTCCATCTTCGCGACAATATCTTCTTCTTTTAAACCATCACCAACATAGAAGCTACGACATGTCGTTTGATAGTGACGTTCGCGATGAATGTAGTTCTCCTTGTCATCATTTGTTTCGTTTCTTTGTTCGGCCTTGATTGACAAGTAACCATTTTCAAGTGAGATTTCGACGTTTTCCTTAGCTACGCCTGGTAGGTCAACCATCAATTCGTAGTGGTCGTCTTTGGCAACAATATCGGTTTTCATCGTATTGCGGCGCCAAGTGTCAGGCCAATCCGTTTTGAAGAGGTCAAGCGGGAAAAAATCATCGAAAAATGGATCGTGAAGAACTAATTCTCCTTTTCTATTTCTCATATTTTCACCTCCTTTTTAGCGCTCCCCTTTAGGGACACTATCATTGTAGCATAAATTTTAGCACTGTCAAGCGTAGAGTGCTAATAATATGCTTATCGAAATGAAAATTATTCTACGGTAACAGATTTAGCTAAATTCCGGGGTTTATCAATGTTGACTCCCCGCTTTAATGCCACATAATAAGAAAGGTATTGCCCAAACACTACTTTAACAAGGGGGCTTAAATATAGTGGAACGTCTTGAACAACGAAACTATCATCTCCATGAGAGACAGATTTCGAACTAATAGTAATTAGGCGAGCTCCTCTTGCCGCGACTTCATGAAGGTTTGATCTCATCGGTTCAGCCGTTTTTAAATCAGAAATAAGACCGATAACCGGTGTATCCTTTTCAATTAGAGCAATGGGACCATGTTTTAACTCGCCCCCAGGGAACGCTTCGCTATGAATGTAACTTGTTTCCTTTAGTTTTAATGAATATTCAAGTGCTAAGTCGTAATCATAGCCACGACCCAAAAAATAGACATCATTTTTCGAAGCAACGAAATCAGCAATCGTAATAATTGACTGATGGTTTTTCATGATTTCGCGTTGCGCAGAAATCACTTTCTCTAAATCT
>JAEWLX010000013.1 GCA_023457325.1 Bacillota bacterium | reverse complement strand
AGAGCAAGAAAAGGAATAGTTATTTATATTCCTAAGACCAATGATTATGAAGACATCTATGGCGTTAAAAAATTCTTTGATTCTACATATGAATATTTGAAATCTTGTGGAATAAAAGATATCGACGAAGCAAACAACACATTCACCAGAATTATCAATGCAGTAAAACTGCCGTTCTAGCGGGGCCGTTTCTTATCCCGATACATCAAGTCATCCAACTGATTAAGAAATTTTTCCATTGTCGTTTCTTTATCTCGAGTGTAGATTTTCGCGCCGATACTTGCGTGCAATTTAAATGGATAAACTTCGCTATTGTTTATTTTTTCAATATTTGCGGCTATATCAAAAATTACTTCTTCTAATTGTTCTTCGTTTTTCACGTTGACGATTAACATGAACTCGTCCCCGCCATATCGGGCGACAATATCGTTCTTGCCGACCGATTTTTGCAAAGCGCTTGAAAAATCGATTAAAGCTCTATCGCCAAATAAATGGCCGTATGTATCATTAACAGATTTGTAATTATCAATATCAAGCATAATGCCGGCAAAGACTTTGTTGGGTTCGCTCATCTTCTTACGAAGGCATTCTTCGAGATGACGGCGATTGAAAACACCAGTCAGATAATCGACTCTCATCGAGTCATTTTGAATGCTGTTAAAGACGAGCATTAACGCTATTGTCATTGTCGGAAGAATGACCGAATATCCATATGAAACAAAAGAAAGAATTGTGCCAAAGATTGGTGATAATGGAAATAAGACGAAGGCATTAAATTTTCGTTGATCGATTTTGTCACGATGTAAAGTTGTCACAAAGAAAGCAACGATAAGTGGAACGAACGCCCATAAAACCGAAGCAGCAAAAAATGGCCCACGACTATATACGTTATTAGCGTCGATTGTGTAATAAAAGCCGAAGAATAGATTAAGAATGACAATCGATAAGTGTGCTAAGAAGAAGCTAACAAATAGCCATATATTTTTTTTAAGAAACGAGGGGCCGCCTTGAATTTGAAAGGCGACATAGATTACCCATAAAATGGGGACAACGGGATTTAAGACGAATAAAAGAAAATTGCCAACGGAATTAAGTAGCGGAATGCTAACATCCGTCGCGCCGTCCATTCGTCCGATTGTATCGACAACAAACAAGATGATTCCAGTAATGAGTATATACTTGAAAATGTGGCACGAAAGCATACCGCCTTTGCAACTTTTGAGATTAGCAAAAAGAATGACGAGAAGGATCGCCATACAGACACTATTAATAATTAGATTGCCGATGAAATCCATAATGGTATTTCTATAATCATAACATGATTTTAATAGGGTTTTTAAAGAGGATTTTGTCGTTAGTGTTTTAATGTCAAAAAAGCGATCCGGTTTTGAAGAATATGGTCTCAGGTCAAAAGATGAAGTAAAGTAAAGGTATAACATCTCATATGGATAAGGAAAATCTTTTTACTAAGGAGCTAATAGCTCCTTGCGGAATGAATTGCGGATTATGCGTATCTTTTCAATTTGGAAAGCACGACCTCAATAAATTAGGTTATCATCGCCGCTATTGCCCTGGCTGCCGACCTCGCGGCAAGAACTGTTTATTCATGTCCAAGAGCTGCGATTTATTAAAAAAGGGAAGTGTGCAATTTTGTTTTGAGTGTCCTTCCTTTCCCTGCTTAAGATTGCAGCAATTAGATAAGCGCTACAGCACAAAATATGGCATGAGCATGATTGAAAATCTACGCTTAATAAATACTAAAGGAATTGATCGTTTTCTAAAAGAAGAGGAGGATAAATGGAAATGTCCTGATTGTGGGGAAGCCGTTTGCTGTCACACTGGATTTTGTCTTATTTGTAAAGGTGAAAACTTCAGCCAAAAGAAGATAAAATGACTTCGTAACTATGCAATCAGGAATTAGAAAAAGTTTAATTTATCACTATTAGTGAAGTGTTTCTGTCCGCACCATATAATTATCAATAGGAGAACTAATAACATGAAAGCAATCAACTATAAAGACATCGAATTTAAATTAAGCGCTTGGGGAGTAAAGGCCCGACCAGTCGTTAACATTAACGAAATTAGCATTATGAATCTCGTTTTAGAACCTGGCGAAGTGGTACCGGCGCACAAAACGCCTGTCCACGTTCACTTTCAAGTAATGGAAGGAAAAGGCACAATTGTTATCGGTGAGGAATCATTTGTCGTTAGTCCGGGTGACATTGTCTTCAGTCCAAAGCAAATTCCTCACGCCGTCAAAGCCGACCAAAATGAACGCTTCTCAATTTTTGTCATAAAAACACCAAACCCCCAAATGAGCATGGTTAAATAAATGGAACGCAAAGTATTAAAGCAAGTTACTGGCTATAAAACGACAGACGGCGCTGGTGTTAACCTCGTTAGAGTTTTATCAAGAAATACAGTCGAACTATTTGACCCCATTTTAATGCTTGATTCTTTTGATAGCGTTAATCCGCGCGACTATATCGCGGGCTTTCCTCTTCATCCTCATCGGGGCATCGAAACCATTTCTTATATATATCGTGGGAAAATGGTTCATAAAGATAGTCTTGGCAATGAAGACATGATTCAAGATGGTGAGGTGCAGTGGATGACAGCCGGCTCCGGCATTATGCACGAAGAAAAACTCCCGGCTTCCGAAAGAATGCTTGGTGTGCAACTATGGCTAAACTTAGCATCCAAAGACAAAATGGTCGCGCCGGCCTATTTAAGTGTTAAAGCCGATCAAATTAAAGAAGTCGCCTTGCCACACGGCAGACTTCGCGTTCTTGCTGGTTCTTATGAAGGACAGGCAAGTTATCAAAGCAAATATCAGCCACTTGATTACTATGATATCCACCTTAATCCTCATGCCTCATTTACTATAAAGACTGATTCTCATCGATCAATCATGCTTTTTACTCTTGTTGGTTCTATTGTTGTTGGAGGAGTTTACATCAAGGAAAAAACGGCTGTCAAATTAAGCGAAGGCGATATCCTTACTATTGAAACAAAAAGCGAAGGCGCTCAAATTCTCTTTGTTAGTTCTTTAGCCTTAAATGAACCAGTCGCATGGGGCGGGCCAATTGTCATGAACACCAAAGAAGAACTCTATCGCGCCTTTCAAGATTTAGATGAAGGCACCTTCTTGAAACAGAAAATAACCTACTAGTTACAAAACCTTTCTTTGTCTAATTCAGTTTTGAGTATAGAATAATTACATAGGCACATAATAATTATTGAGGCGCGAAAATGGCAATTTATGATGTGATAATCGTTGGGGCTTGCACAGCAGGTACATTTTTTTCTAACCTTTTGGCTCAAGAGGGTTTAAAGGTCTTGGTTATTGATAAAGACAAAGAAGAAAACCTTTCGAAGCGATTAGATATTTTCCATTTTACTCGCCAATCATTTAAAGACTATGGTCTTGAAGAGTCTAAAGAAGGCGATGAAGAATTTGTTCGCAATTTCAATCTTTGCTATTCAAAATCTGCCCTCGATAATTATTTAAAGAAAAGTTTTTTGGAAGTTGCGGTCATGCATCTTCCTCTTTTTATTCTTAGGCTCAGAAAAACAGCGATTAAACACGGTGTTACCTTTCGCTTTGAGACATCTTTTGACCATCTTGTCTATGACGAAAATAAGCGAATAAAAGGTATAGTCACAACCCAAGGCGAGGAAATATTGGCGCGCCTTGTTGTTGACGCAAGTGGGATCCCTTCTGTAATTAGAAGAACAATAAAAGATCCGTATATTGAAAACTTCGAAATCGGACCGCGAGATAAATTCTATGTCTTACTAAAATATGTCGAGTTATTAAATCCCACCGACAAAGTTGAATACAGTACGAGTTGGCCGTATTTTAAAGGCTGGATTGCCCCTCAACATAAGCAAAACGGTGCGATTGTCGGGGTTGGGGCTAATCTTTCATACGACTATGCCCGCAAGTGTATGGCCAAGTTTGAAGAAAAAATTAAACTTCCTGAGTATAAACTTCAATATGAAGAAATGGGTTGCACTCCTTATCGAAGACCGCCATTTAGTTTTGTTACCGATGGCTTTCTTGTGATTGGTGATGCCGCATGTCTTACCAAACCAATGAATGGCGAAGGTATTACTTCTGCGTGGGTGCAATGCGCTCCCGCCGCCAAGATTGTTGCCAAAGCCCTTAAGAATGGGAAATATCCCACTAAAGAATCTCTTTGGAAAATCAATACTTTGTATCAAAGAGGTGAAGGTGCGGATTTCGCCAATCTACGCGCGACATTGATCGGCGCCGTTGATATGACGATGAAAGACAACGATTATATGTTTAAAGAAAGCATTATTTTCAAGTCTGATGATGAAGATGTAAAAGGAAGCGTTATTAATAAATTAATTAAAGGAGTACTAACAAAGCAATTTTCGTTCAAAGCCTTGATATCACTTCTTCGTTCATCAAATTTAGGGAAAAAGCTGGAAAGGCATTACAAAAAGTATCCGGATAATCCAAAGGATTATTTTAACTGGAAAATTAAAGCCGATAAGCTTTGGAAGAAAGCCGGAACAATGGCTGATGTCATCACTGATGCATAGGAGGCATTATGAAACCAACAGAAGAGAAGAAAGACAAAAAGTATCACGGACTAGGTAGTTTCCGCTTTTGGTTTATTATCATGGCCATGGGTTTAGCCGGTCATCTGTGCTGGAACATGGAAAACCAATGGTTCAATACTTTTGTCTACGCCAAGATAGGTGGGGACGTCACAATCGTCACTTGGATGGTTATTGTCAGTGCGACAGTGACAACTCTTTCAACATTTATCTTTGGAACGTTGTCTGATCGATTGGGCAAACGGAAAAGGTTTGTTTCAATCGGTTATATGTTATGGGGTATTTCGACCATCCTCTTTGGCACGACCGAATTCGCTAAGAGTTCAAATATTGGTGTTTTAGTTGCTCTTGCTGGTTTCTTAGTGGTTTTTACTGATGCGATCATGAGTTTCTTTGGCTCAATGGCCTTTGATGCTGGATACAATACCTGGGTTAACGATTACACTACGCCGAAGAATAAAGGTCAAGTTGGTGCGGCATTAGCCGCTCTTCCGGTTATCGGCACAGTTGTCGGCACCGTCTTAGGCGGGGCGCTTGTTAATATTGGTAATCCAACCGTTGGAACTGCCAACTATGATCCAAGTTTAGATAACTATCAGCTGCTCTTTTGGGCTCTTGGTATTGCCGTTATTTTAATTGCTGTTGTCTCCATTTTTCTAATGAAAGACGCACCGACAACCAAGCCAAATAAAGATGGTTCATATTTTAAACAGTTATTTGATGTTTTTAATTTTAAAAAATTGAAAGGTAATCCTAATAATAAGGAAATGCTATTAGCTAACCTTGTTGCTTGCTTCTTCTTTATTCCTTTTAACTTTTATTTCGTACATATGGGTAATTGGTTAATATATGATATTGGTTTTACAGCCGGAGATATGGGTTTGATTCAAGGCGTTGCCTTGCTCCTTGCTGTTTTGATTACAATTCCGTTTGCTAAGCTTATTAATAAGAATCGCATCCCGCTTGTCGCGCTTGTAGCTGTTCTTGTCAATGCGGTTGGTTTACTTATTTTATTCTTTTTTATCAAAGGTCCGGAAAGCGTAGATGCCTCCTCTTTCTTAGCTGCCAAAAATTTACCTCTTATCCTCGCTGTCTTTTTAGTTGGCGTAGGTTACGTTTTAATTACTCAGACATGCATGATTTGGGTGCGTGGCTTATTTCCTCAGGAAAATCGCGGGCAGTTCGAAGGCATTCGTTCTTTATTTTTTACCCTTGTACCGATGTTGATTGGAACACTCGTTGGTAACGTAATCATTAAAAACACCGACCATATGACAAGGCTTGATTTGTACGGTAATCCAATCGACATACCACAGGAAAACTTGTTCCTCTTTGCGGGTTTACTTGTCCTTGTAACGGTGGTTCCATTAGGTTTTGCCTGGAAGGTGTATAACGACCGGATGAAAGCCGAGGCACTGAGTAAATTAAAAGATGAATCAGAAGGAAATAAAACAGAAGACCGTCCTGCTTAATCATCAGGGTCAGATAAACATCGCCGGCTATGCAAAAACGATGCAGTTTTCGTATAACCGCGGGGAAATTCGCTCTTTTCCGCTTAAATTGAAGGAATGGAACTTCTACCAGTTCATTAAAGGCGAGGATATCGTCCAGCTGACGATCGGCCATGTTTCCTATACGTGTTCGGTGACGGCCACGCTTTTAAATATTAAGACCGGAGTAAAACACCAAATCGGCAAGATGAAATGGTTCTTTGCTCCCGAACTGGATGTCAATCCGGAAAAAGAAAGTTATAACGAGTTTAAAA
>JAEWLX010000012.1 GCA_023457325.1 Bacillota bacterium | reverse complement strand
ATAGTCAGTATTGAGGACCGACAAATAATATTTGTGATCCTTATTAGACTTAGATGAGTTTTCGATAACATATCTTTGCCATGCTAAATCATAGACATAGCGGCCTAAGTCACCGATTCGATCAAATAATTTGCTACGCATCTCATAATACTTTTCGAAAGGAACAAACCCGCCTATTTCCTCTTTCAAATACAAAACACCATTAGGAGACATTTCAAAAAGAGGTTTAAACTCTTTGTTTATAGTTGGACCAAGATCAACAAATTTTCGAGAGGTAGTTGACTTCGATTCAATAACGCGGATTGTTTTGTCGTCCTCTTGATATGTGTCAACAAAAGAGTAAAAAATTAATCCATCTCGATTAAGACTGATAAGTCTTTGACCTATAACTTGGTTTTCTTTTCGAACTCCAGCAATGACCTGACCGCCAAAGATTTTTTCTGCTTTTGCGCTCGATAACTCCTCAATCTGAAAATATGTATCCATCATCATCTTCAAGGTTTGGTCATCTTTTAAAAGGACATCAAAATCATTGGTGAGTATTTCGTCGTCGCTATCCTCTCCACCTTCGGAAGACACAATCATATCGGAAAACAATTGACGAAGTTTTTCCTTCGTCTCATTTACAAGTAACTTTGATTTCTCTAAATCATCAATTTCGCTAAGTTGTGATTTATAATCATAAACGATTGACGAAGCTTCACTTTCAAAGGCTGCCGCCCTCGGACAGCGAAGATATTTGAGAAATGTGGTTTTCGAAATCCTGTTCATAAGTCACCTCGTAAGTAATAGTTCATAATAACTTTATCATTTTTAAAAGCGTATTATCACTATTATCGGAATTTTTTTGAAATTAATTTCAAACAAAAAGCGCATTGTAAGGCAACGCGCTTTGTTAACGAGCAATATTCTATTTGCTAACGAGGCGTTTTTCACCCTCTAATTCCACAATTGGTTTAATGTTTTGCGTAATTTCGAGCGTTCCTAAGTAGCGACCTTCATTATTTCTTACGGCAAAGTAACGAATATAGACGAACATATCTTTCATGCGAATCCAAAAATCCTCATGATCTTTCTCACCGTTTTTAAAAGAATCGATAATTCCTTCAACAATGTGGACTGAAGCCGGGGGATGACACATCGAAACATGACGACCAATAATAGTCGCAGGCCGCACAAAAATGCGTTCCTTACCTTGGGTAAAGTAACGAACGTGACCCTCGTGATCAACAAAGGTCATATCAAAAGGCAAAGAATTTAGCATGGCATTAACTTGTTCGACACTTAATGAACCGACATCGAAATTTACCATACCATCTATTTGTGGTTTTTCATTTTCATTCAGTGCTGGCTTTTCTTCTTCTATTTCGGATTGCTTATCTTTCCATGCAACTTTTGGCTTTTCTAAAAACCAACCCATTTCTGGTGTGGCGAGTTCAACGCTGATCCAACTAAAGAGATTAAGATTCTCTTTGAGAAGTGGTATTAAAATATTATTTTCTTTGGAAATCATGTCTCTGATTTTAGTTATCGTCTTACGAATCAAATCATAAGTCAAAACTTCATCAACATTAACTGATGACAATGCGGAAATTGTGCTTTTAAGATCGGCCCTTATTTCATCATCGACGCCCCACATTACTTTGGGAGGTGCTGTGATTCCCTTTTTTTCTAAATGAGGGAAAAAGAGATATTCTTTTCGGGCATAGTGCTTATCGATTTCTTTTAAGCGATCAAATCCGACTCTCAACATGAGAATCGCCGTTTTACCACTTTGTGACAAGTATGGTTCAATTTCCTCGCTTATCACTTTTTCGATTAGTTTGTTTTCCTCAATAAACACATTAACAGGATGACCCGGAATAAAATCAACATCCGTTTTAGGAGCGTGAATATCAGAAATTGAACCTTCAAAAACGGCAGCGTGAACATCACAAAGTTTTTGAATTTCGCTGACTTGCATGCCTTCTTGAATTAAACCCTGTTCCATCTTGGTGATTTCTTCGGTCGTAATCGTCGCGAATTCTTCTTTAAATTCTTTCTTGGCTTGCTCAAGCGGTTTTCCCTCATGCAAGCTACGAATTAATTTACGCAATTTCTCTTGTCTAACTGTTTGATTGTTAATAAATTCGCTCATTTTTCTTCCTCCTTGAAGATGAAGCCCTTTTGTTTAAGTGTTGCGACTACAATATTTAAATCAATCTTTCTTAATGAAGCACCTTGTTTAAGCGTGACAAAGCGCCCGACACTATTTATCATTCCGGGTTTAACTATTTCATTAAAACCAAGAGCGTGTAAAACTTCGACAATGTCGGGGTGTCTTTTACTAAGTTCATAAATAGTCTCATTAATACTAATCACTTTTTCCATACGCTTCTCTAAGCAAATTATAGCAAGCATAAAAGGTGCAAAGCCATCAATGTGATAAGCAAAGATTGAAACAGTTTATAAAACGAAAATATTTTCTTTTTCGAGTTCTTGGAGATAGTCTTCTGGCCAATAGCTAGCTTGCACTTCACCAATATGTTTCTTTTCTAAAAAGAATTGGCAAATGCGCGATTGACCAATACCGCCACCGATTGTCAAAGGCAATTCCTTATTTATAATGGCTTGATGATACGAAAATTTTAATCGTTCGAGAGCATTTCGCTCTTTGAGTTGAGTCATTAAAGACGTTTCATCAACACGGATTCCCATTGATGAGACCTCAAGCACCGCGTCGTTAACGATGTCGTAAAGCAAAATATCGCCATTTAGATTCCAATCATCATAATCAGGTGAACGTCCGTCATGAATTGTGCCTGACCGTAATAAGCCCCCAATCCGATAAATGAAAACAGCCTTGTACTCTTTTGTGACAAGATATTCTCGTTGTTTTGCATCTCTATTTGGATACATGTCTTCCAAATCTTGACTATCAATTATTTTAATCTTTTTAGGGAGTTTGGTCGTCAAAGAGGGATACTTGTGATTAATTGATTTTTCCATTTTTCTTAAAACATCATAAATGTTATTAACCACATCAAGAAGGTATTCTTTTGTTCTTTGCGAGCGGTCAATCGTTTTTTCCCAATCCCATTGATCGACATAGATTGAGTGCCAGGCATCAACTTGTTCATCTTTACGAATGGCATTCATGTCAGCGTATAATCCGTGACCATTATTTAGACCATACCTTTTAAGAGCCATTCGCTTCCATTTGGCAAGCGACTGAACGATTTCCAATTGCTCATCTTCATAAGTAAAAGAAACTGGTCTTTCAAAACCATTTAAGTAATCATTGATGCCGCTTGTTTTTGAAACAATCATCGGTGATGAAACACGAATCAGATGCAAGGATTTAGCTAACTTTCTCTCAAATTTATCTTTGATAAACTTGATAGCCAGTTCGGTATCCATTAAATTGAGTTTGCTTTGATACATGATTATTCCTCCTAAGAAATAAAAAAGTCCCTATCAAAAGGACGATTGTTCGCGGTGCCACCTTAATTCTGAATATTACTTCAGCACTTTATTCTCGATAACGGTGAGAGCCGGAAAGGTCTACTATTTTCTTCTTTCACTCCAAGATGTTAACGTTCTTATTGTTACTTTCCGGCTCGCACCATCTCCGGTTCGCTTCAAGCTTCAATAAGGGTCTTTCTTATCGCTGAGTTACTGAAATTATTACAATCTCCGACAAGCGTGTCAATATAAGACGATAACAATCGAGCAAATCTTGTACCCAATAATTGTTGGTTTTGCTATCTTATATAAATAAAGAGGCACCATATGAAACTGTACAAATTTATCGACGAAAAGACAAAACGCGAATATTTCCAACATTCTCATATTATTTATTTGTCGACTGTTTTTGCCTATTTTTTGATTATTCCTCTTTTTTATTTTGCCGGAAGCATCCTTGTTGCGGCTGTATCGCTTTTATCGCTGTTAGTAACAATTATCACCATTCTTTTCAACCGCAAAGGTTATTACGGATTAGCATCACTACTCTTTATCTCAATAATCACAATTCAGACCGCCATTGAAGTTGTTGTTTTTGGGCTGGAATCAGGTTTTCAATATTACTTTTTTAATATGCTTGTTTTAATTGTCTTTGCACGATGGAAAACGTCGCAAAAATATATTGCTGTCGGCGGCATTATCGCCATCTTTGTATCTGCCTTCGCGTTAGCATATTTGCGTGTTTTCCCGACTTTGCAAATGGAGACACCGTTTTTTCTAACCTTTCATATTCTCAACATACTTTTAAATGTAATTGGTGTATCGCGTACTTCTCACTACTTTCTTTCGTTTGCGCGAAAAGCAGAAAAAGATCTTCTCGACTATGCTCAAACTGATTTTTTGACCAAGCTTCCAAATCGAGCAGGATTTCATAATTTCGTAAGCAAGATTCAGGAAAAATATAAAGGAAAGGCGATGAAGCCGTTGATGCTATTAATGATTGATATCGATCATTTCAAGGACATAAACGATAAATATGGCCACACCGTTGGTGATGAAGTTCTTGTCGATATAAGCAATATTTTGAAAAGAAGACTTGAAGGCAACGATTTTCTATCTCGTTATGGCGGTGAAGAATTCGTCTTAATCCATTTTGTCGCAAGTGAAGACGAAGGCAGAGATTTTGCAGAAAATCTCCGAAAGGACATCGAAAAAAGAACATTTCGTGTTGAGGATATCGACTTAAAGTTAACAATTAGTGCTGGCGCTTTATTTAAAAGCGGCGATAATACAAAAACTTGTGAAGAGGTTATCGAAGAAGCTGATTTTCTTTTGTATGATGCCAAGCAAAATGGTCGTAATCAAATCGCTTATAAAAAAATATAAACTAACTGATCATATTCGCAAAAGTCTCGAAGTTTTCGCGACTGCTTTTTAGTAAGACGCGAATGCTCTCTTCGTGATTTTTTATCGATTGCAGCTGCTCTTCTTTAATGGCAAAAATCGCAATTATATCTAAGCGAATTTCCTCAAATACACGCCAATACAAATTGATTAAATAATCAAGCAAACTAATCACCACAAAATCATCTTCATTTAGCATGTGTTCATGGGTGAAAATCGACGCCACTTGGTAGTGAGGATAATATTTGTCCAAACCCATTTTTTCTTGAAGGATTTTAGCAGATAATTCCTCTTTCGAACTCAGCACACCCTTCGCCCACGCAAAGCGCTGTTTTTCCCACCATGTCGCCGAACGACGTTTTAGACGGTTGTCGACTTGCGTGTTAATGCTTTCTAATTCCGCTCTAGATGATGCGGAAAGACCGAGGATTTTCTTTGTTTCGTTTTTGCGAGCGACAAATAAGTTCGCTGTTTTGGTTCCACCCCTATTGACAACTTTCAAGTATGAGACATTTTCTAGAAGCGACCGCCAGATAATAAAAGCATCAGCGTAGTGTTTGACCGACATAAGACGAATACCGGAAACCATCTGGTCAATAATCCGTTTAATCAAAAGTTTATTGACAGCACTGTCATTATCATTTTTTATTAGAGAAAAATAACCGTTAATAATTTCTTTTAGTCGATCAATTCGCGAATCATCTTTGGGATTTACATATGTAAAAATATGGTCTGGGTCATTTTTACTAATTAATGACGTGCACTTATCCTTGATGATTTTTTTAATATATGACGGTTGTTTATAGTAGTTCTTTTTTAAGTCTAAAATTTCGCCTTTAATTTTGACGTTATGGGCTTGAATTATTTCCTTGGCGAATTCCTCAAGCGATTTATGACCAGCCGCCGTACTTCGATTGCGTTTATATTCGCGATAACCATCGCTAATGTGCTCACAAAAATATTGCAACTTTTCTTTGGTGTAAGGATAAAGGAC
>JAEWLX010000011.1 GCA_023457325.1 Bacillota bacterium | reverse complement strand
GGCAAAAACATCTTTGGCAAGTTTTATGTACAAAGATTTGTATTTTTTAAAAGTTTGAGGTCCTGAATTGGTAAAAGTGATTTCCATAAATTTGCCTAATATAAATATTTTATCATATTAATGATAGATAATGTTAACGGACAAATTGATCTTTGAAGGCGGCCTTTTTACGTTGAAGGTCATTTATGTGCAAGAAGGAATCAAACAATCTACTGATGTTTTCATAAAAAAGAAGGTAAACGAAAAAGTGAAACAAAAAGTAGTTTAGCGTCGCTTCGCCACTTATTGCTGCGTAAGTTAAAGCCAAAGCGCAAATCATAAAGAGGGCAATGTATCTTTTCGTCGCTGAACACTTGGCAATATATAACGACAACCGACTCATTTTCTTATAGTTAGATAAAACATCACTAAACGGCAGTTCTTCATCTAGTGTTTCGCTTTCGATCCTTTCTAATGTTTCTACATTACTTTTAGTAAAACGTTTAGAAACGACTAATTCTAAAAGCGCAAAGGCAATCAGGATTCCTAAAAAAGCCAAATGTAATAAGTCATTAAATAGCAATACCATCAAAACGAAAAAACTGATGATAAGTGATGAGATAACTACTTGTGGAAAAAGAAAATAATTCTTCTTAAAATCATGAAACGTCGTGAAATTGCGCTTTCTTTTCATCTTGTTTTCGTCATATGTCCGCACCAGATAATTATTATCAAAACTTGCTAAAACCTCTAATTGGAAACGGCGAAAAATGACTTCACCGATGGCAAAAAGAGAAAAGAAAACAAGCGGGAGTACAAAATAGTTTTGTTGATTGACAAAAGCAAAGCCCAAAAGAGCAAAAAAGGCCGAAAAACTCTGCAAGAAACATAAGGTGACTAAATACTTTATTTCGACGATTGGTCGCTCTTTTTTGAGCTTAGGTGCTACCGTTTTCTTACTCACTTGTAAAAATGAGCCATCCCACCGCTTCAAGAAACTATTTAGCTGTTCAATGATTCCTCCCTTTATAGGATCATCAATGTATGCTCGCCCCCTTTTAATCTTTCGTAATAAGACGAGATGCAAACTGCCATCTGCATTGATTAGCGAGACGAGAATCGGCCATCTTTTATTATTAATAATCTCCTTTTTATCAAGTAACTTATAAGCGGTAATAATCACGCCGTGAGTCGCGGCGATTTCAACCAGGTCGCGATAGGAAAAACTTCCCTGCTTAGTATTTGCCTTTGTGAGTCTTAAATAAGAGCGATTATGATGAGCATAGCAAAGTAACATTTTCAGGGCGGCAAACCCGCAGTCGTGATCATTTCCTTGAAAAGTGAAATAGCGCATATTTTCTCTATTGGAAATATAAGCGCCATCAAAACATAAATAACAAAAAAAGGAAGCAAGCGCTTCCCATTTTTTTAGAATTTCTTACGACGGGCCATCTCACTTTTGAGTTTCTTTTTAAGACCCGGTTTTAGATAAAATTCCCGTTTGCGAGCTTCCTGAAGTGTGCCCGCCTTGTTGACTTGACGCTTAAAACGACGTAGCGCTTCATCAAGAGATTCGTTATCTCGGACGACTGTTTTTGGCATGTTCACACCTCCCTTCGCAAATATATCGATTAAGTAACAAGTTATTGAGTGACAATTTTAACACCGGAAGAAGTTCCGATGCGGCTCGCTCCGGCAGCGACCATTTTTTCAAGGTCTTCCTTAGAGCGGATACCACCACTAGCTTTAACACCAATTTGAGGTCCAACTGTGTCACGCATTAGTCTAACGTGTTCTGTCGTTGCACCGCCGATTGAGAAACCGGTTGATGTTTTAACAAAGTCAGCTCCAGCTTTAACAGCTGCACGGCAGCATTGAACGATTTCTTCGTTTGTCAGTAGACAAGTTTCAAGAATAACTTTTAAGAGTCTACCTTGGCAAGCGATTTTAACCATGTTGATCTCGTTGGCGATAAAATCATAATCATGAGCTTTAGCCATCGAAACATTGATGACCATATCAATTTCATCGGCACCTAATTCAACCGAACGTTTTGTTTCAAAGACTTTGACATCCGGAAGGGTTGCTCCTAATGGGAATCCAATTACGGTACAAACCTTGACATCGGTTCCTTCTAACAATTTTTTAGCAACAGGTACAAAGCAGGGATTCACACATACTGACATGAATTCATGTTGGGCGGCCTCGTCACATAATGTGGCGACAGCGGCTAATGATGCATCTGATTTAAGCAAAGTATGATCGATGAGTTTGTTGTATTCCATGGTCTTTTCCTCCGAAACTTATTTTATCATGTTTTAGCCAAAGGTTTATTTGCTTTTGGCTTTGCCTGGTTTTTCGGCGGCTTTTTCTTCGCTAGCTTTAGCTTTTTTGGTGGTAAGAACCTTTTTACCATCATAATATCCGCATTGTGGGCAGATGTTATGAGCTTTGATAGTTGCTCCGCAATTTGAGCAAGCAACTAAGCCTTCAACTTCTAGTTTTTGATGCGTACGGCGCATTCTTTTCTTTGTTTTTGATGTTCTTCTAAATGGTACGGCCATAGTGTTTTCTCCTTATGTAGGCTCGTTAATTATAATCTATTACTAACGTAAGTCAATAGGAAATAGTTAACAATCAATCGCTTTTTAATGTTGAATTCCAAGGCCCCTGATAGATAATTTGTCGGCATTTACCTTCAAGGTTAGTTGGACT
>JAEWLX010000010.1 GCA_023457325.1 Bacillota bacterium | reverse complement strand
CCCTAACCCCGATCCACAATCAATAAATATTGTCAGTAGCACGGGTAACAATTTTGTTGCTATTGGTTTAACTTTACAACTAACTCATACCGTTCTTCCGCCCGGCTCAGATCAAAATGTAACATGGGCAACTGCAAATGGCGACATCGCTACCGTATCACAGACGGGCTTGGTGACGGGTGTGCAAGTGGGTAGTACAAACATTTCGGCGACTTCAGTCGACTTTCCATCTGTCAGTGGGCAAATATCAATTACAGTCACCGATGTAACACCTCCGGAACCAACCGTCGAGTGGGATGAAGTCGATTTTGCCTCCCATGAGGATTTCATGAATGCCGAAAATGATACACCATTAAAAATTAAAGGCAAAGTATGGCATGTCTTACCAGTTGAAGGTTCGGGCCATGAGGCAACCGTTAGTTATTACATTCAAAATGGCACAGAAGGATTTTATGTCTACCGCCAAAATGCTTTCTTCTTTCCCGTTGAAGTCAATAAAGTATATATTGTCGGCGGCTTTAAAGATTATTATTATCAAGGCTTGCACGAAATCGTTGGTGTTGAGTATTTCGAAGAAATAGATGAAAGCATCAACGTTACAATTAATGATTTATTTTCAATAAACGTCATGGATAACGATGTAACAGCGCCTTATCATGCTTCTTACGTAAATATTCCTAGCGGAACGATATCATCGCTTCCTACCTCATATGCCTCGGCCTATAGTGTTAACGTTGATGTCGACGGAAACGTAATCGCTTATCGTGCGGATCCTAAAGTTAGTGGGGCAACAGAATTTGCAGCTATTACTGCAGTCTTTCAAGGGATGGCAGTTGGTAGTACTCTTTCAGCAAAAGGTATTTTAACAGCCTTTGGTTACGGATCAGTGAAGTCAAATCAATTACTAATTGTCAAAGCCTCCGATATCGAAGGTCAAGCAATGAGTGATCAGATGGCAGTGGAACTCGCCTCCGAAGTTTTAGTTCTCGAAAACACGATTGAACTCGATGAAAGCACAATCACTCTTCCAACGACTGTCGATGGCTTCGACGGTGTAGAGGTTTCCTGGACGAGCCACAATCCTGAGATTTTTTCTGGCGGTCCGATTACTCGCCCTGTTAATGATACTGACATTGTTTTAGAAGCAACATTTGAAAAAAATAGTGCTGATTTCAGCAAAGATTATGTGATCACTGTTCTTGGAAGTAATCAAAGTAACCAAACTAATGCACATCTATTAGATTTTGAAGATGCCGCCGAAGCTGATTCTTATGGAAATAGTACATCGCAACCTTCATACAACCATTCGGCATCAAATAACTTGGCGACATTAGGAACACCGGCGGCCACATGGCATTATGGAAGAACCTTAATCTCGGCTATTCAAAATGACCGCGTTAATGGAACTTGGTCAGCAAGAATGCAATCCGACAAGACTACACAAGCTAACAGCGGAAGACTTGAATTGCGTGAAGACTTTGTCTTCGACTTTCTTGAATTCAATGTTGCAACGTACGGAAATGATCCGCTAAATGCAAAATTAGAAATATCCTATTCTGTAGATGAAGGAGCAAATTGGACAGCGCTTGACCGTGTATTTGTTGTTGGCGAAAGACAATTTGAGTTGTGCCGCATCTATGTTCCGACTGAAGGGCAAAGCGCTCGTGTTGCCATTTCTCTTCTTGTTGACGGCACGTCATATCGCGTCAACTTCGATGACATTCGGTTAGCGAGAGTAGGTGATTAACTTGATTAAGAAACCATCAATCATTTTGTCCGTCTTTCTGCTTTCCTTGGCGTCATGTACTCCTAGTGTCGAGGCCGTTCCGACGGGAATCGATATTTACTTAGGCGAAGAAATCGTCGATAGTGTAACTATCTTTTTAGGCGATGAACTAGATTTAGATGTTATTGTTCATCCCGACAATGCTTCGCAAGAAGTATACTGGTCAATTAGTGATACAAGCATCGCCACCATCAATGAGGAAGGATTAATAACTCCTCTTCTTGCGGGAACAACAACAATAAGAGCCGTATCTAAAATTGCTTCCTATGTTTACAAAACAAGTTTTTTAGAAGTCCGTGAACCAGCATATTATGGAAGCGGTAAGACAAGTAGTGATCCTCTTTTTATCGGTGAGACCGATGAGGAAGAACCACTCGACATTTATTTCTTTGAGATGCAACATATTTACTCGGATTCCCTCTTTATAAAAAAGGGTAATGTCGAGATACTAATTGACGCTGGTTGGTCATATGATGGCAACTATATTAGTGACTTTCTTGATGAACACGTCAGCGATGGTCGTCTCGATGTTTTGATGGCCAGTCATAACGACTCCGATCATGTTGATGGCTTTGAAAATGCCCTGCAAAACATCGATAATATTTCTTTAATCATCGATTTTGGACATTTAGCAAATCGCGGCAAATACGGCGTTATTAAAGATTCATACGTCGAAAAAGGTGCGACTTATCATCCGGCTATCGACTGTATTTCTTACGCTAATGACGCCAGCAAACGCTATTATCTTACGAGTGATTTCTACGTTGATATTCTCGATACCGGATACTATGTTGAAACGGGAGCAAATAGCGCAGGCAACTCTGCTAGTCTTGCAACTGTCTTTACTTATCAGGACTTTAAATTTTTTACAGCCGGAGATTTAACTAGTTCATCTGAAGCTCGTCTTCTTCAAAGGGAAAATCTTTCGGAAGTCACTCTTTATAAGGCGAGTCATCACGGTTCTCACGGTAGCAATTCTCAAGAGCTAATGAATGCTTTAAATCCAAAAGGCGTAGCTATTTCGGCCGCAAGAGCTAATCAATATAATGTTCCGCCGGGACCGCCAAGTCAAAGCGCAACCTACAATCTTGATGGCAAAAGCGGTCATCCTGCTGCGTCCGCGATTGAAAGAATTTATAATATTCCCAATATCAGCGAAAACCTTAATGTCTATTGGAATGCCGTTAATGGAACAATGCGTTTTCGTAGCTATGGAACCGATTGCTTCACTTTCAGTGGTTCGGAAACGATTAAAGGTTATTATGATTTATCTGTGACCGATGGCGTTCCAGTTTGGAATTCAGAAACTAACGACTTTGAAAACAAAGTAACAGGTGAAGAAAACTATAAACTTCATGAATCGAAAGTTTTTGTCTTTCGTGATTATGCTCAGTATTTGCCTCTATGGGCTCAGGAGCAGTACTTTCCTGTTTAAAACCTCAGCAGTGTTCATCATAAAGGGCGAAATACATTCGCCCTTTTCTTTTTGATAATTGAAAATCATCTGTAATTTTTTATTAAAAATAAACAAAATTATCTAGATTGCGCAAAAAGAAAAACCTTTTGTGCTAACATAAATTCATGGAAAAGAAATATTTTAAAGAAAACGTCGTTTATCAAATTTATCCACGCAGTTTTTGTGATTCTAATGGCGATGGAATTGGTGACATTCCTGGTATCATCTCCAAACTCGATTATCTAAGAGATTTAGGAGTGGGTATTATTTGGTTATCACCTGTTTATAAGTCACCCAATCAAGATATGGGCTATGATGTTAGTGACTATCTTGATATTAATCCTGAATATGGAACCCTCGCGGATATGGATGTTCTTATTAGCGAAGCCAAAAAGCGGGGCATCCGCATTATTATGGATCTTGTTGTCAACCACACAAGCGATGAGCATCGTTGGTTTATCGAAAGTAAGAAACCCGATTCACCATATCGCGATTATTACTATTGGCAAAAAGGCAAAAAGAATAATAAACTTCCTCCGAATAACTGGCAATCGATGTTTTCAGGATCGGCTTGGAAATACGATGAAGAAGTTGGTCTTTGGTACCTCCATTTATATGGCGACAAACAAGTCGACTTGAATTTCCATAATCCCAAGGTTATTGAAGAAGTTAAAGCGATTCTTCGCTTCTGGTTAGATCGAGGTATTTATGGCTTTCGCTGCGATGTTATTAATCAAATATACAAAACGACACTTGCCAACGGGCGGCAACGTTTAAACCAAACAGGGCGTGAACATTATCTAAATCAAGAAGGAAACCATAAGATTTTAAGAGAAATCCATGATGAAGTTTTTTCTAAATATGATTGCATGACGGTCGGCGAAACATACATGGTTGATTATCAAAACGCAAAGCGTTTTATCGACAAAGAGTTAGATATGGTTTTTCAATTCGATCACGTTAATGTCGATCGCAAAAAAGTGCCTCTCTTCGCGCGAAGATATGTTCCGCGAAGACTTAAAAAAATACTATTCGGTTGGCAAAATAACGTCGAATGGAACACCAACTATTTAGAAAATCACGATCAGTTAAGAAGTATTCCTCGTTTTGGAGATGAGAAGAACTTCTACCTTGCTTCAGGCAAAATGCTGGCGATGATGATTATGTTTTTAAAAGGAACAACTTTCATTTATCAAGGTCAAGAAATTGGTATGACTAATATCGGGACAAGCGATATGTCATTAGTAAAAGATATTTCAGCAATTAATGTTTATGGACTAATTAGAAAACTTGGTTTTCCTCATCAAGCGGCTTTAAAACTCGTTAACAATATTAACCGCGATAATGCGAGAACGCCGATGCAGTGGAATGCGAAGGAAAACGCTGGTTTTACGACCGGTAAGCCATGGCTTACCATTAATCCTAATTACACGAGAATTAATGTTGAAAATTCATTAAATGATGAGACATCAATTTATCATTTTTACAAGCGTATCATTAATATCAAAAAGGAAATTCCGGCCCTCTGTTATGGCGACTTTCAACTGCTTTTTACAAGTGGAAAACTGATGGCTTTTTTAAGAACGTTTGGCAATGATGAGTATACGATCATTCTCAATATGAGCAAGAAACGGCAGAAGAACCCATTATTTTTACGTGGTGAAGTGGTTGTAACTAACTATGTCGGCCACGACAATTACGAGAATCAACGCTGTCTCGAACCATTTGAAGGCGCTTTAATTAAAACTCGATAAACACCAACACAAATAAGGACTTTTAACTTTGTTAGTTTCGGATATTGTTTTACTAATATTTAATCACGCGCGATGATATAATTAGAAAAGTTTTTAGAGGAGACTTTTATGGAACTTAGAACACCAATTAGCTGGGACGAATA
>JAEWLX010000009.1 GCA_023457325.1 Bacillota bacterium | reverse complement strand
CCCATCTAAAATTAAATAGCACCGACCTCGATAACTGCTGGTTATTCCAGAGGAAAGTCCATGCTCGCACTGGCTGTGATGCCAGTAGTGATTGCGCTAGCGGAAAAGATAACGTTAGGTATGCGGGAGCGCATAACGGCGGGTGAAAACCTAAAGCTTAGGCTAAGGTAATAACCCTGAAAGTGCCACAGTGACGAAGCTTAACGGAAACGTTAAGGTGGAACGCTGTAAACCCCACAAGCGAGAAACCCAAAATTGGTAGGGGAAGTTTGTTTCGAAAAACGAATCGAAACATTCATGCACATTGTGCATAGATAAATTGTTACCCTCGACAGAACATGGCTTATAGGGTCGGTACTCATTTAGGAGAATTATGAACTTACCCACCAAGATTACTATTTCCCGAATTATCATTGTCGTTGGAATGCTAATTGCTCTTTTTGTTTTGTCATTACTTAATATTACAGTTCCTACACTTGGCAATAGTGGTATCAATCTTATTTATTTTATTACAGCCATCGTCTTTATCATTGCTTCGGCGACTGACTGGCTCGACGGATATCTGGCTCGCAAGAATAATCAGATTACTGATTTAGGAAAATTTCTTGATCCCATCGCCGATAAATTATTAATTGATGGTTTATTGATATTTTTGATTGTGGCCCCCAATTATGCTCCGAGTACACTAACTTTTTCTCTTTGGTGTGCGATCATTTTAATCGCTAGAGATTTAATTGTTGATGCCCTTAGACTAATCGCTGTGACAAAGAACAAGGTTATTGCTGCCAATATTTTTGGCAAAGCAAAAACCGTCCTCCAAATGGTCGCCATTGTTGCCATTTTATTAAATGGATGGCCCTTTTCTTACTTCGACTCAGGTTTTCCATCCGGTTTAAAAATAGCTGAGATACTCGTTTATATCGCAACGGCTGTCTCGCTTTTATCAGGCATTATATACGTTGTTGAAAATCGTCAAGTTTTACGGGAGGAAAAAAAGGATGAAAGCTCAAAAACTAGTCGAAATTCTTAAAGAAAAAAAGATTACTATCGGCGCAGTTGAGTCGATGACTGGAGGCATGTTTGCATCGGCTATAACCGATATCGAAGGCGCTAGCGAGGTTTTTAAAGGTAGCCTTGTCACTTATACTTCTGAGGAAAAAATAAATCTCGCCAAAGTTGATGCAAAAACAATTGATGAGTTTGGAGTAATCTCATGGGAAGTTGCTAGTCAGATGGCTTATAATGGTCGCACCCTTTTAAATGTTGACTATTGCCTTTCCGTCACCGGCAATGCAGGTCCAACTATTGAAAAAGGAAGTAATCAAGTTGGTCAAATTTTCATCGCTATCGCTAGTAAAGACTCTCTCTGGGGTTTTCCAATGAACCTTAATGGTTCAAGAGCGACAATTCGTCGCATGACAGTCGAAGCGATGATCGACGCTATGCTAAGCATATTTAAATAATTTTTAAACATTACGGGAAATTAAACCTATATATCTAGTGAGGATAAACAATGGCAAAAGAAACATCTAAAGACAAAGTGTCCGCCCTCGATGAGGCGTTAAAGGCTATCGAAAAAACGTATGGTAAAGGCGCCGTTATGCGTCTTGGTGAACGCCCCCATGTTGAAGTGGATGCGATTCCCTCGGGATCTCTTCTCATCGACGCCGCTCTTGGCGTAGGTGGATATCCAAAAGGACGCATTATTGAAATATATGGACCAGAGAGTAGTGGTAAAACAACTCTTGCTCTTCACGCAATCGCCGAGGCACAAAAACAAGGTGGTCGTGCAGCCTTTGTCGATGCCGAGCATTCGATCGATCCAATATATGCTCGTAATCTTGGAGTCGACATTGATGATTTAATCCTTTCGCAACCCGACAGTGGTGAACAGGCCTTGGAAATCGTTGAAATGCTCGCTTCAAGCGGAGCCATCGATATTATCGTGGTTGATAGTGTTGCGGCTCTTGTTCCTCAAGCTGAACTTGATGGCTTAATGGCCGACAATCAAGTCGGACTTCAAGCGCGCTTGATGTCAAAAGCAATGCGTAAGTTAGTTGCTGTTTTAAACCGTTCTTCTTGCACGATTGTCTTTATCAACCAACTTCGTGAAAAAGTCGGAATTGTTTATGGCAATCCCGAGACGACAAGCGGGGGAAGAGCCTTGAAATTTTATGCTTCAGTGCGCATTGATATTCGTCGCTCGGAAGCAATTAAAGACGGAAACGACATCGTCGGTAATACGGTTAATGTCAAAATCGTTAAAAACAAAGTTGCGCCACCATTTAAATCGTGTAAAGTCGATATCATTTATGGTAAAGGCATTTCCAAAGAAGGCGAAGTCCTCGACTTGTCAATCGACATGGGCTTAATTAAGAAATCAGGTTCATGGTATGAATATAATGGCGAGCGAATTGGACAAGGCCGCGAAACGGCAAAAGAGTTTCTAAAGAAAAACGAGACTATTTTCAATGATCTCGTTTCTAAACTCAAGACTGGTATTGTTGGTTAGCTATTGTTTAATTTTTTCAATCACTTCTAGATAATCATTTACTAAGGCAATTAACTCTTCTCGATCTAAATCATGGATGCGATCCTTGACTTGTTCGACAAGAGTTTTTTGTTCGATACCAATGAGATAATCAGTGCTTACATTAAGAATCTGCGCAAGTTTTATAAGCGTTTTGACATCTGGTTCACGAACACCAGCTTCGTAATTACTAATTGTTTTGTCGCTTACGCTTAAAAGAGCGGCTAATTCTTTTTGTTTGAGACCTTTTTTGATTCTTGCGATTTTTAAATTCGTGAGCACATATACATTTTTTAGCAAAAGAACAACCCGATGCAATTTATCTTTATCGATACCTACAAAATGTAGAATATCGTTAGATTATTAGAACAATATGTTCTCTTAAATGTCCAAATATTCTTCGCTGAGCTATGAATAATCAACTTGATAACGATCTTTTCTCCTCATTGAAACTAGAATATTTAGTTAATGAACGACCTTGCGAGTATTCTTTGTTTTATTTCTTATATCCATTTGCTAAAATACATTTGTATCGAAAGATACTTATTACCATAGATTCTTCGTAGTCTCTCTTATCGGATAGCATCCGTTATAAATAAACGAATCGGTGATATTTTTATCCCACGTTTTAGGTAATAATAATGTTTTATTTGCTATTTTTTACATCTTCCGTAGGAATAGCGCTCCGTAATCAAAAATTAAACTACCAAGGAGGTAATTATTATGGATCCATTACTAGCCACCATCCTCATAATTGTCTCGGCCGTTGGCGGATTGGGAATCGGAATACTTCTAGTATTCATTATTCCTTCATTAAGAGCCAAAAGCGCAAGCAGAAAAGCCGAGAAACTTATTCGTGATGCCGAAATCAAATCTGAACACATTGTCAAATCCGCACAAATCGACGCAAAGCAAGTCTCTTATGAGATGAAACTTGAGACCGAAAAGGAACTGAAAGAACGAAAGGCCGAATATCTTGTATTAGACAATAAATTGTCACAACGTGAAGCCAATATCGATCGGCGTGACGCACAACTAATCGCCAAAGAAAACGTTCTCGAAGAAAAAACAGAAACGCTCAATCGTCGCTTAAAAGAAGCGGAACGCAAAGAAGAAATTCTTCAGCAAAAGATTGATTCAATTATTCAAGAATTAGAAAAAGTCGCGCAATTATCCGTTAATGAAGCCCGCGAAGAAATCTTTCAAAGGGTTGAGAGCAAATTATCCAAAGAAATTTCTGCCTTTATTAAAAATAAAGAAGATGAAGCCAAAGATACTGCTCAAGAAAAAGCGCGCGAATTATTAGGTCTTGCCATCAATAAATATGCTCAGGAAGTGACAACCGAAAGAACAGTTTCGGCCGTCTCTCTTCCAAGCGATGAGATGAAGGGCCGCATTATTGGTCGCGAAGGTCGTAACATTCGTTCGTTAGAGCAATTACTTGGCGTCGATTTAATTATCGATGATACACCTGAAGTAATCACCGTTTCTTGCTTTGATCCTATTCGCCGCGAAATCGCAAAATTAACTTTAGAACGTCTCATTAAGGATGGCCGTATTCAACCCGGCAGAATTGAAGAGGTTGTCGAAAAAGTTAAAGCCGAAGTTGATGAGTCGATTCGTAAAGCAGGCGAAGAAGCAGCCTTCAAACTTGGTCTTCCAAGAATTAACAAAGAGTTATTAACTTACGTTGGTCGTCTAAAATATCGGACCAGCTATGGCCAAAATGCCTTTGATCACGCTTTAGAAGTAGCCTATCTCGCCGGCATTATGGCGGCTGAACTTGGTCTTGACCAAAATCTCGCTAAACGGGCAGGATTACTTCATGATATCGGTAAATCAATGGACTTTGAAATTGATGGTTCACACGTTGAAATTGGTGTTCGTCTTGCCAAGAAATATGGAGAGCCAGAAGTCGTTATCAATTCAATCGAAAGCCATCACGGCGATGTTGAACCAAAATTCGTCATTTCTCATTTAGTGGCCGCAGCCGATACCCTTTCAGCTGCACGTCCGGGAGCAAGAAGCGAAACAGTTGAAAACTACATTAAGAGAATTGAAAAGCTCGAAACCTTATGCAAATCATACGAGGGAGTATATCAATCATATGCCATGCAATCAGGACGCGAAGTTCGCGTCATGGTCATTCCCGATAAAATCGATGATTTAGCAGCCTATAAACTGGCTCGTGATATTCGCGAAAAAATTGAAAACGAACTCACATATCCAGGACAAATTAAAGTATCTGTTATTCGTGAGTATCGCGCTGTTGAAACGGCAAAGTAGTTATAGCTAGAAAGTACGTTCATTAATGAGAATTCTTTTTTTCGGCGATATTGTCGGTCGTAATGGCCGACAAGTCGTCAAACGCCACATCGATGAGTTGATTGAAAAATATCGCATTGATTTTGTTGTTGCCAATGGCGAAAACGCCACGCATGGCAAAGGCTTAATTGAAAAGCACTATCTCGAACTAATTGATGCAGGAATCGATGCAATTACTTTAGGTAATCATTACGCTCGTAAAAGCGATATTCGCCGTTACATCAATGAAGCTGAATGTCTTGTTCGCCCGCTCAATATTTTGTCGACACTTGGCGGATTGGGCAGTCGTCTTTTTGAAGTCGACGGTATTAATATCAGGGTAACAAATCTTTTAGGAACGGCTTTTATGAAAGAAGAAGTCAATCATCCCTACTATGCTTTAAAAGACTTATTAGCTGCTTCTAGTGAAGACGAAATACATCTTGTCGATTTTCATGGTGAAGCAACAGCAGAAAAAATGGCCTTTGCTTATGCTTTTGATGGGCAAGTAAGCGCGATTCTTGGAACGCATACTCACGTTCAAACTCGTGATTATCGAATCCTTCCAAGCAAAACGGCATACATCAGTGATGTCGGGATGTGTGGAGCCTATAATGGCGTGATTGGTTTTAAAAAGGAAGAAGTTATTAACCGAACACTGTTTGGGCAGGATGATTTGTTTCAATTAGATGAAGGCGATCAATCCTTGCTATCAGCTGTCGTCATCGATATTGATAATCATACAAAAAGAGCTAAGGAAATATTTCCTATATATTTATTAGAAAACGGAAGAAATGATGGCTAAAGAAAAGGTTATATCTAAACCAAGTATTAACGAAGCACGCCTTCGGCAGAAATTAATGCCGATTCGTGATTTTGACTTATTTACTTCGAAAACAATTGAAGAATTTGCCAAAGGCAAAAAATTCTACATTCGCACATATGGCTGTCAAGCTAACATGCGCGATGAAGAAATCGTTGCGGGTATTTTGCAAAAAGCCGGCTTTACGAAAACAGACAAGGCTATTGATGCCGATTTCATTATGCTCAATACATGCGCGGTGCGCGAAAACGCTGAAGATAAAGTGCTTGGTGAATTAGGAGCGCTCAAAGCACTGAAAGCGTCTAATAAAGATTTAATCATCGCTGTTTCGGGATGTATGAGTCAACAGGAGCATATTATTGATATGCTGCTATTAAAATATCCCCAAGTTGATTTGATTTTAGGCACGCATAACATTCACAAAATTGTTGAACTAATTGATATTCATCTTCGCGATAATTGCCGTGTGATTGATGTCAAAGCTCGACCATTAGAAATTGTCGAAAAACTGCCATCGATTCGCAACTCAAAACACAAGGCATTTGTCAACATCTCATACGGTTGCGATAAGTTTTGTACTTACTGCATTGTACCTTACACACGTGGTCAAGAAAGAAGCCGTCCTCAAGAAGAAATTCTCAATGAATGTCGCGAACTTGTTAATAGCGGTTATCAAGAAATAACCCTCCTTGGACAAAATGTGAACTCATATGGTAAAGATTTGAAAAGTGATATTACATTTGCTAAGTTGCTTGAAAGCGTGGCTAACCTTGGCATACCTCGCCTTCGCTTTTTGACATCGCATCCGTTTGATTTTAGCGATAGCATTATTGAAGTTATGAGGCGGCACGACAATATTATGAAATATTTCCATTTGCCAGTCCAAAGCGGCAACGATCAAATATTAAAAGCAATGGGGCGACGTTACACTCGCGAAAAGTATTTAGAAATTGTTTCAAAATTGCGTACGCAAATCCCAGAAATCGCTATCAGCACCGATATAATTGTCGGTTTTCCAAATGAAACGGAAAGTCAGTTTGCCGATACTGTTACTTTAGTAAAAGAAGCAAGATACGAAAGTGCTTTTACTTTCATTTATTCGCCGCGACCGGGAACGCCTGCCGCCCGTTTAGTTGATAATGTCGATAAAAAAGAAAAATCAGCACGTTTTAAGGTGTTGACACAAGCGCTTGAAGAAACAATTGCGGCTTCTTCAAAAGCGATGGTTAATAAAACCTACACCGTTCTTGTTGATGGCTGGAGTAAAAAAGATAAGCAAGTGTTATCTGGTTATAGTGAATCAAATAAACTCATCCATTTTAAAGGCGACGAATCCTTGATCGGAAAAATTGTGCGCGTTCGTGTGCTTGAGTCCCATGTTTACTCTTTAATGGGGGAATTAGTAAATGACTAACGTGGAAAAGTCGCTTCTCAGCCTTAAAGAAGAAATTAATAATAGCGACCTTGTAAAAGAATATTTTCGTTTGCGTGATCTTGTCGAAAAGAATAACGAAATTACCCTTTTAAAAAAGAAGATTAACGACGCTCAAGTCAAGTTGTCATTAAGTATGGCAGATGAAAAAAAACACAGTGAAAATAGAAAAGAATATGAGCGACTAGTTGCTGAGTATGATAGCCACCCCCTTATTGCAAACTTTTCCAGTTTACAAATTGAACTTCGCGTTTTTTTACAAAATATAGCTGATTTGCTAGAATAATGAGGAATTTGTGTGGGAGACTTATGATTTACGTTATTACTGGACCAACTAATACCGGCAAGGATCGCATCGCCATTGACCTTGCTAAAAGAATCGGCGGAGAAATAATTAACGCGGATGCTTTTCATGTATATAAGCAGTTGAAAATTGGCACAAACAAACCTGAGGAAGATGAGTTTGAAGGCGTTAATCACCATCTTTTTAGCTATGTTGATATCGATGAGGAATATTCCATTGCTCGTTATCAAAATGATGCACGAACCGTTATTGATAGCTTAATCTCAAAAAACATTCCTATTATTATGCTGGGTGGAAGCGGACTTTATATTAAAGCCGCCTTGTATGATTATCGCTTTTATCAAGAAGAAACAATCGATATGTCAAAGTATGACCATATGAACAATGATGATCTGTACGCTACCTTAAAATCCTTTGATCAACATTCGGCACAAAAAATCCATCCGAACAATCGTAAAAGAGTGATGAGAGCTTTGGAAATATATTTAAGCCAAGGCATTAAAAAATCAGAAATACCAGCGCATAAAGATAACCTAATTTATCCCGCCCTCTTTTTTGGTGTTGATTTTGACCGCGGTGATTTGTATATGCGTATCATGGGCCGAGTTCATCGCATGATTATGGATGGTCTTTTTGATGAAGTTAAATTATTAACCAAAAAGTATGGTTCGAACCTTCAGGCCTTGCAGGCAATTGGCTATAAAGAGGCAATTGAATACCTTAATGGCGCTTACACTGAAGAAGAGACAATCGAGAAGATCGTGACAAACACACGTCATTACGCGAAAAGGCAAATGACTTTTGTCCGTCACCAATTTGTCGTTCATTGGATAAAAAATGTCGATGATATATTAAGGATTGCCCAACATGAATCAGCGTCTTAACCGCTTTGAATTATTGATTGGCGAAGATAATGTTAAATCTTTGCAAAGCAAAGTTGTCCTCATCTGTGGTTTGGGAGGAGTGGGCGGAACGTGTCTTGAAAGTTTAGCGCGTTCAGGAGTCGGAACATTCATTATTGTTGATTATGATGTAGTCGATGTCACTAATCTTAACCGTCAAGTCCTCTTTGATTCATCAGATGTCGGATCACGAAAAGTCGATTCGGCTTTGAAAAGATTAAAAAGAATATCTACCGACATCATGGTTTATCCTTATGCAAACAAGGTTGACACCTCTTTTCTTTCTCAACTAGAAAAGTATGATATCGATTTTGCGATTGATGCGATTGATTCGCCAAAAGCGAAAGAATCATTAATACAATATTGTTTGGCGAATAATATTCCATTTATCTCCTCACTTGGTATGGCTAACCGACTCGATCCAACCGCGGTTAGGATTGGCCGTTTAAGCGAAACAAAAACCGATCCTCTCGCCAAGAAAATGAGATTGCTGCTTAGAAAAAAAGAAATAAGTCTTATTGATATTCCCGTTGTATATTCTTTGGAAAAGCCCCTTATCTCTGGTCCGACTTTGGCCTCGGTTATGAACGTTCCTTCTGCGGCGGGACTAGCTCTTTCTTATTACTGTTTAGAAAATCTATTAAAATAGCGCACCCTATTGTAAAATTTTAATATATATTAACATCAGGAGGTATTAGTGGTGGCCCTTTTACAAATTAACGAAATTGCCAAAATCGCCGGCATACCAAACGAATATCTCGAGCCTTATGGCAAATACAAAGCCAAAATCGACACGAGTGTTTTCGAATATTTAAAAGATGTACCCGATGGCAAGGTCGTTTTGGTTACTGCCATTACCCCAACCAAAGCAGGCGAGGGAAAAACAACAACTTCAATAGCTCTATTAGAAGGAATGGGGAAGATTAATCAAAAAGCCATTCTTTCTTTAAGAGAGCCTTCTCTTGGCCCTGTTTTTGGAATTAAAGGCGGCGCGACAGGAGGAGGGCTTGCTTCACTTGACCCAAGAGAGGAGATTAATCTTCACTTTACAGGAGACATGCATGCTCTTACCTCAAGCATTAATCTTATTGCGGCAATTATTGATAATCATATATTTCAAGGAAATGAATTAAAAATTGATCCCAATCAAATCGTTTGGAAACGCGCCATGGACATGAATGACCGCTCATTAAGAAACATCATTATTGGTCGTGGTGAAAGAAACGGCATAGAAAGGGAAAACGGCTTCGTTATCACGGTCGCATCAGAACTCATGGCTATTCTTTGTCTTGCCAATGATGCCGAGGACTTTAAAAAGCGAGTTCAACAAATAATTGTTGCCTATAATCAAAGTGGTGATCCGATTCGCGTCAAAGATTTAAAAATATCTCACGCGATTATGAAGCTAATGAAAGATGCCCTCAAACCGAACCTTGTGCAAACAATTGAAAATAATCCCGTTCTTGTTCACGGCGGACCCTTTGCCAATATCGCTCATGGTTGCAATTCTTTAATTGCCATAAAACTAGCACGAAAACTCGCGCCTATTTCCATTACTGAGGCGGGCTTTGGTTCTGATTTAGGAGCCGAGAAGTTTTTTGATATTGCCTGCCGTTTCGGAGGAATTAAACCTGATGGTGTCGTGATGGTCGCAACCCTTCGCGCTTTAAAAATGCATGGCGGCCAACTGCTTGAAAAAATTAATGAAGAGAACGTGAGTGCATTGCAAAAAGGTGTCGCTAATCTGAAAGTCCACATGGAAAATATCAAAAAATTTGGTGTTCCTTGTTTGGTCGCAATTAATCACTTTGCAAGTGACCATCAAAGCGAAATCGAAGCACTAGAAAATTGGTGCAAAGAAAATAACTACGAAGTTAGTTTTCTCGATGGCTATTTAAAAGGCGGTGAAGGAGCGACAGATTTGGCGCGCAAAGTAGTTAAAATGCTCGATAACGAACCATCTTTCTATAAACCTTTATATAAGCTTGATCTCAGTATAGAAGAAAAAATTGAGCGAATTTGTAAACAAATATATCGTGCGGGTAATGTTAAATTTACTAATAAAGCTAAAGAACAAATTGCTCGATTTAAGGATTTAGGCTACGAACATTTTCCTGTCTGCATGGCTAAGACACCCTTATCACTTAGTGATAATCCGGAAATAATTGGCGCACCTGAGGGTTTTACAATGACGATTCGCGAGTTAAGCCTTTCAGCAGGAGCAGGTTTTATTGTCGCCCTTACTGGAGAAATTCTTAGAATGCCTGGACTTCCGAAAATGCCATCGGCCGTTTTAATGGAAGACTTACCTTATTAATATGCAAGTACCGGTTTACCAACTATTCGATATAGTTGAAATGAAAAAAGAACACCCTTGTGCCACTCGCACGAAACGATTTCAAATCGTTCGCGTTGGTGCGGACATAAAAATAATGTGTTTAGGCTGCGGAAACGTTATCATGTTGACTCGCTATGATTTCAACAAACGAATTCGTAAAGTCATTTCTAATCAAACAGAGATAGTTAAAATTAATAAATAACATATTCAGTCATTAGTCGCTTATATATCGGTGCATGAACAATGTAACGCTATTAAGAATTGACAATCTATCTAAGTCCTTCCCGCAAGGTAAGGAAGATTATTTCGTTTTAAAAAAGATTAATCTTTCCCTTTGTAAAAAAGGGATGGTTTTGCTGTCTGGAAAATCTGGCTCAGGTAAATCAACTTTATTAAATCTTATCGCTGGGATTATTAGCCCGACGAGCGGAAACATTATATATAAAGAAGCAGATGTTGCTACATTCAAGGCAAAAGATATGAATCGATATCGCAATCAGGAAATCGGTCTTGTTTTTCAACACTATAATCTTTTTGAAAAGCAAAGCGTTTTGTTTAATGTCATTTTGCCTCTTCTTATTGCCGGAAAAGGAATTTCAAAAGCCTATGAGGAAGGGCGTTTATTATTGGCGCACTACCAAATGAGTGATTTTGCTGATAAAGAAGTAGAAAAATTATCGGGTGGCGAGAAGCAAAGAGTAGCGGTGATGAGAGCGATTATTAATAATCCAGCAATCGTTTTAGCCGATGAACCAACTGGAGCACTTGATCGTAAAAATGCCGAGATAACTTTATCTATGCTGAAAGAAATTTCTCATTCGAGATTAGTAATTATTGTCTCTCACGATGTTGAGTTAGCGATGCGATTCGCCGATCGCCATATTCAACTTCAAGACGGGTTTATAAAAACGGATGAATATGTAAAAAAAGATGTTGCGACTAAATAATTGGATTACAAGACTCGCTTTGAGCAATCTTCGCGATGGTTTAACCAAAAGCATAATTCTTTTTCTCTCATCGCTTGTCAGCTTCACATCTTTATTATTGGCAGTTGGATTTTATGTCGGTTCACAACAAACCCTCGATCAGACGCAAAATAATTTAATAGATAGTGAATTATTTCAGATCACAAAGAAAGAATACATTAGTAATTCTTCCTCGCCAATTTTATTAGTTAAGATGACAAGGCCAAATAAAGATGAATTAGTATTCTTATCTTCTCATCTTCCATCGGCCATTATGGGCAATAATTACGAAGGTATTTTTCCGGGAAATTATCACCTTAGGTATAAAACGGCAGAAATTGATAATGTCAGCCTTACCCCGATTTATAGTTTTAGTTCTTTACTGCAAAAAAACGAATTGCTAATCGCTGGAGATGTGCCAAACCAAGAAAGTATTAATGCGGTGGTAATTAACGAAAGTTTTGCAAAGCAAATAGCGATTAAAAATCAAGAGATTATTGATCAATATGTCGATATTGTTATTGAAAGCGAGATCTCAATCATCGACCAATTTGGGAATAAAGTCAAAGATACTTTTTACTATGCTGGGACTTTCAAAATCCACGCTGTATATCGAGAACTTTCCTTTCTTAATTCACCAAAAATATTTTACTCGTACTGCGCATTGGAAAATATGCTTGCCGACTATGAGTTAGAAAATATCAGCGAAAATCTAAATACCAGAGTGGATGGACAAAATATCTATGATCTTATTGACAATAATCACCCACTTAGTCTATATAGTTACAATCTTTTTGTTATCAATAACCAAGAGATTGATGCCGCAAGTAAGCTCGCTCAACTGTTAGACGATAGCGATTCTTCTCTTTTTTTGAGTTCGAATTCATTATTGATTAGAGATACTTATCGGCAGCTGACTGATGCGACTTTTTATTCGATGATCATTTTTGTTGTTATTGCCCTGGTAGGCACTTGTTCGATTCTGGCGATTGGGGCTTTTTCTAACTATGTTTCGAAAAAGAAAGAATCAGCCATCTTGACCTGCTTGGGAGCAAGTAAAAACAGTATTTTACGTATCTTTTTTACTCAGACTTTGTTTGTGATTGGCTTAAGTCTATGTTTGTCGTTTTTCTTTGCTTATTTTGGAGAAATTCTTATTAATAAGACATTATTCTACTTGTTCTCATTTAACAATTTGATAAACATACCTTTCATAAGAATTGGAAACATACCATTCGCCATCGAAGCTATCGTAATGCTTAGTGGATACATAATCAGCTTTCTTTTTACGTGTCTTCCCCTGGCAATTTATAAGGGCTTTTCGCTTGCCGACGAACTACGAGAAAGCTAATGATCAAACTTGTTAATCTTGTCAAAACATATGGTACACGAAATGTGCTTGATAGTTTGTCGTTTCGTTTTCCTAAAAATGGCTTGATTGGTGTTGCGGGGCCATCGGGATGCGGCAAAACAACCTTACTAAATATCATCGCAGGCATCGATGAGCCATCAAGCGGAATCGCTCTATTCAAAAATTGCTCGCTTGCCAGTATGAATTTTGAAGAAAAAAGCGCCTATCGTCTTGCCAACATCGGATACGTGTTTCAGGATTTTCGACTTTTTGAAAACGAAAGTATTGTTGATAATCTAATCCTTCCCTTAGAAACAATGAGCGATGGGACAAAGACAATAAAAAGAAGACACATCAATTATCTATTATCACTTGTCGGTCTTTCAAAAAAAGCTCAGAGCAAGATCAATACCTTATCGGGCGGAGAAAAGCAAAGGGTGGCTATCGCGCGTTCCCTAGTCAACAATCCCCCCATCATCCTTTGCGATGAACCGACCGGGGCACTTGATGAGGAAAACGCCACATCGATAATGCAAATCTTAAGGATTCTAGCGACTAGGCATTTAATAATAGTTGTCTCGCATGACGAAAAGCTATTGAAACTTCACTGTGATTCTCTTTTGCGAATGCTTGATGGAAAAATAACGAACTATGTTAAGCTTTCTAACCGCAATAAAAGTAGATATATAATTCATAATGAAATAAAGGCCAAGAAAAATAACTTTTCTTTACCATTAAGTGTCATGATCAAACGGTCTTTTGCCATTATGAAAACGAGAAAAAGACGGCTCATTTTAAACAACACAATCATGTCTCTTGGCTTATTAGGCGTTGGCTTATCACTCATTATGGCTTTTTCAATTCAAGAACGAATTATTACCAGCTTCTCACAGGTTATTGATGACAATATTATTGTCATGTCCAACCAGTTAAATAGTAACGCAACGATGACAGCATATAGTGCAAGTTTTGAAAACGTCAGCAGAATCAAAGACAAGTATGCCGCGTATCTTAATGGTATTGGTGTATCTTATATGGTTAATTTTGAGACCTTTTTTCAAGATCGTGATGAACTATTTATTTCTTCGACACCTTATAAGATTATTCTTCCTCGTTTTACGACAAGACAAATCAATGATTTTTGTTGGCTCGAAGCAAATAGCGATGCGCAAACAATCTATCCGACGGCTCACTTAGAGATGAGCGACGATGAATTAGTAATCGGCCTTTCATATAATGAGATGATCGGCCTTTGCTATTCTCTTCGCATTGAACGAAATTTCGTTTCTCTTGGCGAATACATTAAGAATGAAAAACCTCTCGTTACCTTAGGTATTGCAAATGGTGATTGGCAATATGATGATGAGCAAGTTTTTCACCTTGTCGGTATTATTGAAACCGATGAGCCGCGCCTATTTCATACGAATTATTTATGGAGCGAATATGTTTTTGAAGAAAAAATGAGAATTCCTACCATCGATAGTCAGCAGTATGAATTTCCATGGCAGATGGCAAAGACGTATTTTCTTTCGACAATTGAACGAGAAGAAAAATTTTTAAAAATGACTCTATCTGATTGCGACCTCCATGACTTCGTTTTTGAAAGAGCGGGATTTGATTATCATTCTTCTCTTTGTCCAATCAGCGGACCTTGTTATCTTAATCGCCTTCTTGTGTATCACGCGGATAAAACGACAATAAATGTTAGTGATGTTTATTCATTAATGAATAAAGAAAAGGACATCGACAATTACACTTTTGCAAGCAGAGGAGGATATTATTATCATCCCAACTCTTTTATTGCCGGATTTGCTCGTAATACTTTTGTCTCATTTAGCAAACCGCAAATTGAAGTCGCAATCGATGCCGATTGTCTTGTTGAATCAGAAAATGACAATATCGAGTTGCGACCTCCGCCCGGCGTTTTGCAAGGGAGCGTACAAACAAGTCTAAACGGAGGTCTTGGCTTTTCTAGTGATTTAACCGATCTTGTTTTTGGGCGAACTCCAGAGGCGTTATCGGAGATTGTCGTCAGTCAAGGTCTTGTTGACTCCCTCTTTTTAAACAAGGAAATTATCGGGAAAACGATGCAAATTGCCGTTAATTATGATGTAAAACACTATGATAACAATCGAATTGAAAAGCAATATTCTATTAGTGAAGTTACGGTTGTGGGAATTACAAGAGTTGATAAAGTTCGGCTTCACCATCATCCCTATTGGTCGATTGGTTTTTTTCAACTCATGGCTGGAGTGAGTGCTTTCGAATTAATTCCCGAACACGCTCTTCTTACAATATCTTCCAACACAAATAGTGAGGAATACGTTCGTTATTTAAATGACAAATATGCTGGTTACCGTTTTTATAATCCCATGAAAATGATAAGTGAGGGCATTGATGAGACAATGTCATTTCTTCAAGTCGCCTTATTTTCTTTTGCCACTCTTGCCATTGTGACATCTTTGTTTCTTTTTTTCTTAGTCATGTTTGTCACGATCGAAGAAAACGAAAAAGACATATCGTTAATGAATTATTTGGGAATTTCAAGACGCGACATCCGTCGTTCGTTTATCGTCTGTGGACTAATGATGTCCGCGCTCGCTTTCGTCTTATCAAGTCTTGAAATAATAATGGTTGATTACATTGTTAATCACATCATCGGTGGATATATTGGAACAATTGTCGCCTACCAGTTTAACCCTATTCCACTAATTGCCATTCTATTGGTGTCAATCATCATTGCTTATTGCTCAACTTCTCTTGCCTTTAATAAGCTGTATTCATCGAAGCAAAATAAACAAAAAGAGCTCAAATCAATTTTAAAAAAAAGATAGAAAAAATCATCAAACAATGCTATTATATGGCGGTGAGTTATTGTACTCACATACTATTGTAAGAAAGGTTAGGGTTTCATGAAGGGAACAGTCAAAATGTTCAATAAGGAAAAAGGTTACGGCTTCATTCATACTGAAGATAACACCGATGTCTTTTTTCATTATTCTTCCTTAGTCATGGACGACTACAAAACCGCCGAAGTTGGCGAAAAAGTAGAATTCGATGTCGAGGAATCTGCCCGTGGCTTAAGAGCTGCGAACATTAAGAAGATTTAAGATACGAATTAAGTCATTGAACATGCAAGCCCTATAAATTTAGGGCTTTTTCTTTACCTGCTTACTATCTATTCTCGCTTGTTATATAATAACAATGCTTATTCATGAATGTAGGTGATCATCAATGCCTTTAAAAGCTGGTATCGTCGGCCTTCCAAATGTTGGTAAGTCGACACTATTCAATGCCATAACAAATTCGCAAGTGGAAGCTGCAAATTATCCTTTTGCAACTATTAAACCTAATACCGGAGTAGTAATCGTGCCTGATGAAAGACTCGACTACCTTTCTAATTTGTTTAAACCTTTAAAAACAATTCACGCCACTTTTGAGTTTTATGATATAGCTGGTTTGGTTCGCGGTGCTTCAGATGGCGAAGGTCTCGGTAATCAATTTTTGGCTCATATCCGCGAATGCGACGCGATTGTTCAAGTAGTTCGCTGTTTTGAATCAAATGAAATTATTCATGTCGAAAATAGCGTTGATCCTCGACGCGATATCGTAATTATTAATTATGAACTTGCTATCGCTGATCTTGATACGGTCGAAAAACGCATTGCTAAAATCGAAAACAAAGCTAGACTTGCAAAGGATAAGGAAGCAATCTATGAGATGTCTATTTTATCCATTGTCAGAGAGGATTTAAAAAAAGGAATATCTTCGCGTAATTCAGCACTATCTACTGAACAAGTTGCTTATGCTCATCGAAATTTTCATTTGCTAACGCTTAAACCTCTCATCTATGTCGCGAATGTAAGCGAAGACGATTATGCTAATTTAACTAAAGCGCGTCACTATCAAGAAGTTTTATCAGTGGCCGAGGAAGAAAAAGCTCAAGTTATTCCTATTTCTTGTGAAATAGAATATCAGCTTTCTATTCTTTCCAAAGAGGATAGACACGATTTCCTTAAAGAAATGGGAGCGAGTGAATCTGGTCTTGATAAAGTTGTCAAAGCAACATATCGCCTTCTTGATTTATCTACTTTTTTCACTGTTGGCTCCGACGAATGTCGGGCCTGGACGTATAAGAACGGAATGACAGCCCCACAATGTGCTGGTGTTATTCACACTGATTTTCAAAAGGGTTTTATTAAAGCTGAAGTATATAGTTATGAAGCCATTCTTCAATATGGAACTGAGCTGGCGGTCAAAGAAGCAGGAAAACTGCGTATCGAAGGTCGCGATTATATCGTCAAAGATGGCGATATTATGTTTTTTAGATTTAATGTCTAGGAGGTAGAACGATGTATCGTATCGGTTATGGAGAAGATATTCACCGTTTGGTTGAAGGTCGCAAATTAATTCTTGGTGGCGTTGATATTCCTTATCACAAAGGCCTTTTGGGTCATAGCGACGCGGATGTCGTCTGCCATGCATTATGTGACGCGATGCTCGGCGCTTTGGCTTTAGGCGATATTGGAAGCCACTTTCCAGACACTGATGAGAAATTTCGTGGTGCCAATAGCGTTGACCTTCTTAAAAAAGTTAACGGTCTTATTCACAATGCTGGATATGAAGTTAACAATGTCGATATCTCGATTGCTTTGGAAAAACCCCGCCTATCAGCATATGTTATGGCGATGCGAAGCAATATTAGCTCAGCGATTGAAGCGCCAATTTCTTCTATATCGCTTAAAGCGATGACAAACGAAGGATTAGATTCCGTTGGCCGAGGCGAAGCTTGCCGCGCTATTGCGGTCGTCTTATTAAAAAGGATTTAATATGTCAGCGCGCATTCGCTTCAGTTCAAAAGAAGGCAAGCATCTTAATTTGTTCGAAGTGCGTCGCGCTTTTATATCTTATCTTGTGATTAAAAAAATGCGGGGTTTGTTTGTTTTTCGCATTGATAATGTCAATTGCAAAGAGAATAAAAACCTCACGAATAAAATCGAGGCACTAAGTGATTTAAATTGGTTGGGTTTAATTCCCGATGAGTCAAATCTTAATCCTGACCCTCGCTATGCACCATACATGCAAAATGAGCGTCTCGATATTTATCAAAGATACATTGATGCCCTTATAAAGATGGGCGTGACATATAAAAAGGCACTTTCTCATGGCAATGAGTTGTCAAAACGAGCTATGCAGCCCGCCTTATACTTAACAGCAAACAATTTTTCTGACGATTATATTCTTGATTTGAAACAAGAAAAAGTATTATTGAATAAACAAAATGTGAGCGAATTTGTGATTGTTAATCCTAATGGATTACCAAGCGATGACTTCGCAGAGATAATCGACGACTATCTAATGGGCATAACGCACGTAATAATCGATAAAAACCGAATCGACAGCATTGCCTGTTATCTTGCTGTATATCGCTATTTTAATTGGAAAATTCCCTCTTTCCTTGTCTTGCCTTTTCAAAAATCAAATAAAGAAATTGGTGATTATGACTTTTTACATTCCTTACAAAATGAAGGATATCTCCCTGATGCCATCTGCCACTATTTATATGAATTAGATGTTGATTGTCCTTGCGATAAAAAACATTCAAAAATCAAAGAATTGATTGAAGATTTTCACATTGATAAATTACATGATAATCACCGTTTATTTGATATTGAGGCACTGAGAAGAGTAAACGCTCAACACATTAAAAAAACGACTCCGACTGAGTTCTTGGCTTTTATTCGCCCCTTCATAAACGGTTACGTAAATGAAGAGCACAATGATGATTACCTTTTAAAGCTAGCTACGATTCATAAATCGCAAATAACCTTTGGCAATCAAATAAAGGAATTTTTGTCGCCCTTTCTTTTAGAAAAACCATCTTTTTCTCCAAGCGAGATGCAACTAATTAACTCTCCGCAATCAATTGCGGTGATTTCCTCCATGTATAGTTTAATTTTAGAAAAAGAAAGCGCTATTGATAATATTCTTCAAGAAATGAGTGCCTTACAAAGTAGTCTTGGCGTACGAGGGAAGGATTTTTACATGCCACTACGTTTGCTTCTCAGTAGAACGAAACACGGCCCTGAGCTCGATAGTATTATTAAATTCCTTGGAAAAGATGAAGTCCTAAAGAGACTATGCCAATATAAAGATTGAATTATACTATTGTATAAGTATAATATTACCTTGACAAAAGTTATGAACATTGAGAACTTATTAAAACAAAAAATTATCGAGGCGGTTAATAAAATCGGCTTGGCCGTTCAAGAAGACGATGTTGTTTTAGAACACCCTAAGGATGAGACACGAGGCGACTATGCAACAAACGTGGCACTCCAACATTGTAAAAAACTAAATTTGAAACCTCGTGATTTTGCATCAAAGATTGTCGAAGAACTTGATCATAAAGGTATTGAAAAAATCGAGATTGCTGGACCTGGCTTTTTGAACTTCTTTTTAAAGCCCGAAACTCTTCAATCGATTGTCGAAGATGTTATTAGTAAAAATGAAAACTATGGACGTGGCTCACGAAAAGGCAAAAAGATTAATGTTGAATTCGTTAGCGCAAATCCAACAGGAGACTTGCATCTCGGTCATGCCCGATGCGCCGCTATTGGCGACTCTATTTGCCGTTTATACGCCTTTGCTGGTTACGATATTACTCGTGAATTTTATGTCAATGATGCTGGTGTGCAAGTAGAAAAAATGGGCGCTTCCCTCCGTGCTCGCTATTTAAACTAACTTGGTTTAGACGCTAAAGTGCCCGAAGATGGTTATCACAGCTTGGATTTAGTTGACATCGCTAAAGAACTCATCACTAAATATGGGAATAAGCTAATTGCCGATAATGAAGCAAATGAGAAGATATTCATCCAAGAGGGTATTCGTCTTGAATTAGAAAAAATTAAAAGGGATTTAAACCTCTTTCGCGTAAGCTTTGATCTTTATAGTTTTGAAAGCGATGTTCGTAAAGATGGCAAAGTTGAAAAAACACTCGAAGAATATAAAGAGTTCACTTACGTCGATAATGGAGCGACCTTCTTAAAAACTTCCGATTTCCTTGATGACAAAGATCGTCCGGTTGTTAAAAGCGATGGCTCATATACTTATTTGATGCCTGATATTACATATCATCTTCAGAAGCTTTCACATGGATATGACTTATTGGTCGATGTTTTAGGCGCCGATCATCATGGCTACACAAACCGAATGAGAAGCGCTTTGATGATGAAAGGCTATCCAGCTGAGATTATTGACTTTGAACTTGTTCAAGTTGTGCGCTTGATGAAGGGTGATGTCGAAGTCAAAATGTCAAAACGCGGTGGCACAACTGTGACATTGCGAGAACTAGTTGAAGAAGTTGGCGTTGATGCGACAAGATATTTCTTTGTGGCCCGCGCGGCGACAAGCCATCTTGATTTTGATTACGATTTAGCACTTGATCAAAGTTCATCAAACCCTGTTTATTACGCTCAGTACGCTCACGCTCGCTTATGTAAATTACTAGAAACCGGAGCCGATATTGGTTTAGATATATCAGCTAGTAGATTGAGCGAAACATCGGAAATTAATCTATTAAAGCACCTTCAAGAGTTTCCTAATACGATTGAAAGTTGTGCAAAGTCTCGTGAACCTTATAAGGTTGCAACGTACATTCAGAAATTGGCTAGTCTAACCCACGCCTTTTACACTGAATGCCGTGTAATAGATCGCGATAATCTTTTGCTATCGCAATCACGCCTTGCTCTTGTCAAGGCTAGTCAGATCGTTATGAGAAATGCTCTTAACGTGTTGGGAGTAAATGCTCCCGAACAAATGTAAGAAGGAGAATTACATGTCAGAAAAATCGATGCTCGACTTCGCATATGAGATTATTAGCGAAGCCAAAAACTTGCCAATCAGTTTTCATGAACTTTGGGAGGCTGTCTGTCAAAAAGCTGGCTTAAGCAAAGAAGAAACTCGTCGTCAAATTAGTCGTTTCTACACAAATTTATCGCTTGATGGTCGTTTCGTGACCTTAACCGACAACTTCTGGGATCTTCGCTCGAACCATACCTTCGATAAAGTTCATATTGATATGAACGACGTTTACACCGATGTCGAAACAACCGAAGAAATCGATGAAGAAGAAATCGAGTATCTGAAAATCGAAAAAGACGAAAAAGAAGAAATCGACGAAGAAATCGAAGGCGAAGAAAAAGAAGAAATCGAAGATTTATACTAATATACATAAAGGAGAAAACATATGGCATTAGTAAGCATGAAAGAAATGCTTTTAAAAGCATTAAAAGAGAAGTATGCAGTTGGACAATTTAACATTAATAATCTTGAATGGACTTCCGCCATTCTTGAGGAAGCCCAAGAACTCAAAGTGCCCGTCATTTTAGGCGTGAGCGAAGGTGCTGCCAGATATATGGGTGGTTTTAATACCGTTGTAGGTATGGTGAAGGGCTATATTGCCGATCGCAACATAACTGTTCCTGTCGCCATTCACCTTGATCACGGTAGTTCCTATGAGATGTGTGTTAAAGCAATTGACGCTGGATTTACTTCAGTGATGATTGATGGTTCTCATCATCCACTCGAAGAGAATATTGCCGTTACCAAAAAGGTTGTTGATTACGCCCACGCTCGCGGAGTTTCAGTTGAGGCTGAATTAGGACGCGTTGGGGGGCAAGAAGACGATGTCATCGCAGAAACGATGTATGCTATTCCAGCTGAATGCGAACGCATGGTTAAAGAAACAGGAATCGACTGCTTAGCGCCCGCGCTTGGATCGGTCCACGGCCCATATAAAGGCGAACCCAAATTAGGCTTTAAAGAAATGGAAAGCATTCGCGATTTACTCGCTACCGTACCACTTGTTTTGCACGGTGGTTCAGGGATACATGATTTCCAAATCAAAATGGCTATTGAACGCGGCACAAGTAAGATAAATGTCAATACCGAGTGCCAACAAGAATTCACAAAAATCGTTCGCGAAGTTATTGCAAACGATAGCAAAACATATGATCCTCGGAAAATCGTTGGTCCTGGTATGAAAGGAATACGAAAAGTAGTCCGAACCAAATGTGAAGTTTTTGGCTGTATTGGCAAAGGCGAATAAGAACAATATAAAAGGCCTCGTGAGGGGCTTTTTGTTAAGGAGAGAATATGAAAGGTGCGACGAAAGAAGTTCTTGATATAATCAGAAGTTATAACTCGATTGTTATTTTTGGACACACTCTTCCTGATGGTGATTGTTATGGCAGTCAAATCGCTCTACGTGAAATACTTAGAGCTACCTTCAACGATAAGAAAATATATGCTGTCGGTAGTGGACTGCCGCCTTTCTTTCCCCTTTTAGGTGAAATGGATATTGTCGATGATGAAACGATTAAGAATTCACTCGCTGTTCTTGTCGATGTTTCCGATTTTCCACTCGTTGAAGACAAAAGGATTACTTTAGCACCAGCTTACGTAAAAATTGACCATCATCACGAAAGCAACCCCTTTGTTCATGAAAAAATTATGGATCACGGCGTTATTGCTACAGCTGAATTAATTGCCCGTATTGCTTTTGCCAACAATTTTGTTATTACAAAAAAAGCGGCTGAAGCTATCTTTTTGGGAATCGTTACTGACTCAGGAAGATTTATGTATAATCCCACAAGAAAAGAAACGTTTGAGATTGTGGCCCGTCTTTTTGATTATGGTTTAGAAATAAAAACAATATACGACACAATTTATCAAACCGAAGAAAATCAATTGAAGTATAAAGGCTTTCTTCTTTCAAATTATAAAAAAACGAGACATAAGGTTATTTATTGTTATGCGGATAAAAACGATTACTTACCACTTAACTTGAAATTTGCATATGCCTCAAGTCAAGTTAATGTTTTAGCTAATATTAAAGGTTCACCAATCTTTGCCTTGTTTACGCAAAGCGAAACTGGGGGGCTGCGTGTTGAATTACGTAGTAATGGCATTCCCATTCGCGATATTGCCGTCAAACACGGCGGCGGCGGGCACGCTAATGCGGCCGGAGTTAGAATGGAAAAAGGCGGTTACAAAGAGGCGATGGCGATCGTTAAAGATTTGGATAATCTTGCAAAGGAGAAAATATACAATGTGGGAAAATGAATTAAGAGTCGCTATCAGAGCCGTTTTGTTGGCAAAAGAGAAAATAATGGAGATCTACAAAAAACCTTTTGATGTCGAAATTAAAGACGATGATTCACCAGTGACTCTTGCTGATAAAAAAGCCGATGAAATTATTCGCGATATTCTTTCGCAAGCTTTTCCTCAACACGCCTTTTTAACTGAAGAATCAAGCGATGATAAAAATAGATTAAATAATGATTTCGTTTGGATTGTCGATCCTGTCGATGGAACGAAAGATTTCGTCGAAAAAAACGATGAGTTTACGACCAATGTCGCTTTGGCTTATAAACACGAAGTTGTCGTTGGAGTTGTGTTAGTTCCGGCGACAGGTGAACTATATTATGCCACCAAAAATGGAGGCAGCTTTTATCAAAAGAAAAATCGAATTAAAAAAATATCCGTAAATAGTAAAACAAAAGGTTTAACTGTTTTGACCTCGCGTTTTCACGTTAACGAAAAAGAGTTGGCAACTATCGCTAAGCACAGCGACAAAATCAGAAGGCGCAAAACATACGGAAGCGCCATTAAACCATGTCGCATTGCTCGTGGATTAGCAGAAATTACATATCGACTTTCAGCCGGGACCAAAGAATGGGATACAGCCGCAAGTCAAATTATTGTTGAAGAAGCGGGCGGCGTTTTTGTGAAGCCGAGCGGTGAAAGAATCCTTTATAATCGTGAGGATGTTTATAATCGCGAGGGATATGTTGTTGCCAATCGTCTCGAGAATGTTCTTCTATAAATATCCCTGCAAAAGCTATTCATATTTATTTAAAAAATCTGCAATTAACGCAGATTTTTTAGTTTATTGCTTAGCGCCAATTATTAAATCTTTATGATTATAGGCGAGCTGATTCAGGCATTTCGTGAGCTTGCTTAACTCCGATGACACCCGGGACTTCTTCCATTAAAATTATTTCGATACCATCAGAAATAGTATTATCGATGAAGGCGCAATCAGCGCATGCACCAGCCATTTCAATGTAGATTATACCATCTTCAAAACCAACGAATTTTACATCGCCACCATCACGTTGAACGAATGGTCTAATTTTATTAAGAGTCGCCTCTATTTGATTTCTTAGTTCTTTATCCATAATTTATTAACTACGTTATTATAGAAACATCCAATCATGTTTTCAAGTTATGTGATAATATTTTTATATGGTAAAAAAACGGCAATTATTTCGCATTAGTATCACGCATCTTAAAGTACTGGAGACTGTTCGTTATCTTAATAAAGATAATGCTTTTCCATCCGCATCTGGTGTGGCCAAAATACTAAATGGCGTAAATGATGAGGAGACAAAACCATTTGTTAAGGCAGAAACATTTGCCACTTTGCTTTCTTATCGCGGAAGAAAACTTTCTTCACTAGTTACAAATCTAATTCGTCGCAATTACTTATCTTATGTTTTTAGTGATGGCGATAATCAGAAGTATTTAAAAATTACTCCTTTAGGAGAAGCAACCTTACTATCTAGCCAAACGAAGAATAAAGTCTCCTTTGTTGCAAAGAAAAAAGCTCATAAAAAAACGATTCTATTTAAATAAAAAAAGGACTGAACAACCAGTCCTTTTTTGATAATCGTACTTATTACTTACGTATATAAGAATAACGACTATTGGATTCGTTTTTATTATGTTCTTTTAAATATTGGATACCAATCAAAAGACTTATTAGCCCAGCAAGGGTTATAAGGCTAGCGACAAGATACAAACCAAACGTGCCGACAAAAATTGCACCACGTAGATTAACAAAAAGAATTAAGTGAGCAAGAAAGAAAATAACGCCCGATGCCGATAAGGCGATTCCAGACATTAAAGCAAGAACAACATCCTTTTTATAAAAAGGTAAAGCTATAAGTGATAATACGGATAAAACGAAGGCGATAATTAGCATTACCGAAGGTCCGCCCTTGTTAGTCACGGTTGATGGAAGGCCGCTTTCTTTGATGTTAAAAATTGCCATATAACCATTCGCGTAATAGATATTATTATCCCCTGTTCTGATATAAGGCAAAAATAGAAAACCCAAAGCCAATACAATCAAGGCAATTGATAGATAGGGGCCGTACTTTTTTAGAAAATTCATTTGGTCCTCCTTTACAAATCCATTCTTTCAAAATTATATAATTTAAGAAGAAGGCTTTCAACCTCAATTTATGAATGGTTTCTTCGAAAAATAAAAACTCGAGACCGTTTTTATCAGTGATAATGTCTCGAATTTTTGTTGGTGCCCGGGACCGGACTTGAACCGGTACGGGATCATCTCCCGCAGGATTTTAAGTCCTGTGCGTCTACCTGTTTCGCCACCTGGGCATTTGAATAATGATTGGTCTCCCGTAGACGATTCGAACGTCCGACCCCTTGATTAAAAGTCAAGTGCTCTACCAACTGAGCTAACGGGAGAAAGTTTTATGGCTGGGGTGGCTAGGATCGAACTAGCGAGATGACAGAGTCAAAGTCTGTTGCCTTACCACTTGGCTACACCCCAAGATGATGGTGGAGGAAGGCGGATTTGAACCACCGAACCCTGTGGGAACTGATTTACAGTCAGCTGCGTTTGGCCACTTCGCTATTCCTCCACGAGCCTGACGATTATATTATGGTGGATGTTGAGGGGC
>JAEWLX010000008.1 GCA_023457325.1 Bacillota bacterium | reverse complement strand
AACTTGGCAGCTACTCCTCTGACAATTCCTTTAGAAGTAAAATACTCTTCCTGGCGACCATTGAGGCTATCGAGGTCTAAATATATTTCTTCAAAACCACTCGCAATAATATGAATGATATTATCATCGCTTTTTCTAACGGTCGCAAATAGTCCTAAATCACAACCAGCGACTAAACATTTCCCGCGGTTATGGTCGGTGTGATTACCAATTAATTCCAGTCTTCCTCCTGCTTCAAAATAGTGAGTAGGATGGTTATCAAAAAGGCGGTTAAACTCCTGAATAGTTTTTTCATAAGGGGTCAGCATTTTAATTTACCTCCAGAGCTTTAATGAAACGATGTAGAGATGCTTGGCCTTTTTCGTCTTTTTTAAAGACGGAAGTGTTAATTAAGATATTTTTACAAACGTCAGCAATATAGGCGCGAACATCAGCGTCGATATCCTTACCATGTTCTCTTTTTAAGTCGTTAATCATGCCGACAAACATTTCTAAATCGGGATGCTTGTGTAAATATTCTTTTTCGGAAAGATCTTTTTTGACGATTTCAGCGATTAATGAAGACTGCCGTTTTAAACGAGGGGGCAGGATAAAAAGCCCCATCGCCTCGATTAAGCCAATTCCTTCTTTCTTAATGTGATGGTACTGAGGGTGAGCGTGAAAGATGCCGTCAGGATATTTCTCATCACAGCGGTTATTCCGCACGATCAAAAGCAGAGTGTATTCATCGCCTTTTTTTGTGGCGATTGATGTTATCGATGAGTGGCGTTCGCCATCAGAGCTTTTTAAGATATCAACACTTGCATCTTCAAACTGTTTCCACGTCTCATTGATGTGATTTGCTAAATCAAGCAAAGCTTCCTTATCTTTGGAGACGAGACGGAAGGCGCTATTATGAAAATCAAGATAAGATAACTTAACATTTGGAAAGCGTTTGTTTTCAATGACAAAGGCATCTTTGGCTTTCATCATCGGAAAGACATGACGACCGCCTTGAAAGTGTTCGTGGACGAGAATTGATCCCCCCGTAATCGGCAAATCGGAATTTGAACCGATGAAGTAATGAGGATATAAGTCTACAAAACTAAATAACTTGCTCATATTCTGACGACTTACTTTCATGGGAATATGTTCGTTGGTAATTAAAATTAAATGTTCATCGTAATAGCCATAAGGTGAAAACTGCCAAAACCAGCCTTCATTATCAAACTCCAAAGGAATAATGCGAAGGGTTTCACGAGCCGGATGATTGCTTCGACCTTGATAGCCGAGGTTTTCTAAACATAAGACGCATTTGGGATACGTTGTGCTGACTGCTTTGGCCAGTTTACGAATATCCTTGTTATCTTTTTCCGGTTTAGATAAATTAATCGAAATTTCTAAGCCATCTTCCGAAATCCACTTAATATTCTTGTCGATGCTCGTCTTTCGAATATAATTCGATTTGATGCACAAATCATAAAAGTAATTGGTGGCGTCTTCAGGATGAATATCATAAAGAGCCCAGAACGTCTCGATGACTTTGGAAGGAAGGGGTGTCAAATCACCCATTATTTCTTCGATGAATAATTCGCATTCCAAGTCGTCGTACTTCAAGACTTTTACGACATACTCTCGAAGTTCTTCGATTAATAAGTCAGGAACGTCCATGGCTTTAATCTCATCAAGATCAAAATCTCCTTCAAAGGGTGATTCAACTTTTAACTTCCTTAAAAGAAGATTACGAAGATAAACTTTATCTGTATCATTTAAATATAAATGAAGCGAAGCATAAGTTAAGAGCTTTTCAATTAATTTAGCAATCATAAAAAATTTCCTTTTCGCATATATTATATACAAAGTCGCTATCAATTGTTATAGACGAAGATAAAAGTAGTCTTTTATGAGGCTATATAGCTTTTCTTACGCTTCTAAATATTTAGCCAGGGCAGAAAGATAGATAGCGGCTAGTTCATCATGACCCTTAATAACGGGAACAGGATACAAAGGATTAGCCTCTTTTAAGGCATGACCAACTAATTCATCGATATCGTTAAGTATTTCTTCATTACTAAGTTGATCAGGAATATCAAGTTTCTTGTTAAGGGCTTTGATGTAATCAATAAAGGCAATAGCCTTTTCAGAAACCGAAGCCTCTTCTTTGGTAAGTTTAATCGCGTCACTAAGTAAAGCGAGGCGCTTATGAATCTTATCGCCAAAACTTTCTAAAACGTAAGGAAGCAAGATGGCATTGGCAAGACCATGAGGAACATTGTATTTGCCACCTAGGGCGTGGGCTAAGGCGTGAACATAACCGACATAGGCTCTCGTAAAAGATACGCCCGCCTGAAAGGCCGCTAGTTGCATATCTTTTCGCGCTTGTAGATTGCTAGGATTAATATATGATTCATAAAGACTTTTGTCGATTAATTGAATGGCCGAAATAGCACAGCAAGCGGTCTTTTTGGTATTGCCTCTACCAATAAAGGCTTCCACGGCGTGAGTCATGGCGTCCATGCCAGTCGTCGACGTAATATGTTTGGGTAAACCAACGAGTAAATCAGGATCAAGAATCGCGTAATGAGGAATGAGTTTAGGATCATTAATGGCATATTTATGTCTTGTCTTGTCGTTTACGACAACGGCCGCGACTGTCGCTTCGCTTCCCGTCCCTGCTGTCGTTGGAACAGCGATTAATAAAGGAATACGGCCACCGACTTTTAAAATGCCTTTCATCTTTTCGATACTCTTACGAGGATTAGCGATCCGAGCGGCTATTCCTTTGGCGGTATCAATACTTGAACCACCGCCGAAAGCGACAATCGCTTTAAGGTGTTCGTTTTTATAAAGAGTCAAAGCTTCTTCGATATTTGCAATCGTCGGATTGGGTACGACGTCTTTATAGATCACATATTTAATGTCAGCTTCTTCAAAGCCTTTGATCATTCTTTCAAGTAAGCCAAGTTCATATATCGACTGGTCGGTGACGACTAAAATGCGGTTAATGTTTTTTTCGACAAGAATGCCAAATACTTTGCCGGATGATTTACTACCGCTTAAAACCCGTGGTTCGCGAAAGTTTAAAAAGGCACTAGCAACATAAAGGACCGATTGATACAACCGGTAAGAAAAACGACGAAATGCATTCATACTATTCCTCTTTTCTGCCGTAAAATGCCATCATGACACCGACAAGGAGAAGTAAAGACGCCGCTACGAGAATGATGGTCCCCGGGACGCTTGAATAAAAATCAGGAATGATTGGAACTAAGGCGATAACCAAAGTCGTAATCTCAGCAAGTAAAGCTATGCTTAATAAAACAATGCCAGTTATTTGCATGTTAGTAAGGCCTTGTTTCTTGCCTGGCATTCGCGTTCTAACTTTTGGTGCTTTTTTATTATGAGGTTCACCTTTAACAAAATCGGTGCTTTTAACAACTTCTGAAAGCATCACTTTATCAGGAATATCGAGTTCATCGGTTGTCGGCTTATATAGTTCTTTGCGCTTTGGCTTATTATGCTTTTCGTAGTAATCAAGATATTCGTTATAGTCAAGATGATTGATGCGCATCACATATTTATAGGCTTTGCGTAGCTGAGCCATCGAAGCACTCGTTCTCATTAATTCATTAAAATCTTTGACATCTTTAACGTCGAGTTGCCGACCAAAATATTCAAATGAATCAAGATAGAAGTTCAATTCAGCGCTTTCTTTTTCATTTCGACCTCCGGCCACTAGTTCGCCATCATAAACGCGTTTGAAAAGTAAATAGCGCTCAGCGATTTCGCGGTCATTTACTTCGAGGCGAAGACTATCAAAATCAGCGATGCTCGCCCAGCGATAGTCGACTTTCGTGCGCGGTAAGAAGAAGTTTTGTTTGAGACTACAATAATAGGCTTTAAGGACGATGCGTTTATCCTTAAATTCATGAACAGAAGCGCCCATATAAGTATCAATAGATACTTCGCCTTTATATTTTAGTTTGATTGCCGTCACTAGTTTTTCTTGTTCATCGCGATCATTTTTATTGACTCTTGTCCCTGGAAAAAAGAATGGGGTATAAGGACGGCCGTTATACGCTAAAGGTCTAATCAATAAGACGCGGTCTTGAGCGTGAACAACGCCACAAACATAATAGATGGTTTTAATTTTGCCCATAAATATCTCTTTTTCTATTGTAGTGCATAGATTGATATATAATCAACGGCGATAGTCGCCTCTTGAGCTAGAT
>JAEWLX010000007.1 GCA_023457325.1 Bacillota bacterium | reverse complement strand
TTACGGCATATATATGGGTCGAACGGCCTTGACAACCCAGATTATTGTTTTCGTTTTTTTAAGTATTCTTTTCTTAATCATTGATAAGATACTTTCTAATGTTAAAAAGCTTCGTTATTTTCATTTCCTGATCAGTTCGGGCGTCTATATTGGCTTAATGTTTGCTTTTGCCTATCGCTTAGAGGTTATTCTTGGAGCAGTGGCAGTCGTAACAATTTATTTCCTAATCGAGACATTATTAAAGCAAAGTAAGAACGAGCAAGTAGGAAGAATTAAACCTGTTTATAAGGAATTAGACTTCTGGTTTTTGGTCATCATTTTATTATTAACGTTTGTCTTGATTACGCAGAAGTGGATTTGGCAAATTATGCCCAAGCAATTGCTGATGATTCAATTTCCGTGGCGGTTATGGGCGTATATTCAGTTTTTTGCAAGCTGGGCTATTGCTTGGCTTTGTCATAAATTCCGCTTTAATAAAGCCGTACCTTACGTCGCGACAGTGGCGATTGGATTTTGTCTTGTAACAAATCAAGCCCTTCCCGAAAAGCGATTGGTTTTTGAAAATCTCGAGGAAAACACAAATGTTTACTACGGAGACGAAAACCATTTCTATTCAAACGCCTCAATTGGTTGGAACCGCGAATATATCCCGCGTATTTTTTCTGAAGATGATTATGTTCCTGAATTTAGCAATACTTTGTATTACGCCATTAAAGTGCGATTAAAGAATGGTTTTAATCAAGAATATCCATTCGACCCGCTCGTTATTTATGGCGACTGTGATCTCGAGGTAACTTATAAAAATACTCCGAACTATGAGTTAGCAATTACAGCTAGCGAAGAGTCTCTTATTCAAATGCCTCTTCTTTATTATCCTGGTTATCAAATCAAATTATTTGCCGACCAAGGTTTAGTGTCGAAAACCGAATCTCTAAATGTCGATGGTCTAGTATCTTTTCTCGTTGATGAAGATGTAACAGCTGTCCACATCTCTTATGTTGGCACTCCTTTAGTCATAACTTCTTATGTTTTCTTTGGCGTATCGCTTTTAGGAACAGTGGGAATGGTTGCCTACTACAAACTATTCCTCGATAAAAAGAAAAAAGACGAGTTAGTGACGAATAATAAATAAAAACAAAGTTTATATCGTTTGTTTATGCCAAGATAGATATGTATAATTTTCTTGCGTATTATTAGGAGTCTATCAATGCATAACGTTAAAACAATTATTAATGATGTTTACTATGTCGGCGTTAACGATCGCCGCATTACCCTTTTTGAAAATACCCACCCCGTTAAACGCGGGATGGCTTACAACTCATATGTTATTCTCGATGAAAAAACCGTTCTTTTAGATACGGTTGACAAAGCTGGTGGTCAACAATTTATCGAAAACGTCGTCCACGCACTGCGTGGTCGCGATCTCAATTACTTAGTAATCAATCATATGGAGCCCGATCATTGCGGTTCAATTGCCGATATTATGCGCCGCTATCCGAATGTCGTTCTTGTCGGCAATACGACAACCTTTCGCCTCCTCAAACAATTTTATGATATCGATTTGCAGGGACGAAAAATTGAAGTAAAAGAAAACGGCACATTGAATATTGGCAAAAGAACCTTAAGGTTTATTATGGCCCCGATGGTTCATTGGCCGGAAGTGATGGTTACTTACGAAGAAAGCGATGGCTTATTATTTTCTGCTGATGCATTTGGCACCTTTGGCGCTCTTGAAGGTCATTTATTCGCCGATCAGTTTAACTTTGCTGAATTATTACTCGATGAAGCTAGAAGGTACTATTCCAATGTAATTGGAAAATATGGCGCGCAAACACTTTCTCTGCTTAATAAGCTAGAAAAATTAAACATTCGCTATTTGCTTCCTTTGCACGGACCCTTATGGCGAGAAAACATCGTTTGGTATATCGATAAGTATCGGAAGTGGGCAAGCTATATAGCCGAAGAAAAAGGTGTTGTTTTAGCTTTTGCTTCAATTTATGGTAATACCGAAGAAGTCATCGATATCCTTGCTGGCTATTTAGCGGATTTAGGCGTGAACAATATTCGGATTCATGATGTGTCTTCGATAGATCCATCATATATTTTGAGTGATGTTTTTCGCTATTCAAATCTAGTTATTGCTTCCTCAACCTACAACTTTAAGATATTTCCGAAAATGGAAACATTCTTAAACGATTTGGTTTCGTCTAATATTCAGAATCGTTATCTTGCCGTGATCGAAAATGGTTCATGGGCACCAAGTGTTGATTTGCTTATTCGACCGATGTTAGCTAAATTAAAAAACGTCACGATTATCAATTCAGAAAAATTCACAGTTAAGTCATCATTAAAAACCATTCAACTCGACGCTTTGCGCAAACTCGCTCAAGAGATTGCCGATACTGTTAAAAAATAATTAGATTCAAAAAAGAGGTAAAAGAAAATGAAAGATTTCATTGTTTCGACAACGCACCAACTAGATGGCTATATTATTACTGAATATCTTGATGTCATTTTTGAAGAAAGCATTTTCGGAATTAGTATTTCAACAGGCATTAAAGGCATCGGCGATATGTTTAAAGGTTGGACTGGCGAACGATTAAACGCCATTTCCGATCGCATTGAAGAAGTAAAAAAAGAAGTCAAAGACGCTTTAATCGATAAAGCAATTAAGTTAGGCGCTGATGCGATAGTAGGCCTTGATATCGAGACAACGCGAAACTTAAACGATGGAACAATCGGCGTTTCGATTTCCGGAACAGCCGTGCGAATTGTCAAAGCACTTACTAAATAGAACAAAAAAGCGCGGAACTGCCGCGCTTTTATAATTAATAAATCTTGCTCGTTAGTATGCCTAGCGGAGCGATAAAAGAGTAAATAAAAAGCCGCATAAGCGGCTTGTTTGTTTTTCTATAAAAGCTAAACGATTATAGTCTAACAACTTTTGAAGCTCTGAGTCCGCGATCGGAATTTTGAGCTTCGAATTCAACACTCGCACCGACATCAATGGTCTTGAATGAATCCATTTCGAGGGCGGAGTAGTGGAAGAAGACGTCTTTGCCATCTTCACCAGTTATGAAACCATAACCTTTTTCCTTGTTGAAGCTTTTGACTTTGCCTTGCATGATAACACCTTTCTGAATAACATAACGAAGTAAACCTATATTCAC
>JAEWLX010000006.1 GCA_023457325.1 Bacillota bacterium | reverse complement strand
AAAATGCGTCCACTAGCCGATCGCGCTTTACAAGATAGTAGTGTTCAATTCATCCCTAAACGTTTTCAAAAAATATTCACTAACTGGATGGAAAATGTGGAAGATTGGTGTATTTCCCGACAATTATGGTGGGGACATCGCATTCCTGTTTACTATCATAAAGTAACGGGCGAAACATTAGTTTCGATTGAAGCGCCGAAAAACATAAATGATTATTATCAGGACGAAGATGTCCTCGACACATGGTTTTCATCTGCTCTCTGGCCATTTGCCACTCTCGGTTGGCCTAAAAAGACAGCAGCTTTTGAGCGTTACTACCCTAATTCAGTAATGTCCACAGGCTACGATATTATTTTCTTCTGGGTCAGTCGCATGATTTTCCAAGGTCTTGAATTTACTGATAAATCGCCATTTGAAAAATGTGTTATTCATGGTTTGATTCGCGATGCTAAAGGACGGAAAATGTCCAAATCATTGGGCAACGGCATTGATCCCCTTGATGTTATCGATAAGTATGGCGTCGATGCCTTGCGCTATTTCCTGATGAGCAATACTGCTCCTGGCCAAGACACTCGTTATATTGAAGAAAAAGTTATTGCAGCAAGCAATTATCTCAATAAGATATGGAATTCAGCCCGCTATGTCCTTTCTATCTTGGGTGATGATTTTAAACCGACAAAAATTGATGCTAAGACATTGACGGCCCTTGAGCTCCATTTGCTTCATAAACACGATAAGACGATTGCTTCTGTGACGCGGAATATGGATAAGTATCAGTTTTCGGTGGCCCTTAAAAACCTCTATGGTTTTGTCTACGATGATTTTTGCGGACACTTTTTAGAAATGTCCAAGGTAAGTATGCAGTTAGAAAGTTCGATTCGCAAAGAGAATACGAAGCAAGTGTTATATCGTGTCCTCAAGGATATCATCATCATGATGGCGCCATACACGCCCTTTATCGCGGAGGAATTATATCTTTCACTTCCGAACCATCAAGCTTCCGTCATGCTTGAAAAATATCCACAAGTTTATAAAACAAAAGTAATGCGTCAAGATGAAGTAGCGGTGGAAGAACTATACCAAGCTATTCAAGATATCCGCAATTACAAAGTCGAAAGAGATTTAGCTCCAAATCATCCTCTAAATATAAAAATACGTGCGAATAAGGAACCATTTGCTGATTTTGCGAAGTATCTCGCTCGTTTTGCTTTTGGAAAGCGGATTGTGATTAGCGATGAAATCGAAGTTCAAGAAAGCGATATTTCCTTTTTCTATTCTTGTTTCGATGTCGTTATCGAAGAGACAATCAATCGCGAAGAAACACTTAAAAAACTAAATATTGAGAAAGACAAATTGATCTTTGAAATCAACCGTTCAAAGGGAATGCTTGCCAATGAAAAATTCATCGCCAAAGCTCCAAAAGATAAGATTGATTTAGAAAAAGAAAAGTATCAAAAGAATAGTGATTTATTAGAAGTTATTCTTAAAAAAATCGATAAGTTAAAATAAGATTATCAATATTGATACTTACTACAACTAGGCCTCCTATATATCGTTAGGAGGTCTTTTATGAAATTACAAGTCATGACACTTAAGGAAATGGAACAACATGTTGTTGGTGAGGCAATTACCCTTTCGGCGGTTATGGCGATTGCCGCGATCGCAATTGTGGCCGTTGTCGTCTACCGCTTATTTATGTCAGATAAGGGCTCGACGACCTTGCCGGGAGGATTTAAATTCGAGTGGAAATAATCTAAATGCGCCTTAAAGATTTACCAGCTAGCGAAAGGCCACGCGAAAAAGCCTTTCGCTATGGTTTTGAAGCTTTGTCAAACGTCGAATTATTAGCAGTTATTATTGGTAGTGGAGTTAAAAACGCGAGCGCGCTTGATATTTCCGCTCGTTTAATCGCAAAAGTAAATGGCCTTCACAATTTGCGTTTGGTCTCGTTAGAAAAGATAAAAGAAGTAGTGGGAATAAGTGATATTTCCGCGTTGCGGCTTGGCGCTGTTTTTCAATTATTAAGTCGCATTGAAAAATCGCAAATTGATGCCGACATTGGCCCCAAAAGCCCGCAAGATATATTTAATAAATATAAAGACTATTTTCGTGGCGAAACGCAGGAACAATTCATTTTGCTTATGATGAACAAAAATGACGAGATTATCAGTGAGAAGAAAATGTATAAAGGTACCTCACAATATTTTCCTGTGTCAATAAGAGAAATCATATCTGAGTTACTATCTGCAAAATGCTTTCATTTTATTATTGTTCATAACCACCCAAGCGGAGAAACTTCGCCTAGCGATAATGATTTAATTGCAACGAAAGTCCTGTTTGATGAAGCGCTAAGACTTAAAATAAAACTGCGAGATCACATCATCATCGGCAAGGAAAATTACTACTCATTTGCTGAACACAGTCTCATTAATATGAGGGAAAAGTGAAGAGTAGTTATAAGACCATTGCTTAACATTAGTTAAAAAAGGTTGTCACACCATTTGAATGTGTTTATAATATTGTCGTTGTCGCCTCACAAGCTACAACCGCTTAGACAAGGTTCCTAACAAATCTTAACGATTGACCTCCATAGCGAGTCATTAGTGAATTTAACAAAGAGGAGGTAACCAATGTACGCAATTATTGAAACCGGCGGTAAGCAAGTCAAGGTTGAAGTTGGACAAAAAGTCTATGTTGAAAAACTAGACGGAGAAGTCGACGCAACCTACACATTCGACAAAGTCTTGCTCATCGGCGATAAAAAAGCCAAAGTCGGTAACCCTTACGTCAAAGACGCAAGTGTTGTCGCTAAAATTGTCAAACAAGGTCTTAGCAAAAAACTCAGAGTGTTCAAGTATCGTAACAAACACAATGAACGCAAGACAATCGGCCATCGTCAGCCCTATACTTGTCTAGTCATCGAAGCAATTAACGGTTAATTATGATTAAAGTCACTTGTGAAATAGCAAAAAATCAAATTATTAGTCTTGAAGTTAAAGGTCACGCCTTAAGCGCCGAACCGGGAAAAGACTTAGTCTGCAGTGCTGTTTCAGCCGTGACAATAGGAGGCTTAAATGCTCTCCATAACTCAAAAAAGACTCTTTCTATCAAAATCAAAGATGGATATGTCTTAATTGCTAAAAGTGGCGATATCGAAAATGAAGACGAGGTTGTTCTCAGAACAATTCTTGTTCAACTCGAGACTATCGCTCGTGACTACGGCAAATATGTCAAAATTATAAGAAAGGAAAACAAAGCAAATGATTTATAAATTAAACCTGCAGTTCTTTGCTTCGAAAAAAGGCGTCGGCTCAACAAAAAACGGTCGTGACTCCCATTCCAAGCGTCTAGGTGCTAAAAAATCCGATGGCGAATTTGCAACCGCCGGCTCGATTCTATATCGTCAGAGAGGCACAAAAGTGTATCCAGGCATCAACGCCATGCGTGGTGGAGATGACACACTATTTGCCACTGTTGATGGCATCGTCAAGTTCGAGCGTGTCGGCAAAACGCGCAAGCGTGTCAGCGTCTACGAAGTCAAATAACTAATAAGACCACAAAATTGTGGTCTTTTTTAATTCTTTTGTGCTTAAATATATGTATGGAAATTAGAAAACTAACAATCGTTGTCCCTTGCTATAACGAGGGCAAAAAAATTCGTTACAACCTCGAGCAAAAAGTATTGCCCTTTTTAAAAGAGCGAAATATTAATTTTGAAGTAATCCTTGTCAATGACGGTTCCAAAGATAACACCAAGGAACTGTTTGGTGTTTTGGTCTTAGAAAACGTCTTAGCGCTTGGCTATGATGACAATCGCGGTAAAGGCGGAGCGGTCAAATTTGGAATTGAACAGGCGACTGGTGATTACGTTTTATTCATGGATGCTGATTTGTCTACTGATTTAAGAGCTTTAGATTTAATTTATGCTGATAATGATAATGCCGACATGTATGTCGGTTCTCGTCACTTAAAAGAAAGCGTCTTGGCTAAGAAACAAGGCCTCGTTCGTCGCTTCATCGGCAAAAGCTGTCGCATTATTGTCAATTCGACTTTCAAATTCAAATTCAAGGATACACAATGCGGCTTTAAAGCTATTCGCACTGAATACGCTAAAGAGATGGCAAAAAGACAAATCATCAATGGTTTCGCTTTTGATGTGGAATATCTTTATATGGCTAAATTGAATAATTTGAAAATTAAAGAAATACCAGTTATCTGGGAAAACGATGAAGACAGCAAAGTTAATACTTTCAAAAGTAGCATACGCTTTTTTAAGGATGTTCGTATTATCAAGAAGAATAAGGCTAATTACTTATTTAGCAAAGAGTGATAAACATGTTTATTGATCGTGTAAAACTGACTGTTAAATCGGGTAAAGGCGGCGATGGCATGATCGCATTTTTGCACGAAAAATATATGCCTAAAGGTGGACCAAGCGGTGGAAATGGTGGTCGCGGAGCGAGTATTGTTCTTAAAGCCTCGAGCTCAATTAACACCCTTTTTGGTTTATATCGTAAAAAAATTATTCGTGGTAATGATGGCGAAAAGGGCAATATTAAAAATCAATACGGCCGGGGGGCGAAAGATGTAATCATCGATGTCCCAGTCGGCACAATTGTTTATGAAGCGCAAACCCACAACTTTCTTTTTGACCTTAACGAAGAAGGCGCTCAATACATTGTCGCTAAAGGCGGACGTGGTGGTCGCGGTAATGCCGCTTTTAAAAGTTCGCGGAATCGTGTCCCACGCATTGCTGAAAATGGTGTACCTGGCGAGGAAAAGGAAATTTTACTCGAACTTAAATTATTAGCAGATGTCGGCTTAGTTGGCTTTCCAAACGTTGGTAAATCTACCCTTTTAAGTGTTGTTACAAATGCCAATCCAGAAATTGCTGACTACCCGTTTACAACAACCACACCGAATCTTGGCGTTGTAAGCGTCGATAACACATCATCTTTTGTCATGGCTGATTTACCAGGTCTCATCGAAGGGGCACACGGCGGTAAAGGATTAGGTCTTACCTTCTTGCGACATATTGAAAGGTGCCGTGTCATCATTCATATGATTGATTTATCTGGTCAAAGAGATCCGTATGATGACTATCTTTTAATTAATCAAGAACTTGAAAAATATGGGTATAACTTAACGAATCGCCCGACAATTATTTGTGGAACAAAAATGGACGAGGATGGCGCAGAGAAACGCCGTTTGGCTCTTGAAAAACAATTGAAGACGAAAGTGATTGGCATTAGTGCTCTCACTCATGAAGGATTAAAGGAATTAGTGTTTGCTTGCAGCGATTTACTTAGTAAAACACCCAAGTTTCCCATCGTCTCCAAAGAAGGCGCAATTGAAACAATCCGTATATATGATGCCTACAAAGATAATGCTAGCGATTTCAATGTCGTTCTTGAAAAGGAAGGCCAATATCGAATCGTTGGCGAAAAAGTAGAAAGAACGTATCATTTAATTAATCTAAGTACTGACGAAGGTATTTTAAAACTGATGACTTACCTTCGCAAAATTGGAGTCGAAGAACGGTTACAAAGCATCGGCGCTAAAGATGGAGACACGGTTATACTTTGTGACTTTGAATTCGAATATATCGAGTAAGGAGGCACATGATGAAACTTGAGCAATACCTTAAGGAAATCGAAAAATTTCTTCAACAATACTTAAACAATGCGCACGCGAAAGGCTATGTTCTTGGCATTTCGGG
>JAEWLX010000005.1 GCA_023457325.1 Bacillota bacterium | reverse complement strand
ACGCCATTTAGCTATGAGGCGCTTAGAGGTGTTAATCTTGAAATTTTGGATGGTTCATTTACGGCTATTGTTGGCAAAACGGGCTGTGGTAAATCAACCCTTATTCAGCAATTAAACGGTTTACTTGTACCAAGTGAAGGCGAAGTCGTTGTCAATCAATATGTCGTGAGCAAGAATCGTAAAAGAAGGACAAAGAGGATAAAGGAATTGCGAAAACTCGTTGGCATTGTTTTTCAATTTCCTGAGTATCAATTGTTTGAAGAGACAGTCGAAAAAGATGTCGCCTTTGGTCCAAAGAATTTTGGATTGAGTAACGAAGAAGCTCTTAAAAACGCTCATGATGCTCTTCGCCTGGTTGGATTAGACGATAGTTTCTTTAAAAGATCGCCCTTTGACTTATCGGGAGGCGAAAGGCGGAGAGTAGCGATCGCTGGTATCTTAGCTCTTAAACCAAGTATCCTCGTTCTTGATGAGCCAACAGCCGGCCTGGACCCTCGTGGCGCAAAAGAGATGATGAAACTTTTTAAAGGTTTGCACAATAATGGCACAACCGTTATTCTAGTTACTCACGATATGAATATCGTTCTTGAGTATAGTGACACTGTTATTGTGATGGAAGACGGCGAAGTTCGTGAGATTACGACACCCCTTAAACTATTTAATCAGGAAAATGATCTTTACTCTTTAGAAACACCATTACTCTACAAATTTGTTAAATTGCTTTCCGATCAAGGATTAAAACTAAATCTTAGCGAGATCAAGGATATTGACTCACTTGCCACGGCGATTACGAAGGCCAAGGGACACAAAAAATGAAGGGTATGACTTTAGGCCGTTACGCGCCCTTTAATACCGTTATCCATCGCATGGATCCCCGTAGCAAACTATTAATGCTGGTTTTGATGATGGTTGCAGTTTTTTATGGTTATCAAAGCCAAGTCATGACATTTGTCATGGGAGGACTTTTACTCCTCCTTATCCTTGCTGTCTTACTTATCTCGCGGATTAGTCTAAAACAACTCTTTTCATCGCTAAAAGCTTTGTGGATTATGATAATCATATTACTTGTAATAAATATTTTGGTTCCACCATTAGGGGCATCCAAAATCGCATTTAGCATAGGCACTTATAACATTTTTTGGGAATCGATTTTGCAGAGCGCAAAGATTATTCTTCGATTGGTGATGATGATATCCTTAACTCTCATCTTGACGGCGACAACCAAGCCACTTGATTTAACCTATGCCTTAGAATGGTATATGTATCCGCTTAAACTCATTAAGTTCCCAACTCATGAAATAGCGATGACTATATCCATCGCTTTGCGATTTATTCCCACTTTGCTCGATGAAACAATGCGCATTATGAATGCTCAGGCTTCGCGAGGAGTCGACTTCGAACACGGTAAAATCAAAGAGAAAATAAAAGCTATTTTGTCGTTAATTGTCCCTCTTTTTATGTCGGCGTTTCAAAGGAGCGAAGAACTGGCTAATGCCATGGAAGCAAGAGGTTATAATCCTCGAGCGAAAAGAACGCGATATCGTAATCTCCATTGGGGAATAAGCGACACCGTATCATTAGTATTTGTTACATTATTGACCTCGGGAGTAATTGTCACTTCAGTGATGAATTGGAATTTTATTGAGATGATTTTTAGCGTTTCGACATGGGTGGTTTGTCTATGAGATATTTAGCGACCGTCAAATATAACGGCACACATTTTCAAGGTTGGCAAAGACAGCCAAACGTCGCAACAATTCAAGGATCGATTGAACAAGTTATTGGTAAGCTTCTTGATAAGGAAACTCCTATTTATGGGTCTGGAAGAACCGACGCTGGTGTTCATGCTTTGGGGCAGACTTTTCATTTTGACACGATTAAAGAAATAGAAGATCTTGATAAGTTTCGCTATGCGATGAACCGGTTGCTAAACCGCGATATTCACGTTATTAATCTTAAAAGAGTTGATGATAATTTTCATGCTCGCTTGTCGGCTAAATACAAAGTATATCAATATATTATCAATACCGGTGAAGACGATCCGTTTAATATCGATTTTAAACATTTTTATCCGCGAGAAATGAATGTTAATGAAATGATTAAAGCGGCGAAACTCTTTTATGGCAAACACGATTTTCGCAATTACACGAGTAAGGAAGAAGATGAGTTCGGCTTTGTTCGTGAAATTTTAGGAATTCATATTAAGACCCCTCAAGATCACATTATTATTGAAATAACTGCAGCCGGTTTTATGCGTTACATGGTGCGCATGATTGTCGGGACCCTTATCGAAATAGGTATGGGTCGTTTTACGACCGCCGAAGCACAAAAATTGCTCGATAATCCTCAGCGAAACTTCGTAAATTATAAAGCACCTCCTAATGGTCTATATTTGGTCAAAGTCGAATACTAATCTAAAATAGAATTATATGGAGAAAATTTATGGGAAGACATTTTGAAGTAAGAGCCGCTGCGATGGCAAAAAGCGGTGCGAGAAAATCAGCGCTATATGCTAGAGCCTCTCGCGAAATTTATATGGCGGCAAAATCAGGTTTACCTGATCCAAATAGCAATTTAGCCCTTCGTTCGGCGATTGATAAGTTTAAAGGTCAATCAGTGCCTCGCGACGTTATTGAACGGGCAATCAAAAAAGCCCAAGGTGGCGATGCGGAAACGTATAGCCCCGGACGATATGAAGCTTTCGGCCCAGGTAATTCTTTTTTGATTATCGATTCATTGACTGATAACGCTAATCGCGCTTTTGTCGAAATTCGCACAGCGGTCACGAAAAAAGGTGGCCACATGGGCACGGTAAATTACAACTTCGCGGAAACAGGTATTCTTGTTTTCAATTTTGAAAATAAAGACCTAGTCGAAGAAACATTAATTCTTGGTGATGTCGATGTCCGAGAGATATCGCTTGAAGAAGGCGTGATGGAAGTCCTTGTTGAACCGACTAGTTTTGGACAAGCAAAGGATTTACTCAATTCATTAGGCGTCGAAGAATTTCAAGTCGCCGAAATTCAAATGCTCGCTAATGAAACAATTACATTAGGCGAAGAGGATAAAACTCTATTTCAAGAGTTACTCGATGTTTTAGATGAACTACAAGACGTCCAAAATGTCTTTCACAATGTTAATTTGTAAGATACGGACAACAACGGCACTATCTTGTAAATTAAAAGACTAACTTCCGTTTTTGCGGTTCGCGATTTCTTTGAATGACTAAATTCCATTTATTGAATCATTTTGCGGTTTGCAGTAGAAGTTAGTATTCCAAACACTTGCAAAAAATGCATTTATAGTCTAAAAATAGAGATAGGAAAGCATAGTAAAAGCTGACGGTTAATTCCGTTGTAAGACTAAATTCCGAATCGTTAGATGCTTCCCTTAATAATCCAAGTAGTTGCTTCCTATTTGGATTTTTTTATTTCGTGTTTGATTAGATCGATGTTTTTAATCGTCAAATCGGCAGGTTTGATGTGTTTGATGTTTAATTTTGTGAGTATTTCCTCTCCAAGATAGGTTTTGGCGAATTCATACGGCGTTTTTTGACCGAGTGAATCAAGAACCATTGAGTTGATATAACTGGCGATTAAATCGCAGTCTTCCTGCATTATTTTCTCCACGCTTTGCCCTTTAAAGATATAGCGTCTGATTTCACGGTTGACTCTTTCGACAAACGGCTTCTGCGTCGAGGAACCAGAATCGCAGTAAAAGAGCCGCGTTCTTCTGAGCCCATCACCATCGAATTCAATGCCTTGATAGTCATTAAATTCTGGACCGCGATCTGCGAGTAAAACCCCCAGGTACTTATTAAACTTAGCAAAGCCTAGTGCTCGATAGACAAAGTCAACGCATTCATTCACGTGAGCCATGTCTTTAATCGGAAGCTTATAAAGGAGAAGAAAACTCCAGGCCGGAATGATGATACTTAGAAGAGCTCCCGAATAATCTTTGACGATACCGACACAATCAATCTCGGCGTGATAGGCTATGCCGTTTATGTCGATGTAGAGAAGATAATCGTAGTATTCCCTTCCCTTTCGACTCATCGTGCGGTTTTCAAGATAGTCATATTCCTTTGGAATATGCTTACGCTTCTTCAATATGTTGTTGGCGTAGTTAGGCAGATCGTCACGTTTGACTTGAAAGTTACCCGAATGGACATAGTTATACCCGGTTTTAATCGAGATGTTGAGGTGAGGATTATGGGCGATGATATGATTGATGGATTGCCCCTTATCGTTTCCCTGCTTCAAAACTTCATCGATCAAGCGAAATTCTTCGCCCGTGAGATTTAAGCCCTTGCGAGAGGCGCTTAAGGCTTTTTCGTACTCCCTATGAGCGAGCTGAGGAACGTATTCATATTTTGGGAGGCGACATCTCCTTCTTTTGAGGCAGCCGTTACAAACAAAAGGGAATTTCTCAAGGCGTTTGCACCTGAGCTGGACGAAGAACGGACATAGCGTCGTGGCATCGACTTTTTTGCAGTAGCGGCA
>JAEWLX010000004.1 GCA_023457325.1 Bacillota bacterium | reverse complement strand
TTTTTCCACGTTTGATTTAAGAGCTCCAATAAATATTAGTAAATCGAGTGAGCCCATTCAGGATGATCGATGAATGGATTACGATTTTTTTGATAAGTATCGTAAATAATATTATTACGATTCATTTCGAATTCATCCACGGGATCAAGCTCATGCCACTCTAATAAAGTGTTGAGGTGGCCAAGAGATCTGCCTGTTCCAGGATAAGAATTTACTAAAGTGCAGTTATTATCATAGACAAGGGCCATATAGAAACACGCTCTTGCGACATCGCCTTTATCTTGATCGACGGGTTCGTAAATACCGCTTAGATTGTCACCGCTATATTTACCGGAGTTAAGTCCGCGATAGTCTTTTCCATATTTTCCGCTGGTGGCGTATCCAAAATTGCGGGAGTTACGCCAGCTATTGTTATTTGGCTTATCAGAGGCACGCAAGTGATGAAGGTCCGAGCCGGGAGTATCGTTGTTATCAAAACCGCCATGTGATTTTGCCCAAATATGTTCGCGATCCCAAATCGTGTTGTTATCGCTAAAGCGAGCAGCGCTACTTGTTGAAAAATTATATGAGGCATAGATTAAACGCATATATGGATTAGTATCAGAGGCACTAGGGGATAAATTCCAATCGCGATCGGTTTTTGCCATAGCATCTCGTGCACCATTATAACTGAGTTTGGTATGAGGGCTTACCACCGCTTTAAGTTGGGAAGCGGTTGGGTTGCTACTTAAAGTGCTATAGTAAGCAGCGTATTTCGAAGGCATCCCATAATGATTGCCGTTACTTGTTGAAGAATCGCCGCCCGAAGTACCTGTATCGGTGCCTGAAGCTGTATCAGACGTATCGGAAGTTGGATCGGTTGGATTAGACGTTGTGTCTGAGGGAACGTCCGAAGTCGAGTCCGTTATACTCGTTGAGTCGGTTGGTTTCCCGCATGAGGAAAGCAAAAAAGCCCCAAGAACGAGGGTAAGAAAAATTTTGTTAAGTGGATTATTAGTGCGCATGTAGAGAATTATAACAAAGTTAAAAAGAAAAATGAAACCTTATTGTAAACAAATTTAATAAGCGGAAACATTTTGCGTTGATAGTCGCCATTTAGTCAAAACAATTGCAAAAAGAAAAAAATGTATCACAGCAAACATTTTTAAAAAAATAGAGCCGCACGGGACTCTATTTCATCAAGTTTTGAATAAACGGGACTTCAATCGCCGCGTCTAACCTCGGGAATAAAGGATCGCCCTTATTTGTTTTAAGATTTGAAACATATCCGAACTTATAAACGTTTCCATATTCTCTTTGTGAAGAATTTAATCCCAGTTGGTCAAAAAGCTTTTCTGAGGCATGAACAAGAATGGGTTTCATTAACATTCCAGCGATATATAAGACATTCGCCAGATGAGACATGACACTAGCTAACTCATCACGTCTGCTTTCGTCCTTATTAAGAGCCCAGGGAGCAGTCTCATCAATATATTTATTCGCGCGAGCCACTAAAGCATTAACTTTTGAAAAGGCATCAGTAATTTTTAAATCATCAAGGTCTTCTTCGTAGCCTTTGATTGTTTGCTCAGCAAGACTCCTTAATTCTTTATCAAAAGGCGTCACATCACCCGAATATAAAGGGATAACGCCATCAAAGTACTTATTTATCATTGCTAATGTACGATTCAGAAGATTACCTAAATCGTTTGCAAGATCGTTATTAATCCTCTCGACAAACTGTTCGGGGGTGAATTGCCCGTCGCTTCCGAATACCACCTCTCTAACAAGGTAATAACGAACGGCATCAACTCCATAGCGCTCAATAAGTGGATAGGGCGAAACAACGTTGCCTTTTGACTTTGACATTTTGCCGTCTTTCATCATTAATAAGCCATGAACAAACAAACGATCGGGGACACGTAAATCTAGCCCCATTAAAAACATCGGCCAGTAAATGGCGTGAAAGCGCGAGATATCCGCACCCATAATGTGTATAATTTCGCTTTTTTCATCAGCCCAAAAACGATTGAATAAATCAGTGTTATCTGAATCGTATCCGAGAGCGGTAATGTAATTACTTAAAGCATCGAGCCACACATAGACAATGTGACGAGGATCTTCGTTTGTGGGGATGCCCCAATTAAACGATGTGCGTGAAACGCACAAATCTTCAAGTCCAGGTTTAATAAAGGTGTTTATCATTTCGTTTTTGCGATTAATTGGCAGCAAAAACTTTGGATTATTCTCCATTACCTTAAGTAATTGGTCAACATACTTTTTAGTTTTAAAAAAGTAGGCGTCCTCACTGGCGGTGTGAACTTCGCGGTGGCAATCAGGACATAGTCTTTCTGGACCAACTTGTGTCTCGGTCCAAAATGATTCACAGGGAGTGCAATACCAACCCTCGTATTTACCAAGATAGATGTCGCCCCGCTCATACAGTTTTGAAAAAATGTTTTTGACGACTTTCGTGTGACGTTCTTCAGTCGTACGAATAAAGTCATCATTACTAATTTCTAAGGTCTTCCATAATTTTTTAAAATCGTTTGCAATGTCATCGACAAACTGTTGCTCTGACTTGCCCGCTAGTTTGGCGTTTGTTTGAATTTTTTCGCCATGTTCATCGGTGCCAGTTAAATAGTATGTCTCAAAACCTCTCATTCTCTTATAGCGAGCAAAAACATCAGCCACAACTGTCGTATAGGCGTGGCCAATGTGCGCTTTAGCGCTCGGATAATAGATGGGGGTGGTGATATAAAACTTTTGTTTCATGAATTAAACAAAGACCGCCATACGGCGGTCTTTCCTGTTTTATTTGTTTTTGAAGCCGTATTTCTTATTGAAAGTATCGACGCGGCCATC
>JAEWLX010000003.1 GCA_023457325.1 Bacillota bacterium | reverse complement strand
CTAAGGCGATGATTTTTTTCATTTTAGGCTTTCTTTAACATCATCAAAGGCTTTTTGTAAGTTAGCGAGTGACCGACCTTGGCCTTGCGCCATCTCTGGTCGTCCACCGCCGGAGCCTTCTAGTTCTCTGGCTAATTGCTTGACAATATTTCCAGCTTTTATACCGTCTTTAAGCGCATTGCCGCCGACAAAGGCGACAAGAGGAATGTCACCTTCTTGTCCTCCAGATAAAACGATGACATAGTCATCATAATGAACTTTTAGATTGTCACCGACTTTGGTTAACACCTCACGCTTTTCGTTAGGAAGATGTTTCATGATAACTTTATAGCCGCTAAACAGGACAAAAGTATCACGTAATGACTCTGCGGTAATAGCTGTAAGTTTATCAAGCAACCGAGCATTTTGTTCTGCTAACTCTTTTTCTTCTAGCATCATCGTTTTAATGCGATCATTAACTTCGTGAATTGAATTAGCACCAACTAATGACTCGATCTTATGTAAAATAGTTTCGCGTTTTTTTAATAATTCATAAGCGCCAATCGAGGTGCGTGCTGTAATTCTTCTAATACCAGCGGCGATTGACTCTTCAAACTCGATGACAAACAAGCCGATTTCTTCACTATTATCGACATGTGTTCCTCCACAAAACTCAGAAGAGACTTCGCCAAAAGCCACAACTCTTACTTCTTCACCATACTTTTCACTGAAGAATGCTTTGGCGCCTGTTTTTTCAGCATCTTTAATAGGCATCACGCGGACAGACGCTTTAAGGGAGGATGCAATAAGCTCATTGACGCGCTTTTCGATTAGGCGCAGTTGTTCGTCGCTTACTTTTTCATAATGCGAGAAGTCAAAACGCAAGTATTCATCACAAACATATGAACCTTGTTGACTAACGTGATCACCAAGCACTTCGACTAACGCACTGTGCAGCAGATGGGTGGCGGAGTGATTGCGCATCGTAAGATGACGCCGTGTGTGGTCGATTTCTAACATGAGTTTGTCACCGACTCTAATCGTGCCATAAGAAACGATGATTTGATGTAAATGCTGTTTATTAGGAGCTTTTCTAGTATTTATTACTCGAGCTTCAAAGTTCTCATGATAAATACGGCCTTGATCGCCAATTTGACCACCGCTTTCCGCGTAGAAATTTGTTTTAGCGAAAACGACTTCTCCTTCACCATTAATCTCTTCGACAGAAACACCGTCGACAAATAAAGCAATAACTTCACTTTCAAAATCATTCTCGTCATAAACAAACGTGCTTTCTTTGACAAATTTTAAAAGATCTTGATGTTGCTGATTCATGCTTGAAGCATCACTTCGCGCTTGTCTTGCTCTTTCTTTTTGCTTATTCATCTCAAGTTGAAAACCTTCTAAATCAACCTTGACATGGCTTTCCTGAGCCATTTCGATTGTCAGTTCAATTGGAAATCCATAAGTATCATATAAGCGGAAGGCATCTTCACCACTTAAAAGTGTTTTGCCGACTAACATGTCACGAAGAATGGCTTCTCCAGTCTTAAGCGTCTTCAGAAATTTTTCTTCTTCCGCCTTTACGCTTTTCGAAACATAATCTTGTTTAGCTACTAAGTATGGATAAAAATCTTTCATCATCTTAACGACGGTTGGGACAAGGGTGTATAAAAAGGGTTTTTCGATACCAATTTTTCGGCCAAATCTCATCGCACGTCTTAAGACGCGACGAAGAACATATCCTCGACCTTCATTTGAAAATGGTTCGCCATCTGCTAAAGCAAAAACAACGGTGCGAATATGATCAGCAATAACACGGTAGGCGGTAAAATATTCTTCCTTATATGTCTCGCTTGCAATATCTTTTGTCGCTAAGATTAACGGATAAAATAAGTCTGTTTCAAAATTGGTAGGTGTTTCTTGTAAGACACAGGCGATTCGCTCTAAACCCGCCCCAGTATCAATATTTTTACTCGGAAGTTCCTTGTAGTCTTCACGTTTAACACCATCGACAGCATTAAATTGAGAGAAAACAATGCCCCATATTTCGATATAGCGATCATTTTCGATATTTTGTTCTAATAGTTCGACACCTCTTTTTTCAGGGTCATATTTTTCCCCGCGATCAAAAAAGACTTCCGTATTTGGTCCACACGGTCCTTCGCCAATTTGCCAAAAGTTGTCTTCTAAAGGGATAAGATGATCTTCGCTAACACCGCACTTAAGCCATAAGGCTCGCGTTGCTAAATCACTTGGTAAGTAGGTGAAATATAGTTTGTCTTTAGGCATATCAAAATACTTTTCTGATGTTAAGATTTCATAAGCCCAGGGAAGCATTTCATCACGGAAATAGTCGCCGATTGAGAAGTTACCAAGCATTTCAAAAAAAGTATGATGGCGGGCTGTATATCCAACATTTTCAATATCGTTAGTCCGGATTGATTTTTGCACATTGGTGATTCGTCTTGATGGTGGGATTTCGCTACCATCAAAATATTTCTTTAATCCGGCGACACCAGAATTAATCCAAAGCAGAGTCGGATCCTTATAAGGAATAAGCGATGCACCTTTTTCCATCTTGTGCCCGCGCTCAGTAAAGAAGGAGAGCCACATGTTTCGAATTTCGTTACCTGTTATTTTTTTCATCTTGTTTTCCTCTAAACAAATAAAAATCGTCCACTAAGGAACGATTAACTCGCGGTACCATCCTTATTCATTGTCAGTAATGCACTTAATTAGGCTTTAACGCAGCCGACGGCGGTGATTAATCGCTTCAGAGGAGTGGCACGCTGTTAAGCTTAGTTCCTCTATTGAATGTAGTAAATATAGCATATTTAATCAACCTTTCAAACGATTTGAGGCAAAATAAAATATTTTTTTACTTCCCAATCTTTCTTTTTCCTTATATAATGCATTTCATACAAGGGCCCTCTTAAAATTAACTTATGAAAACCGCAAATCACAATTTAACGTTAAAGAAGTCCTATTTTTCCTATTATTACTATTATTACTTAGGAGTTGTTTTCCTGTTACGCTAAGTTTTATCAGTAATGATAGCGGGTGGAAAACGATGTAACGTCGACACCTGAACAGTTAAACGATAATGTAACTCAGGTGTCTGCCACCTGAGTTTTATTTCATAAAGGAGAGAAAAAAATGAAAATGAAACGCCTACTATTGACCGCCTTAGCGGCCACCACGATGATCGCCTCAACAGCCTGTGATGCTAATAAAGTACAAATCGGTATTTTAAAATTTGTTAACATTGCACCACTAAATGATGCCCAAGACGGTTTTGTTGCCGCTCTTGATGAAGCTGGAATTGATTACAACTTGACTTTAAAAGATGCCAATGCGGATGGTAGTCTTGTTACTTCGTCTTCGTTAACCCTCATCGGTGAAAGCGATTTAGTGCTCGGTATTGCCACACCAGCCGCCAGCGGCCTCTTAGCCGCTCGCGAAATTAAAGGTAATAATGTACCGATTCTTTTCACCGCTGTAACTGATCCTGTCTACTCGGGTTTGATGGCTGATGATGATAATCCAGATAGCAACATCACCGGAACAAGCGATATGAATCCAGTCCGTGAGCAAGTTGAACTATTTACGAAACTAGGGCTTGGTATCGATAAAATCGGTATGATTTACTGCTCAAACGAAACAAACTCAATCGTACAAAAAGACTTAGCAGCTGCGGCAGCTGCCGAATTCGGATTAGAATTTGTTTTTGAAACATTCTCGGAAACGAATCAAGTCGCTGCTGCCATGGATGCTTTAATCGAAGCGGAAATCGATGGTCTATACACTCCAACCGACTCGACACTCGTCTCAGCCTACTCGACAGTAAAAGCCAAAGCTGATGCTGCTCAAATTCCCATTATCGCTGGTGAAGAAGCCTGCCTTGAATTAGGAGCAATCGCCACTTTGAGTATCAACTACTTCGATTTAGGTAAAATTACAGGCGAAATGGCCGTCGAAATTCTCAATGGCAAATCAATTAGCGAACTTCCAGTTCGCCGTGTCGAAGATATGCCTTTGATTCTTCATGTTGATAATGCCGAAGCACTAGGAATCACTTTTCCTGAAAATCTACTTGCGGAAGCCGACGAAGTAATTGATAATTAGATAGATAAAAATGAACGTCTTTTATAACATCTTCACAAACTCACTTAATCTAGGCTTAATCTATGCCTTGCTCGGTATTGGCGTCTATGTTGCCTATCGTGTTTTAGACATTGCCGATTTGGGGGCGGAAGGTGTTTTTCCGTTAGGGGGCGCAGTTACAGTTTTGATGATTGCTTTAGGCGTTCCACCGATTGTCGCTATTCTCATCGCCTTTGTTTCTGGAGGCATTATGGGGCTTATTACTGGTGTCTTACACACTAAGCTTAAAATCCCCTCCTTACTTGCAGGAATAATCACGATGGTAATGTGTGTCCCGCTAGCCCAATTATTAAACGGAATAACTAGTTCTTTAAATAACCAAGCAAAGATAGGCGATTTTGTCGGTTCTATAACCACGCCTTTCATGCCAACTGTCTTTTCTTTCTTTCGCTCTTTTTTCGGTGAATGGGGATATATTGTCACTAGCATCATCGTCATCGGCGTAATTATCGGCGCTTTGTATTGGTTTTTTGGAACTGAACTCGGTATCACGATTAGAGCTACCGGTAAAAACAAGATTATGAGTCGAGCTCAAGGTATTAATACCGACAGCCGCGTCATTATCGGTCTAGCCATCAGTAACGCTATTGTAGCGATGAGTGGCTCGCTTTATTCACAGTTGATGCTGACGTCTAATTCAATCTTTGGTCAAGGAACCATCGTTATTGCTTTAGCAAGTATTCTTCTTGGTGAAGCCATTATGCTTTACGGCAAACCAAACTTTGCCGTCGCTTTACTCAGTGTCTTTGTTGGTTGTTTCTCATATATGCTAGTTATTAACCTCGCCATGCGTCTTTTAAACGACAACGGCTACCTAAAACTAGTTCAGGCCATTCTCTTTGTTTTAATCCTTTGTATTCCTTTGTTTAAAAAAGGATTTAAGAATTGGCAAAAGAAAATGAAAGCAAGGAGGATAGATGCAAGTGCTTGACATAATTAACCTTGATAAAACTTTTATCCTCGATGGTCAGACAGCCAATAATAAACACGCGATTGACCACTTAAATCTTCATATTGATGAAGGTGATTTTATCACCATTATCGGTTCAAACGGTTCAGGCAAATCAACCTTATTAAACCTTATTGCTGGGTCTATAGAACCAGATGAGGGACAAATCCTTATTGATAACGAAAATATTGTCGCGATTAAGAACCACCGCCGTTCACGTTTTATCGGCCGCGTCTTTCAAGATCCGATGATTGGTACGATTGGTGACATGCTCGTTGAAGAAAACATGTTTTTAGCTCATCGTCGCGGCAAAAGCACAACACTTAGATGGGGACTAAAGAGAAATCAAAAAGCATATTTTGAAGATTTGCTAAAGCCACTTGGACTTGGCTTAGAAAACAGACTTGGCGAGCGCATGAAAAATCTTTCCGGTGGGCAAAGACAATCAGTAACGTTAACGATGGCGACGATGAATAATCCTCGTCTGCTTCTCCTTGATGAACATACCGCCGCCTTAGATCCGGAGACAGCTAAAATTGTCATGCGCATCACTAACGAAGTTGTTAAGAAAGCTAAGTTAACAACAATTATGGTTACTCATAATATGCGTGATGCCATCCGTTATGGTAATCGTCTGATCATGATGGCCGATGGCAAAGTTATCTTCGACTGTCGCGATGAAGAAAAAGCAAACCTCACCGTTGAAGAATTAATCAAAAAATTCAGCGAAAAAACCGGCGATGTTTTACCAGATACTGTTATTCTAAATAAATAAATTTATTTATCGATACGTTTATTATCAGCGTAAACTTCGCTGATGAGACCGCCACCAACCATTAATGAGCCATCGTAAAAGACAGCGGCTTGCCCTGT
>JAEWLX010000002.1 GCA_023457325.1 Bacillota bacterium | reverse complement strand
AAAGATCAGCGGCTTCTTTTGAATATATCCAATAACGAAGACCAAAGTTTTCTAGGTTTCGTTTAGGATCAGAATCAATAATGTCTTCACCAATGTAATAAAGAGTTGTCCCCTTTAATATGAAATTATGAGGTAAGTAATTTATTTCGACTTTTGAAAAACGGCAAAAACGATAAATTGCAAACAATTGTTTAAAGTAAATCTCTTTTAAATCTTCCTTAGCTAAAATATCAAGAGCAGTCGGTTCTTGAAAGCGTTCAAAAATCAACACCTTCAGTTGTTTGTCGTGAGCGATGAGCTTCGGAACATTAACGCCAGCCTTTTGAATCCGTTTATATTTTGCTAGGTCTTCGTGGTATAGCTTTTCAATACGATATTCGCGAAAGGAAAAAAGGCGATCTTTACGACGTGCAATGAAAATATCCATGCCTTCTTCGTGAAGAACGCATTCGCCTATTTCGTATTCGTAACGTTTTATGATGCGGTTTTCCATATCTCTATTCTAAAGCAATGCTTTACCTAAAGCAAAAGAGATAATGAGCTGACAATTTAGCGAAAGCGTTTTTTACCAAGATATTTTTGATAAACTCTAGGATAGTATTCACGCCAGATTTCGCGAACGTGTTCTTTTGAGTAAAACTCACTTATGTATTTCGAGTTATCCGAAGCTTTTTTATATAATTCTTTGTCACTTTTCAATGCGCCTAAAACATTAGCAAAATCTTCGACATTATGACCTTTTTCGTACTTTTCAAACAAAATATCGACATATAAATCGAGGTCTCTAAGTAAGACTGGTTTATGGGCATTGACAGCTTCAAGTATCGCCATCGGAAATAGTTCGTTAAACGAAGGCATAAACAAAACATCAGACATATTAAAAATGTCATTCATTTTGTCGCGCTTAACGATACCGGTAAATTTAACGTTTGCTGGTGGATGATCGACAACTTCTTTTAGTTCCTTATAGCCATCGGTAATCTTGCCAAACGAAAACCCGCCCGCCCAAACGAAAAACATTTCCGGATTTTTCTTGGCTGTTTCCACAAAATCAAGTACCCCTTTTCTCGTCTGAACTTGGCCAACTCCAAGGACCACAAAACGATCGCGGGGAACACCGTAGAAATCGCGAACTTCCATCCGTTTTTTCTCGTCGATTACATGGAACTGTTCTTTGGAGACATAGTTTGGAATATAGGTGACACATTCGCGTTTAATACCTAACTCCACTAAAGGGTTGATAAAAATAGGATTAACGACAACAATTTCATCAGCCTTACGATAGAATTTAATAACATACCTCTTAAAGAGCCTAAATAAAAAGTTAGGAAGTTTTATTGATCCATCTAATGTATCAGGGAGCATATGGACATAGCATACATTTACGTGTCGCTTGTTCATTTTGAACAAATATTGAGGATTAATCGTGTGAACGTGGACAATATCAAACTTCGAACCGCTTTTATTGACTGTCACATCAAAGACATCGCCGCATTCCTTTACGAGAGCGACTTGTTCTAAATAAGCAGAACCAACACCCTGCCCATCAACTGAATCAGCTTTTGATAACATATTAATTCTCAGTTTGTTCATTCGTGTTCTCCTTTGGAGCCTTAAAAATCAGCTTCTTTCTTGTAAAATAATTATACGATAAAATGACAAGCGTTTTGACACCGAAGAATATGGTAAAATACCAAAAGGCTAACGATCTAAAGTAGCTAACTTTAAAATCGATAATCCAGTTATTGATATCCAAAGCAAGAGTATTCGTGGCAAGTGCTTCAAAACCAACCATTACCGCCATACCAAGCAACAATCCGCCTGCCGATAAAACAACGAATAAGAGCACGTTCTTTCTGGACTTAACATTCGCACTTGCATCAACATTTTGAAAGACCCATATAACCGATAGAAAATAATTAGCGACAACGCTGACGAGAAAGCCAAGCGCTGTGCACAAAATCGTTTCGATAATCGGATTCCAAGCATCAGGAATGGCAAGAGCTAAAAAAGAATAAGTTCCATAATCTAAAACGGTGGCAATTACCCCCACGACGACGAAACGAACGATTTCAAGCATTACATTTTTTCTTCTATTCATAGTATCGATAAAAGAATAGCACAATGAGGTTTGAAAGTTAATCGCAAGAAGCCGCTAATGACTTGGCGTTTTAAATTTTCTTGCTAAATGATGAGTTTTATATATATTAATTTGATGAATAGAGGGCGAGGGAAACACTATGAAAGACGAAAAAATTAACGAGATTAGTGCAAACGAAAAAAAGAAAAGTTTGTTTGCTCGATTTATGGATTACCTGACAAAAACGACTGGAGGCATGGCCATCGGCATGTTTGCAACCTTAATTATCGGCGTTATTATCGGGCAAATCGGAACTTTAAGTGGCGTGCAATTCTTTACTGGTCTTGGCAATATTCTTAAAGGCCTGATGGGTATCGGTATTGGCATTGGTATTGCTCTTTCATTAAAGACACTATCTCCAATCGCGATAATATCAGCTGGAGCGGCCGGAGCGATATCGACTATGGTTCTTGGTTTTAATAATGGTTCGTATGTCTTGCCTTTCATTAATGGAACTGTTTCTAACGGAAATCCTTTGATGGCATATATGGTCGTCGTTATTAGTATCGAAATATATCGTCTCGTTTTTAAAAAGACAACGCCTGTTGATTTAATAATTGTTCCTCTTTTTATCGCGGCCGTTGCTGCCGCTTTGTCTTTTTTGTTTACTGTTCCTTTAACATTTATTGTTAAATCACTAGAAAATTTTGTTCAAACGGCTACCGCGTACCAACCATTACTAATGGGAGTCGTTATTTCAACTGTTATGGGAATGATATTAACCGCTCCAATTTCCTCAGTAGCAATCGCGGTTGCGATTAATTTAGGCGGTATCGCTGGCGGAGCCGCAGCCGTCGGCTGTTGCACACAAATGATTGGTTTTATGATTATGTCTATTCGCGACAACAATGCCGGCAAAATTATATCTGTTGGTATTGGAACATCAATGTTACAGTTTAAAAATATTTTGCGAAAACCATTAGTATGGTTACCGACAATTATTGTATCTGCTTTGCTCGGACCGCTTTCAACAATGGTATTTGCTCTTGAAACTGAGTCGGCGGCGGCAGGTATGGGTACGTGCGCTTTAATAGGTCCGCTTTCCACCATTCTTAATATGACAAGCAATCCTCTTATGGCATGGCTCGGTGTAGTTATTCTAATGATTGTTGGACCAGCATTATTAGTATTTTTAATTGATTTGTTGTTTAGAAAACTCGGCTGGATTAAAAAAGGCGACTTGGCTATCTAAGTCGCCTTTTCTTTTTGTTTTATTTTAATAAAGATTTTTTCAACCTAATGTAACCGCCAGACAATGTGCCGACATCATTTGTGACAATCATGGCAGTTGGATCGATAAGCAGAACTTGTTCAATGATTTCTTGACTACCGCGACGATTGGCATACACCATCAGTATTTTGCGGTCGTCTACTTTCCCTTTGGCATCAACGGTGGTCACGCCATAACCTTTATCGCGCAATTCCTTGGCAATTTCTAAACCTTTCTTTTCGGTCGTAATTGTTTGCACCAGCAACATTCCAAAAGCGAGTTTTTGTTCGATAATTGAGCCGAAGTAAACACCCGCGGCAAAGCCAAGACCATAAGCAATACCATAAAGAATATTAACACTAAGGTCATTAATGACTTTCGAAGCGATGAAAACCCATAAAAAGATTTCAATCAAAGCGAGAAGAACGGCCAACTTTCGAAAACCTTTAACTACTAAAATCTGTCGCAGGGTACCTATGGTAACCTCAACAATCTTAGCAATAAAAATGATTAATATTGCTAAGACAATACCCCAAGCGCCCATCCCTTCAAGTGCATTCCACATAAGTCAATCACACATCCATTCTTGTTATACAAACCTGTGTATAAATCATATTATAAATTGCTAGGTAAAACAATTTGATATACTTACAAAATTGTCGCC
>JAEWLX010000001.1 GCA_023457325.1 Bacillota bacterium | reverse complement strand
CAAGCATCGCTAAGATGCTTCCCCAAATACCTTTAATCTTATAGCCAGTATAAGTTGCAACATTGATGGCGATTGGACCCGGAGTTGATTCGGCAATCGTCAAGATTTCCATCAATTCTTCTTCATTAAGCCAGTTCTTGTTATCGACAACATCGTGGCGAATTAAAGGAATCATGGCGTAACCACCACCAAAGGTCGTTGCTCCAATTTTCAAAAAAGTTAGAAATATTTCTAATAATTTGTTTTTCATACAGTTAAATAACATAACATAAAAGATGGCCCGAAGCCACCATTTATGTTATTTGTAATCGCCTATCTTATGACTGTTTTTTCAAACTGACAATCAGAAGCGATAAACCATAAAAAACAAGCGTTGTTGCAATCAAATATACAATTTGCATCCAGGGCAAAATCAAGAAATCGCCAAAAGCAAAGTCAACTCCCATAATATTTAAAAAATCTTCACGATAAATATCGGGAGCCCCAAGAAAAACTTTATTAACTAAGTCGCCCATAATCACTCGCCTAAATAGCGAAGCGGCATGAGAAACAGGAAAGACTTTGATAACTCCTTGCACGAACTTCGGAAAATTTCCGATTGGCATATAAATACCTGCTAAAAAGCCCATTAAGGTTCCGACGACGGTGCTAACCGTACCAAAGGCAGTGTTGCTTTTGATAAAAATAGTGATGAAGAAAACCATCGCACTGTTGGCAAGGGTTACTAAAAGAATCAGACCAAAAACTTGAAGGGTTTCAAGCCAGCCAAGAAAATAGCCATCGCGAATCATCATGTAAATATAAAGAAAGACCAGAGAAATTATGCTCATGATTACTCCTATTATATAGGAGGAAATAATATAGCCACCAACCAATGATGTTCTTTTTAAAGGTGACGAAGAGAAATCCTTATAGATTTTCTTGGCTTTATCATCAACCATTGTGCCATAAGCGCCCATCGTTGTCGTAAAAGATACGACTGCTAAAATACCAGCCATTAGCCAACCATCCATCAAAGCCTGACCGCCTTCAACGCCATCAGGAAGAGCTGATGACCAAGCGTTATTTAAAAATAGCGTATAGAGGGCAAAAATGATGATGACTGAAAGCAAGGAAAAAAAGATAGCGAGGCGATCGCGGATGAAAACTTTAAAGTTCCGAAGGGCGAAAATAATCATTCGCGAATTTCCTTTCCGGTTATATTAATAAAGGCATCGTTAAGTGTTCCCGATAAAACTTCAAAACTTTTAATTTCGCCTTTACACAAATCGAGGATTTGCAAAGCATCCAATGTTTTTTTCAAAGGAATAATAGCTTCGCCATTATGAATTCGACAATCGATTCCGTTCGTTTTAAGAATCGTTTCGATGGTAGGAAGATCGCGATATTCAATTCTTAAACTATCATTGGCGTAGTTTTTGCGAAGGTCGTACGGTGTCCCACGTGCAGCGATTTTACCATTATCTATGATAATGACATAATCAGCTTCCGTAGCTTCTTCCATATAGTGTGTCGTTAGGAATACGGTCATACCCAAGTCGCGTTGCATCTTAACAATCGTTTCCCAGACTTTTTTTCTCGTCTGCGGATCAAGACCGGTTGTCGGTTCATCAAGAAAAAGAATTTTTGGAGTGTGAATTAAGGAACGAGCGATATCTGAACGACGTCTTTGACCACCGGATAACTTTTTATATTGCCGCTTCAGAAAATCCTTAACGCCAGTCGCTTCAACAACGCGATCAAAAGCATCTTGAAGCTCTTTGCCTTTTAGACCGTAAAAACTACCTCGATATTTAATGTTTTCTTCGACCGTTAACAAATCATCAAGAAAACCATCTTGAAAGACAACACCGATTGATGAGCGAATGGCATCATCGTCCTTGCCAAGAACATGACCATCAATCGATACAGAACCGGAGTCGGGTTTTAAAAATGTACAAATAATGTCGATTGTTGTTGATTTGCCTGCGCCATTAGGACCAAGAAAAGCAAAGAGCTTACCTCTTTCAACATAAAAGGAAATATCATCCACCGCTTTTATTTGTCCGTAATGTTTTTTAAGATGTTCGACTTCTAAAATTTTGTCCATGGTTGCCCACCAATGCTAATAATTATTATAAACGTTACTGACTTGTAGTCAAAAAATGTTTTAATTGCGATATGATATTTGTGATGAACTACAAATTAACCTTAACAAACGATTTAGGAATGAAGGTGACGCTTTCTCCATTTGGGGCAGCAATTCTTGACATTTCCCTCGTGCTTTTAAGTGGCGAGGAGCGAATCGTGACGGTTAGACCCCAAAATGTTGATGATAAGACATTTTTTAGCGACTATTTTGGTAAAACGATTGGTCGAAACGCGGGAAGAATCAAAGATGGACTTTTTAAGCTTAACGGCCACCAATTTCAAATTAAAGAAAATAAATCTAAACACGGTCTTCATGGTGGTGAGCAAAGTCTTGCTTATGCAAGGTTTGAGCATCAATCGTTTGAAGATTCACTAGGCAAAGGAATCGTTTTTAGTTATTTAAGTCCCGATTATGAAAGTGGATTTCCTGGGAACATGAAGGTATCTGTCACCTACTATCTTCACGCTCGTGTTAACAAACTTGAAATCCGTTACTTTGCAAAAAGTGACGCTGATACAATATGCAATTTGACAAATCACACATACTTTAACCTAAATGGCAAGGGAACGATTCTCAATCATAAATTACTCATCGATGCTTCTTTCTTTGGCGAAGTAAATCACGAAACAATCCCAATAGGAGTTAGTCCCGTAAATATAATCATGGATTTTCGCAAAGAGAAACGAATCGAATCACAAATTTTTAATCAAGCACTAATTAAGTGTGCAAATGGCTATGATCACCCCTATATTCTCGATAA